>NZ_JARWOV010000298.1 GCF_029868855.1 Nocardia carnea | reverse complement strand
GGGGGCGGGGGGGGGGGGGTGCTGGCGGCCGCCCCCCCCCCCCGCGCGCGCCCGGGGGGCGTGGTGTTTTTCCCCCCCCCCCCCCCCCCCTCCGCCCCCGCCCCCCCCCCCCCCCCCCCCCCCCCCCCCCACTCTCAGCCCTTCACGCACAACACCTGGCGCAGGGTCGCCACCACATCGACGAGATCGTGCTGGGCTTCGATCACCTCGTCGATGTTCTTGTACGCCGCCGGGATCTCGTCCAGGACCCCGGCGTCCTTGCGCGACTCCACGCCCTCGGTCTGGGCTACCAGATCCGCGACGCTGAACTGCCGCTTGGCGGCATTGCGGCTCATCCGCCGGCCCGCGCCGTGCGACGCGGACTGGAACGACTCGGGGTTGCCCTTACCGCGCACCACGTAGGACCGTGTTCCCATCGAGCCCGGGATGAGCGCCATATCGCCCGCCCCGGCGCGTACCGCACCCTTACGGGTCACCAGCATGGGGACACCGTCGATCTTCTCCTCCGCCACATAGTTGTGATGGCATGAGATCGGTGTATCGAACCGGACTTCCCGGGTCGGGAACTGCTTTCGCACCGCCTCGGACACCAACGCCAGCATGACCGCGCGATTGCGGGCCGCGTACTCCTGCGCCCAGGTCAGATCGTGCCGGTAGGCCGCCATTTCCGGGGTGTTCGCCAGGAACACCGCGAGATCACGGTCGACCAGGTTCTGGTTGTGCGGCAGCTTGCGGGCCACCGCCATATGCCGCTCGGCGATTTCCTTGCCGATATTGCGGCTGCCGGAGTGCAGCAGAATCCATACCTGGTCGTCCTGGTCCAGGCAAACCTCTATGAAGTGGTTGCCGCCGCCCAGCGAACCCATCTGCTTGTGCGCCTTGGACTCCCGCGGTGCCACGGCATCGTCGAGGTCGTTGAACGCCGACCAGAACCGGTCCCACCCGGTACGCAGAGTCGAGGTCGCGACACCGGACGGTCCCGGTGCCAGCTTGTTCACCGGCACCGGATTCTTGTGGGCACCGAAGCCCACCGGTACCGCCGCCTCGATCGCCGAGCGCAGAGCGCGCAGGTCGTCGGGCAGATCGGCCGCGGTCAGATCGGTGCGTACGCTCTCCATACCGCAGCCGATATCGACCCCGACCGCCGCCGGCGCGACCGCATCACGCATGGCGATCACCGAACCGACCGTGGCGCCCTTCCCGAGGTGCACATCCGGCATGACCCGGACGCCGTGCACCCATTCCAGCCGGGCGATATTGCGCAGCTGTTGCAGCGCCGCCGCATCGATCTCGCTCTCGTGGGCCCACATCAACGTCCGTGCCCGGGTACCGGACAGCTCGACGGGAAACATTTCTCGGTCCTTCCGTATGCGACGGACCGTTGTCCGGCGCCGTACTTCACGGTAGGCCGTGTGCCGTAGGCGTGGCACCCGATTTTCGAGGTGCCGGGCTACCCGGATCGGCAGGCCGCGGCCGGTGTCACGGCCGCCTCGCAGAGCGCGAAACGAGCTCGGTCAGAGCCGGGCTTCCGCGTAGTCGAGGAACTCGGCGATCTCGTCGGCGAAGCCGGTGTCACCGCGGAGGTATTCGATACTGACCATTGTCAGGTCCTGGCCGAGCTCGGTCGGTGCTTCTTCCGCCTGATTGCCCACATCGAAAATCAGCTGTCCGAAGCCGCCGTTGTTCACCTCGTAATCGAAAAGCGCGGCCAGAACGATGAGGTAGGCGAGATCCCATGTCGATTCGTCCAGTTCTTCGGAATCGGCCATGAGTTGATGTGCCCGTTGGGCCAGCGTCTGCAGCCGGCCGTTGTACACGCTCATTTCGGCCGGCGTAAGTGATCGGACGGCTGGTGGCTTCCCGGCCGTGGAACGGATTCAGCCGGGGAGGGCAGCGTCGATCTCGGTGCGCCACGGAATCGATGCACTGGCGCCGAGCGCGGTGGTGGCCAGCGAACCCGCGGTGCAGGCGAAGCGTAATGCGGCAGCCGGCCCCTGCGCCCAGTGCACGGCGAGTGCTCCGGTGAACGTGTCGCCCGCGCCGGTTGTGTCGACGACCTGGACGGCAGGTCCCGTGGCGGTGGTTTCCGCACCGTCGGGTCCGCGGTGCCGGGCGCCGTGCGCGCCGAGCGTGACCACCACATGCGGCACCCGGTCGAGCAGTCCACCCGACTGTTCGGCCTCGCCGGTGTTCACCACGGCGACGTCCACGTGCTCCCAGAGCTCATCGGCAAGATGCTGGACCGGAGACGGGTTGAGGATCACGGTGGTGTCGTGGGCACGCGCATGGCGGGCGGCGGCCGTCACGGTCTCGAGTGGTATCTCGAGCTGGCAGACGAGGATATCGGCGGCGGCGATGGCGGTGCGGTCCGCGGTGGTCAAGTCTGTTACCGCGGTATTGGCGCCGCCGACCACGATGATGCTGTTCTCCCCGGCGTCGTCTACCACAATCGTCGCGATACCGCTCGGACCGTCGATCACTCGCAGCCCCGTGGTGTCCACGCCGGATTCGGTGAGTACTGCGCGCAGCCGCGGGGCGAATACATCGGTGCCGATCGCGCCCAGGAACATGGTCTGCCCACCGGCGCGGCTCGCCGCGATAGCCTGGTTGGCGCCCTTACCGCCCGGCACCATCGTGAAACCGCGGCCGAGCACCGTCTCACCTGGTGCGGGACGGGTCGCGGTGGTAGTCACCAGGTCCATGTTGATGCTGCCGAGCACGGCGATCAGAGGCGTGGTCACAGTGAGAACGTAACGCGCGAACGCCGGTGAAATCCGGTTTTCCCGGTGCGTAGGCTATATAGCTATGACGGCAGAGATCACCGCTGAGTTCGATATGCGCGAGGCCGTGCACGGGGCCGCCCGCCGGGCACGGGTAGCGTCCCGGGTGCTCGCCCAGCTCACCACGGCCCAGAAGAACGAGGCGCTGCACGCGGCGGCGGACGCGCTGCTGGCCGCCGCGGATACCGTGCTGGAAGCCAACGGCGAGGATCTGGTGGCGGCGAAAGCGGCCGGAACCGAGGATTCGCTGCTGGACCGGCTGCGGCTCACCAAGGACCGGGTCGACGGGATCGCCTCGGGTCTGCGCCAGGTGGCGGCCCTGCCGGATCCGGTGGGCGTGGTGGAACGCGGGTCGACCCTGCCGAACGGACTGGAGATCCGGCAGGTCCGGGTGCCGCTCGGGGTGGTCGGGATGGTCTACGAGGCCCGGCCGAATGTCACCGTGGACGCTTTCGGGTTGGCGTTGAAATCGGGTAACGCTGCGCTCCTGCGGGGGTCGTCGTCGGCGGCCCGATCGAATGCGGCCTTGGTCGAGGTGCTGCGGTCCGCGCTCACCGACGCTGGTCTGCCGGCCGACGCGGTACAACTGCTGCCCAGCGAGGACCGTTCCAGCGTCACCCACCTGATCCAGGCGCGCGGTCTGGTGGACGTGGTGATCCCGCGCGGCGGCGCCGGCCTGATCAACGCCGTGGTGCGCGACGCCCAGGTGCCGACCATCGAGACCGGTACCGGCAACTGCCACGTCTATGTACATTCCGGCGCGGACCTGGATATGGCCGAAGAGATCCTGATCAACGCCAAAACCCGCCGGCCCAGCGTGTGCAATGCCGCCGAAACCGTGCTGATAGACGCCGCCATCGCCGACACCGCGCTGCCGCGGCTGGGCAAGGCTCTCACCGACAAGGGGGTCACCCTGCACGGCGATCTCGACGGTATGGTCCCGGCCACGGACAAGGATTGGGCCGAGGAGTACCTCACCCTCGATATCGCGGTGAAAATCGTCGACGATCTCGACGCGGCGATCGAGCACATCAACACCTGGGGCACCGGCCACACCGAGGCCATCGTCACCGGCGAACTCGCCGCGGCCGACGAGTTCTCCCGCCGGGTGGACGCCGCGGCGGTCATGGTCAACGCCTCCACCGCCTTCACCGACGGCGAGCAGTTCGGCTTCGGCGCCGAGATCGGTATTTCCACCCAGAAACTGCACGCCCGCGGGCCCATGGGCCTGCCGGAACTCACCTCGTCCAAGTGGGTGGTCCGCGGATCGGGCCAGATCCGCCCGGCGTAGAACTGCTCCGCCCTCGCTGACGGGTTCCGCACCTCGGAGCTGTGTTCGGCGTGGGGTGGGCGGAGTTCGACGGAAGGACGCCCATGGAGCCCGCGAGTTCCCATCCCGCCGGTTCAGGAGCCGATCTTCGCGTCGGTCGACGATGAATGGGACGCCTTCGCAGGGGGTATGCGACGGCGAATTCCATCGGCACCGAGGTGGGGAGCGGGTAGCTCGAGGCTCCGATCTTGATCAGGTGGCGCCTGATTCCTGGATTCCGCCCAGCTTTTCCGGGTTGACCTGGAATCGGATGTTCTCGATGCGGCCGTCGTGAATGTCGTAGGTCAACGCGCCGATCCGGTAGCCGCCGATGACACCGACGATGCTCGCTTCCCCGTTCACTATCGCGGATTCCAGGCGGATGCCGGCGGAGGTCGGTTTGGCCATCACACCGAGTAGCCATCGGGCCACCTGGTCGGGGCCGAACAGCGGGCGGCGGTGACGATGCCGCCTCCGTCGTTCCACAGGGTCACGTCGGGCGCTGGCAGTGTCATGAGGGCGTTGAGGTCGCCGCCGTGGCAGCCCGAGATGAACTTCTCGGTGATCTCACTGCGCGCTGCCTCGTCGGTGTCGAAACGGGGCCGGCGTGCCTGTACATGTGATCGGGCGCGGCGGGCGATCTGGCGGACGGCGGTCTCCGGTCGGTCGAGGAAACCACCGATATCGCCGTGCGAGAAGCCGAACACCTCGCGCAACACGAATACGGCTCGTTCGGTGGGGCTCAGGGTTTCGAGCACGACGAGCATTGCCGTCGATACGGTATCGGCCATCTCGGTCTCCTCGGCGGCGCTCGGTGCGGTGATGAGTGGTTCGGGAAGCCATGGGCCGATATAGGTTTCGCGAGTGGCCCGGGCGGAGGTCAGTCGGTTGAGGGCGAGATTGGTGACCGTGCGCACCAGGTAGGCCTTGGGGTGGGTTACCGAATCATGGTCCACGGAATGCCATTTCAACCAAGTTTCCTGCAGGATGTCCTCGGCGTCGGCGACACTGCCCAGCAAGTTGTAGGCGGTGCCGAACAGTAGCCGGCGATGTTCGATGAACGGGTCGACGGAGGCATCGTTTGCCTCATGCGCTGTAGCCGGCTGACGGTAATGGTCCTGCATGGCTGTGATCCTTACCGGCCTGTGCTGAGCCGGGGGACCGGTGGTCCCTCGGCTCCGACTCGGGTCATGATGGGCGTCGAGCGGGTGGCTCGGCCACCTTGGGACAGCTGCACCGGCAGTTTCACGTATCGGGTCATCTTCGCGGCCACCGGCGGGGTGCTGCTGACCTGCTCCTTATAGATGGCTGCGACCTTACCCCTGAGGTACCAGCGGTTCGGGGTGTCGTCGGCCTCGGTGAACTGGACAACCGCGTCCTTGCGGCCCAGGCTCACCGGCTGGTGGAAGTACCCGAAGCGCAACGGCTTCACCTTCTTCCGGCGCAGCTGCCGGGCGATGACGGTGGCGGTGTAGTCGGCGGTGACCACGCCGCTCTGGCAGGTGCCGTGCAGTCGGCCCCACGCCTGCTGGACCAGCGCGGCGTCGCCGATGGCGTGGATTTCCGGGTGCGATACCGAACGCAGTGCCGGGTCGGTGACGACGAGCCCGTTCGCATCCGTCTCGATGCCGGCCTCGGCGGCGAGCGGGGACACCCGCACGCCGGTGGTCCACAGTGTCAGATCCGACGTCAAAAGTTCGCCGGTGTCCAGCCGCACCGCGTCGGGCAGCACCTTGGTGGCCTTCACCCCGGCCATGCGCACCACACCGAGCCGGTCCAGTACTCGGTTCAGGTAGCCGCGGGCCTTCGCACCCATCATGGCCCCGGGTTCGGAAGCGCTCACCAGGGTGACGGTCAGTTCCGGATACGCCTCGGCGATCTCGGCGGCCGCTTCGATTCCGGTGAGCCCGCCACCACATACGGTGACCGCACCCCCGGCAGCGGCGATCTCGGGCAATCGCTGCGCGAAGTGGTGTGCCATCCGTGGATCGTCGAGGGTCCACGCGTGGTCTTCCGCGCCGGGAACGCGGCTCGTGTCGGTGGTGCTGCCGAGCGCGTAGACCAGCCGGTCGTACCGCAGGATCGTGCCGTCGTCGAGGGTGACGGTGCGGGCGGCGGGATCGATGGCGGTGGCGGCGGCCTGGTGGAACTCCACCTCGGTGCCGGCCAGCAGGTCCGGGATCTGGAAGTCGGTCAGTTCCTGACCCGCGGCGACTTGGTGCATGCGCAGCCGCTCGACGAAGCGGGCCGAGGGGTTCACCAGCGTGATCCGGGTGTTCAGCCTGCGGATGTAGCGGGCCAGCCGGGCGGTGGCGATCAGGCCGGCGTAGCCGGCGCCGAGGACGATGATCTCGTGGGCGGTGGTGGTCATGTCGTGCTCCCTGTGCGGCTCGTTCGTAGGGGTCGGCTATGGGACAGGGCAGGATGGGTAGACGTGACAGTCATGTACTGTGAACTGGGTCACAGGTAGCCCCTCGGCGGCTCGGGACCGCCGGGGTAGCGCCGCGTCGACTGCTTCAGCGGCGCGCCGACAGCGGGCCGTGGGCGCTGCCCGGGGGGTATGGAGATGACGGACGGTCTTCCCGGCTGCGCTGTGCGCGAAGTCGAAGAGGAAACCGGCCTCGATATCGAGATCGCTGGGCTCGTAGGCATCTACACCGACCCTCGCCCCGTCATCGCCGACAGCGATGGCGAGGTCCGGCGCCAGTTCGAATCTCGACGGGCGTACCTCGGATGAAACGAGCGTATGCGGTCGGTCGGCTCGGCCGTGACCCAGGTCTCTCGGCCGTGGGGGACAAGGCCTGTCGAGCAAGCTCCCGGTAGCGTGGGGTGGGCAGAGTTCGACGGAAGGACGCCCATGGAGCCCGCGAGTTCCCCCATCCCGCCGGTTCAGGAGCCGATCTTCGCGTCGGTCGACGACGTACAGCACCGCCTTGCCGAAACCGGGTATCTGGCCGACAAGGCAACCGCGACCTCGGTCTTCCTCGCCGATCGTCTCGGTAAGCCGCTGCTCATCGAGGGTCCGGCGGGTGTCGGGAAAACCGAGCTGGCGCGTGCGGTGGCGCAGACTTCGGGCGCGGAACTGGTGCGGTTGCAGTGCTACGAAGGTGTGGACGAGGCGCGGGCGCTCTACGAGTGGAATCACGCCAAGCAGATCCTGCGCATCCAGGCCGCCGGTGACAACGATTGGGCCGAGACCAAGGCCGATGTGTTCACCGAGGAATTCCTGCTGTCGCGGCCGTTGCTCACCGCCATCCGGCGGACCGACCCGACGGTACTGCTCATCGACGAAACCGATAAAGCCGATGTGGAGATCGAGGGGCTGCTGCTCGAGGTGCTCAGCGATTTCGCGGTCACCGTTCCGGAGCTCGGCACCATCACCGCCGACCGCAAACCGTTCGTGGTCCTGACCTCCAATGCCACCCGGGAACTGTCGGAGGCGCTGAAACGGCGCTGCCTGTACCTGCACCTGGATTTCCCGGACGAGGACCTGGAGCGGCGCATCCTGGCCAGCCGGGTACCGGAACTCCCGCAGGCCGTGGCGGCGCAGCTGGTGCGGATCGTGCACGTACTGCGCGGGATGCAGTTGAAGAAACTGCCGTCGGTCGCCGAAACGATCGACTGGGCGCGCACCCTGCTCGCGCTCGGGCATACCGACCTCGACGATACGACGGTGCGCGAAACCCTCGGGGTCGTGCTGAAACACCGCAGCGACCACCAGCGCGCGCTGGCCGAGCTGAAGCCGGTCTGATCATGGCGGTCGCCGAGGACCGGCCGCTGGCCCCGCACGGTCTGCCGGGGCATCTGGTGGGGTTCGTGGAGGCACTGCGGGCGCGTGGGATCCCGGTGGGGCCCTCGGAAACGGTGGACGCGGGCCGCGTGCTGTCCGTCCTCGATCTCCTGGACCGGGAAGCCGTGCGGGAGGGTCTGGCCTGTGCCCTGCTGCGGCGCACCACCCACCGCGCCACCTACGACGGCCTGTTCGACCTGTGGTTCCCCATCGCCATCGGTGAGCGCGACGCCGCCGGGGAGATCGAACTGCCGTACCGTGACGACGGCCGGCTCGACGTTCCCGCGCTGCGCAAGATGCTGGCCGAAATGCTCGCCGACGAGAACTCCGCCGGCGCGCAGGCACTGATGGCCGCGCAGCTGGTGGAACAGCTCGGGCAGTACCAGTCGGCGCGCGGCGCGTCGTTCTCCTCGTATCAGGCGCTCAAGGAGATTCAGCCGCAGACCCTGCTGGCGCAGATCCTGGCCGGGATGACCACACCGGATATGAGCGATTTCGAAACCGAGATCGCGCGCCGGGCGGCCCGCGGCCGGATCGACAACTTCCGCCGGACGGTGGAGGCCGAGACGCGGCGGCGGGTGGCCGAACGGATCGGCCGGGAGCGGGTCGCTTCGTACGGGGTCGCACGGCAGGCCGAGGACGTGGATTTCCTGCGCGCCTCGCAGAACGAACTGGCCGAGCTGAAACGCAGCACCCAACGGCTTGCGCGGATACTGGCCTCCCGGCTGGCGGTCCGGCGGCGGCATGCCCGGCGCGGTGAGATCGACCTGCGGAAAACGCTGCGCAAATCCATGTCGACCGGTGGGGTACCGATCGACCTGGTGAATCGCAAACCGCGGCCCGGCCGCCCGGAGCTGGTGCTGCTGTGCGATGTATCCGGTTCGGTCGCCGGATTCAGCAATTTCACCTTGTTGCTGGTGAGCGCCCTGCGTGAACAGTTCTCGAAGGTGCGTATCTTCGCCTTCGTCGACAACACCGACGAGGTGACCCGGTTCTTCGATCCCCATACCCAGCTCGACGAGGCCATGCAGCGGATCTTCGCCGAGGCCGATATCGTCGGCTTCAACGGCCACTCCGACTACGGCAGCGCACTGACCAGCTTCGCCGACGGATTCGCCGATGCGGTCACCAGCCGCAGCTCGCTGCTGATCCTCGGTGACGCTCGCACCAACTACCGCGATCCGGAACTGTCCACACTGTCCGAGCTGGTCGCCGTCGCCAAGCACGCCCACTGGCTGAACCCCGAGCCGCGCCAGAACTGGGGGTCCGGGGATTCGGCCGCCGACCGCTACCAGCAGGTCATCGAAATGCACGAATGCCGGTCCGCGTCCCAGCTCACGGCCGTGGTCTCGCGGCTGCTGCCGGTCTGACCGGGACCCGCCGGGAACACCCCGTTAAGCTCGACACTCATGCGTGGAACAGGCCAGGGCGGACCCAAGCTGGGGGTGATGGGTGGCACCTTCGATCCCATCCACCATGGGCACCTGGTCGCGGCCAGCGAGGTCGCGCACCGGTTCGACCTCGACGAGGTCATCTTCGTCCCGACCGGCCAGCCCTGGCAGAAATCGGGCCGGCGGGTCAGCCCGGCCGAGGACCGCTACCTGATGACGGTGATCGCCACCGCCTCCAACCCGCGGTTCTCGGTGAGCCGGGCCGATGTGGAGCGCAGCAAGATGACCTATACGGTCGATACTCTGCGCGACCTGCACGCCCAGTACCCCGGCGCCGAGCTCTACTTCATCACCGGGGCGGACGCGCTGGCCAGCATCCTCACCTGGCAGGATTGGGCGGAACTGTTCGAGCTGGCGAAGTTCGTGGGCGTCAGCCGGCCGGGGTACGAGCTGAATATCGATCATCTGGCCGACCATCTGCGCGGTATGCCCGACGACGCGGTCACCATGATCGAGGTCCCCGCGCTGGCCATCTCGTCGAGTGAATGCCGTCGGCGCGCGGCCGAGGGCCGGCCCGTGTGGTACCTGGTGCCGGACGGGGTCGTGCAATACATATCGAAACGGCACCTCTACGTGCCGGCGCAAGCGGAAGGTAATGGAAGCGTGAACCGAGGACCAGGGGGAACCACACCATGACTGCGACAGCCGAGGCAGTGCAGATGGCGACCGTCGCCGCGTTGGCCGCGGACGAGAAACTGGCCGCCGATGTGGTGGTGCTCGATGTCTCCGAGCAGTTGGTGATCACCGACTGCTTCGTGATCGCTTCGGCGCCGAACGAGCGCCAGGTGAACGCCATCGTCGATAATGTCGAAGAGAAACTGCGCGCGGCCGGGCACAAACCGGTTCGCCGGGAAGGGACCCGCGAGGGCCGCTGGGCACTCTTGGACTATGTCGATGTGGTGGTGCATATCCAGCACAACGACGAACGTAATTTCTATGCGCTGGAACGGCTGTGGAAAGACTGCCCCGTCGTTCCGGTCGAGGGGATCGGTGCGCCGGGTGCCACCGATGAAGAAAGTGCTGGAGAAACCGAGTGACACAGAAAACCGGTGTGCGCACCCTGATCCTGTTGCGGCACGGGCAAACCGAATGGAACGCCAACGACCGGATGCAGGGACAGATCGATACCGATCTCACCGACCTGGGCCGGCGGCAGGCCAAGGAGGCCGCACGGGAGCTCGTATCGCACAAGGCGATCGGCCTCGTTTCGTCCGATCTGAAGCGGGCCTACGAGACCGCGCAGGCACTGTCGGAGCATTCCGGCCTGGAGGTGGTCCGGGAGCCGCGGCTGCGCGAAACCCATCTCGGTGACTGGCAGGGGATGGGCGATGTGGAGGTCGATTCCCTCTACCCGGGTGCGCGCCTGGAATGGCGGATGGACGCCACCTTTACCCCGCCCGGCGGCGAATCGAAGCTCGAGGTCGGCGCCCGGGCGCTGCCGGTGGTGCAGGAATTGTTCGCCGAGCGGCGGGATTGGCCCGGCGCCACTATGATTCTCGTGGCGCACGGCGGGCTGATCGCCGCGCTCACGGCCGCATTGCTCGACCTGCCGCCTCAGAACTGGCCGGCCCTCGGTGGGCTTGCCAATGCCAGCTGGGTGCAGCTCAGCAGCCACGGTCCGAGCATCGAGAAGCCCGGCTGGCGTCTCGATGTGTGGAACGCAGCGGCGAAAGTAGCACCCGATGTCATCTGAAGACCTGAACCGGCAGATCCCCGACGAACTGTTCCAGCGGGTTTCCGCGAAACCGGAACGCGCGCTACCCGATGCGCTGTTCGGCCCGGCGACCGAGCCGCAGCGGGACGAAAACGCCGAGAACACCGACGGCGACGATATGCGTAAGGCAGTCTGATCATCAGGAGGGTCGCGCAGTGACAGCCAGGTCGGAGGAGACGAACCGGCCGGAATCGGCCGGGCCGGTAGCGGGTTCGGCCGATCGGCGGCCTGTGCCGGGAACCGGCTCGACCGGGGATCACACCGACGGCGCGCCCACCGCCCTCCCACTCGACGAATCCGCGGCCGGGGATCCGGCGAGTCGCCGGCCGGTCCTGCTGGTGATCGCCGATTCGCTGTCCTATTTCGGGCCCAAGGGCGGTCTTCCCGCCGACCATCCCCGGATCTGGCCGAATCTGGTGGCGTCCGAACTCGACTGGGATGTCGAACTGGTCGCCCGTATCGGATGGACCTGCCGCGATGCCTACTGGGCACTGATCGGCGACCCCCGGGTCTGGGCGGCCGTACCGCACGCGGGTGCGGTGGTTTTCGCGGTGGGCGGGATGGATTCGCTGCCCTCGCCGCTGCCCACCGCGCTACGCGAACTGATCCGCTACGTCCGGCCGCCGGGGCTGCGCCGGGTGGTGCGTTCGGTCTACCAGTGGGTCCAGCCCAGAGCCTCGAAACTGGGCAGCCGGGTAGCTTTGCCGCCGGAGATCAGCGTGGACTACCTGGAGCAGTGCCGTACGGCACTGGCCCAGCTGCGGCCCGATCTGCCGATGGTGGCGGTATTGCCGTCGGTGCACGACTGCGATGCGTACGGGCGGGTGCACCGCGGCCGGGAACCGGCGGTGCGGGCACTCGAGAGCTGGTCGGCGCGTACCGGTGTACCGCTGGTCGATCTGAAGGCCGCCGTGCACGACAACATCTTCTCCGGTGACGCCAACCCCGACGGTATCCACTGGGGGTGGGACGGGCATTCCGAGGTTGCCAAATCGATGGTGAAAACACTGCGCGAGGTGGGGTGAGCCGTGGCGGTCGTGGTGGTCACCGATTCGTCCGCCAGTCTGCCCGCGGACCTCATCGGTGAGCTGGGTATCGATATCGTGCCCCTGCATGTCCTGGTGGGGGACACAACGATCCGCGAAGGTGTCGACGACCTCGATATCGATTACACCGCGGATTCGGTCAGCACCTCCGCACCGTCCCCGGGTGAGCTCCGGCACGCGTACACCGCGGCCCTGGCGCGTAGCGGTGGTGACGGGGTGGTCGCGGTGCATCTGTCCCGGCAGCTGTCCGCCACCTGGGAGTCCGGGCGGCAGGCGGTGCGGGATATGGGCGCCGAAGAATCGGTGCGATTGGTGGATTCGCTCGGGGCCGGCCTGGCAACGGGACTGCCGGCGCGGGCCGCCGCCCGGTCGGCCGCGGCCGGGGCCCCGCTGGCCGCGGTGCACCGGACCGCTGTCACGGCGGCGGAGAATTCGCACACCTTCATCCTGGTGAATCGCACCGAACAACTCCGTCGCGGTGGACGACTCAGTACCGCGGCCGGATTCTTCGCCAGTGAATTGGTGAGCAAACCGATCCTGCAGCTGGTGCAGGGTCGGCTGGAGTTGCGGGAGAAAGTACGCACCCGGTCGAAGGCGGTCGTGAAACTGGTGGCGGCAGCGGCGGCCGCGGCCGGATCGGGGGAAGCCGTTCTGGGAGTACAGCATTTGGATGCGGCCGATGCGGCGGAGACGGTGATCGCCCAGTTGCGTGAACGCCTTCCGCAGGTTCGGGAGATCCTGACGGCGGAATTCGGTCCCGCGCTCGGGGTACATCTCGGGGTCGGAGCGGTCGGGGTGCTGGTCCTGCCCGGCGGGTGGGGCTGAGCCCGCTTTTCCGTCGGCCGGGGAGCTGGTTGTCTACAGAACCAGGTTGTCCACAGGTTTGTCGAAGTGCCTGGTCGAGCCGGAGGTCGGGTACCACTGTCGGCCTAGCGTCGCGAGCATGGCACGACAAGACGAGCGGGAACGGGTACACCGGCAGCTGGGCGGATACCTCGGCGGCGGCCGGCGCGACGATTCGGGGATCGATCCCCCGCACCCGAATACCGCCCTCACCGACGATGACGATGGTGTCCGCACCCCGCGCTGGCTCGACGCCGAGCCCGACGCCCGCACCTGGCGGGAGCGCCTGATCCCGCCACGATTCCGTGGTGCGCGACTGGACCCGGGCCGCCGCGGTGTGGCGACCATGGCGGGGGTCGGGTTGCTCGCCTGTCTGGTCACGCTGGTGGTGGTGTTCTGGGAACGCCCTGTCGCGCAACCCGTACCCCCGCTACCGGCCGCCCATCCCGCAGCGCTATCCGCGGCGGTACCGGTTTCGGTGACCACGCCCGCCGTACCCGGAACCGCACCGGGCCCGCCGCCGGACGAGCTGGTGGTGAGCGTGGTCGGGCTGGTGCACAAGACCGGTCTGGTTCGGTTACCACCCGGTGCCCGGGTAGCCGACGCACTCGACGCCGCCGGTGGCGCATTGTCCGGCGCCGACCTGACCGGGCTCAATCTGGCCCAGCGCCTCGCCGACGGCGATCAGGTCCGGGTCGGTCCCGCCGATACCGCAACCCCGCCGCCCGGCAGCGCCACCGTGAGTGGAGGAAAAACAGTGGCAGCAGTCCCGGAGGCCGAGGGCGCGGCCCCCGACACAGGGACCCCGGTCGACCTGAACTCTGCCACCGAGTCGGATCTCGACGCGCTGCCCGGTGTCGGCCCGGTCACTGCGAAGGCGATCATCGCCTGGCGGGAGACGAACGGACGCTTCACCGATGTGGAACAACTGGCCGAGGTCGACGGGATCGGCCCGGCCCGGCTCGCGCGGCTGCGCGAACTGGTGGCGGTATGACCGAGGCGGGAAGTATCGAGCCGACGCTCGCCCGGTTCCACCGGTGAGCGGTTCGGACGGTCACCGGTGAACATGGACGGGAATGACAGACCGGCCAGTGAATCCGAGGGTTCTGTATTGGATGCCCGGCTCCTCCCGGCAGCCGTGACCTGTTGGTCGGTGACGATTACGGCCGTCGCCGCGGGATGGGTCGCCGGGATCGCAGTGGCGGTCGGGCTGATCCTGGTGGCACTCGTCTCATGGGCCCTGCTGTGGGTCGGGGTAGCACACCGCAGTGAGCGCTCCCGCGTGGCCGCGATAACGGTGGCCGGTGCCTGCGTGCTCGGCGCGGGGTTCGCGCTGGCGGGTGCATGGCGCGAGCATCAAGTGAACGCGCATCCGCTGCGGGCGGTACCGGACGAGGCGACGGTGCATGTGGTCGTCACGCCGTCCGACGACCCGAAACCCGTGCGGAGCAGCGGGTCCGGGGAGGGCAGGCTGTGGGTGGTGCGTGCCGCGCTGCGTGAGTTCCATTACCGCGACGAGGTCGTCCGGGCAGGAGGGTCGGTGGTCGTCCTGGCCGCCGGTCCGCGCTGGGGTGAACTGCTGCCCGGGCAGCCGATCGAATTCCGGGCCCGTACCGCGCCCTCGCGGCAACACGATCTAACCGTCGTCACGCTGCACCCGGTCGGTCCGCCGACCGCGGCCGGGACGCTGCCGTGGTGGCAGGCACTGGCCGCGGGAGTGCGCGCGGATCTGGCCGCCGTCGCCCGGTCCGCGCTCGTACCCGATGCGGCCGGGCTGCTTCCCGCGCTGGTCGTGGGGGACACCTCGGGTTTGCCCGATCGCGTTCACGAGGATTTCGTCGCCTCCGGACTACAACATCTGTGTGTGGTGAGCGGCGCGAACTTCTCGGTGCTCCTGACCGCGGTGCTGGCACTGGCCCGGGTACTGACCTGCGGTCCACGACTGTCCTTCTGCGCGACCGCGGCGGCGCTGGTCTTCTTCGTCGTCATCGCCCGGCCCGACCCCAGCGTGCTGCGGGCCGCGGCCATGGGAGCGATCACCTTGCTCGCCCTGCTGACCGGTCGCCGCAAACAGGCGCTGCCCGCGCTGTGCGCCGCGGTGATCGGGTTGCTCGCCCTCTGGCCCGCTCTCGCGGTCCAGGCCGGTTTCGCGCTTTCGGTCCTGGCCACCGGCGCCTTGTTGCTGTTGGCGCCGAGCTGGGCCGACCATCTCCGTGACCGCGGCTGGTGGCGGTTGCCCGCCGAACTGGTCGCCGTGGCCGCCGCGGCCTTCGTCGTCACCACACCGATCACCATCGCCTTGTCCGGCAAGCTCAGTGTGGTGGCGGTGGTCGCGAATATTCTCGTGGCACCGGTGATCGCGCCGATCACTGTGCTCGGGGCGACCGCCGCGGTGGTATCCACCTGCTGGTACCGGCCCGCGGAGCTGATCCTGTATCTCACCGGCCCACCGCTGTGGTGGCTGCTCACCGTGGCCACCGAAGCGGCCGGCGTACCCGGCGCGCTGCTCACCGTGCCCGGCGGGACCCCCGGCGGACTGCTCGCCGCCTGCATTGTCACAGCGGTGGTTGCGGCACTCCGTAGTTCCCGGCTACGGCGATACCTGGCGGCCACAGCACTCGGCGTTGCGACTGCCTACCTGCCCCTGCTCCTGTGGCTTTACGGTTGACACGGCAAACACCGCCTGCCGGTACGAGAAATATCGGTTCGGCTCGCGTGTCCGCCGCCGCTCACCCGCGCTGCCTCCGACGGGCCCGAGCGCGGTAGCTGTCGAGTACATGCTGCTGCAAAAGGTACCCGAACCCGGCCGACTCCAGGCGCAGACCCAACTGTTCCTCGCTCAGCTCGAGCCGGGCGGCCGTATCGGCCAGGCGCCAGTCGTCGATGGCCAGCTGGGACAGCAGGTAGCCACGCCGCACCTGGTTCTCGGCGAGCCGGAACGTCTTCAGATACAGGACCCTGCCCTTCGCATCGGTGATCGTCTCGCCGATGTGGTTCTCATGCTTCAACCGGAACGATGGGAGGAACCGTGACAGCGTGAACCGGCCCATCCGGTAGACCCGTTCCCAGGCGTAGGTATCGTCGAGCAGCCCGGCGGCCATGGTGGCGTCATGGAATCGCGACCACTCGGTTTCCGCTCGTCCGGCGAAGAGCCTCAGGTCGGCCACCGAACGGATGCCGCTATCCGGTAGACGTACCCGGTACTCCGTCACCGGCGGCAGATACGAATACTGATAGATCAGTTCGCCGTACAGATCGTGGACAAGACTCGGATGAAGTGACCGATAGTCGTCGGGATGCGGTACCACGAAGGCCGAGGCCAGTACGTCGGCGATGTACACCAGCACGCCGCTTTGGTTCGGGTGGATCTCGAAGACGCGCAGGGCGTCGGTCAGCCCGCTCACTTCCGCGCCCACGTAGACCTGCTCGGCCCGGGGCGACAGGCCGTTGCGCAGCGCCCGCCGCGACCATTCTTCCCAGGCGAATACCGGGCCGCCGAAGTGCAGGGCCAGGTAGCCCTCCAGCGCCAGATGCAGTGGCAGAAAGCGGAGCCGGGCCTTGTTCTGCCGCTTGACCATCCGATGCTGGAAATGCAACCGCATACGGTCGTCGGGACGGCGATTGGTCAGCTGCGTGCCGTAGGTGGCCGCCGGGCTGCCGTCACCACCCCAGTCGGCCACGAAAGCGTGTGGAATATAAGAGGTGTAGTAGCTGCGGCCGAGGTCGACCACACCGATATCGGCGTCGTACAGGTCGGTGTGCAGCCGCAGGTCGGTGACCGGCTCCGCGCGCAGTAGCGGTACCAGCCGCACACCGCCCCAGACCTGCGCGGGTCCGGTGGTCAGACCGGTGAGGTCCAGCGCGGTCATCCTGCCTCCAGGAATCGCCTGGTCCGCACGGCGAGATAGGCCGTCAGATCGGCCAACTCGGTACGACCGTTGGAGAAATGGGCGAGCTCGACGAGGGCGGGAAGATCCTCGGCGGTGCGGATTCCGGCGGTCGGTACGGTGGTTGCGATCCGGCGGACATCGAAATCACCGGAATCGTAGACCGGGTTGAGGTGCACGATATCGACACGGCCGTCCGGATCCAGCTGGGAATACCAGACGCGAAGCACCTCGGCGGCGAGGCCGGGTGGAGCGTTGTCCCAGCCGTCGGACACGATGACGACGCGATCGGGTGCGGTATCGAGTGCATCGATGATGCGGTGCCCGAGTGGGGTCGCTCCGTACGGATAGCCGAGCAGAGCATCGTCGCGCCCGGATGTCCACAGCGGAACATACTCGGCGGCGAGGACCTCGAGAAGATAATGGCAGGCCAGTGCCACCGCGAGCGGGCGTCGCCGCTTCACGGTGGAGCCGGTGCTGGAGAAGCTGTCGTCCAGCACCGCGGCCACCTTCCCCCAGCGTCCCCGCTCGGCGCCGGCAGCACGGCCGGCCGCCGAGTACAAGGCCGCGGTGAGCTCTGCGCGCCGCTGTACCCGGTCGTCGAGTGGCAGCGCGAGCACATAGGAGGCCAAGCGGGTCAACGGCATTCCGTTCAGGTCTGCCTGCACCGCCGAGGCACCGTGCCTGCGGGCGGATTCCTGCAGGCGCAATCGTTCCAGCCGGGTCATCCGCGGCGCGATACCCGACAGGAATTCCTCTCGGTCGATGTGACGCCGGGCGGCGAATCCCTCGGCGACCGTGTACGGAAGGTCGTAGAGTCCACTCTTCGCGTAATGCGCCGCGCGCCACGCCTCGAGCAACGGTGTGGTGTACCGCGTACGGCGGTGCGGTGCGAACAGGAAGTCGCCCAGTTCCGTGTGCTGCGGTGGAAGATGGGTGTGCCGCAGTGTTGTCGCGAGCGCACCCCGATACTTCACCGCGTCGAGGTCCGGATCCGGGCGGGTCACGAGCCAATCGCGGATGATGGCCCGGGTGCGCCGGTTGTTGATGCCCGCCTCGCGTATCCGCCGCAGCAGCCGGTAGACCCGCTGCGCGGGGAGCAATTCGAGCCGCCGGGCGATCATCAGCCCTTCTGTGCGGCGCTGCTCGGGGCTCGCCTCACCCGCGGTCGCCAGCAGCCGCAGGATCATCGCCGCCGCGTTGTGGTCGTTGATGTCGAGCGCCAGGATCGCGGTGTACAGCTCGCGATAGTTGCCGAGCATGTAGTCGTGCAGAAAATCCAGGGAGAGTTGCTGGCGGCGCTGTCCGGAATGGAATTCACGCTGACCGGTCGCGGTGATCGAAGCGTTGGCGAAGAGCAGCACATCCTCGGTCGCGATCTGGTCGCTGCGCACACTCATGACTTGTCCTGGTCGATCGATGGGCGCCGGCCGGGGTATAGGGGCGCGAACAGCGAATTGGCTGATTCAGAGTCAACGTCCGGAAGTCGCGCCGGAGTCCCGCGGCCGGCGCTCGGACAGTATCAAGGCGCGACCGGCTATGTCGCCTCGATATTCCGCACCGCCGGGAACGGCGCCGACGCCGCTCGGCGCGTGTTGCCGGATACCGCTGGGCGGCACTCGACGGCGCGGCCGATCCGGGGGCCGGTTCCGGGCAGTGCGGATTGTCTTCTGCACTAGTGCAGAGAGCGGTATTTTTCCTCGTGCAGAGGGTTTTTCGAGTCGACTGCATACGTTGTCCACATGAAGTATCTGGACAACCATTTCGCTCCTGTCGCCGAAGAGATCACTGCCTTCGATCTTGCTGTCACGGGGCGTATCCCGGACGAGCTGAACGGCCGCTACCTGCGCAACGGACCGAATCCGCTGGGGGTGGAGGACCCCGCGGCCCATATCTGGGGTATGGGACAGGGCATGGTCCACGGGATACGGCTGCGCGAGGGCCGCGCGCAGTGGTACCGGAATCGTTTCGTGCGTACACCGGGCTTCGCCCCGATGGTGCATGTACTCGAGCACGCCGGGCGCGTTTTCGCGATGGCGGAGGGTGGTCTGCCGCCCGCCGAGCTGGACGATGAGCTCAACACGGTCGGGCTCGGTGACCTGGGCTGTACACCCGAGGGGTTCACCGCCGGAGCCCATGCCAAGCACGACCCGGTAACCGGTGAACTCCACTCACTGTCGTATATGCCGGGCCGGGATTTCGTTCAGCACATCGTCACCGGGGCGGCGGGGGAAATCGTGCGTGCCACCACCATCCCGATGCCGCGGACGCCGTTCCTGCACGATTTCGCGCTGACCCGCGACCATGTGGTGCTGTGGGACACCCCGCTGGGATTCGACGGTTTCGACTGCCGATGGCTGCCGCAACATCCGACACGTGTCGGGGTGATGTCGCGCAGCGGCGGTGACGTGCGCTGGCTGGAAATCGGCCCGGTGCATGTCAGTCACACACTGAACGCCTACGACGACGGCGATTCGATCGTGCTCGACCTGGTAACGGCGGAGGAACCTTTCGACCCCGCCGATCCCGGCGGGATCCGGCCCGTACTGGACCGCTGGACCCTCACCGCGGACCGAATCCACCAGCGGCGCATCGATGATCGGCCGCAGGACTTCCCGCGGGTGAACGAGGCGTACACCAGCCGCCCGTATCGGTACGGCTATTCGGCGGCGTCCGCGCTCTACGGGGTTCCGTTCGTACCGGACGGTGTGACACCGGACGGTGCGTTCAGTAATGCCCTGGTGAAACACGATCTGGTGGGTGGCACGGCCGAGGTGCACGGGTTCGGCGCGGAGGAGGCGGTGGGCGAGGCCGTATTCGTCGCTTCGGGCTCCGAGGAGGACGAAGGCTATCTGCTGACCTATGTCCACAATCCACAGCGAGATGCCGCCGACCTGGTGATCCTCGCCGCGCAGGATTTCACGGGCGATCCGGTGGCGCGGGTGCACCTGCCGGGCCGGGTGCCGCTGGGTCTGCACGGCAACTGGTTGCCCGACCGGTGACGCGTGGCAGCATGGTGCGGTGAACGCCGGACAGCCGCCATATCGCCGGATCGTCGCCGATATCCAGCGGAGGATCACCGACGGCGAACTCCACCCCGGTGACCCGGTTCCCACCACCAGGGCGATCATGCGCGATTGGGGAGTCGCGATGGCGACCGCCACGAAGGCGCTGGCGACGCTCAAACAGGAGGGATTCATCGAGTCACGGGCACGGGTCGGCGCGGTGGTCGCGGTCCGGAAGCCGGCGCGGCAGGTGGCCGGTGTGGAACGCGATCGGGTGGTCCGCGCGGCCGTGCGGATCGCCGACGCCGGTGGCCTGCAGTCACTATCGATGCGGGCGGTCGCCGCCGAGCTCGGGATAGCCACCATGACCCTGTACCGGCATCTCGAGGACAAGTCCGAACTCACCCAGCTGATCGCCGACGCCGCCTTCGCCGAGATCGACTATCCCGAGCCGCCACCCGGATGGCGGTCTCATCTCAGGGTGGCGGCCCAACTGCAATGGGCGGCCTACCAGCGCCACCCCTGGCTGCCGCGGCTCGTTTCCATCACCCGCCCGGTCCCGCTGCCGGGGATGCTGGCGTACGGGCTGTGGACCCTGAGCGCGCTCGACGGCCTGGACCTGGATCCGGATACCCGGCTGCACGTGTACGCGACGCTGGTCAATTACGTACGCGGGACGGCGGTGAATATCGAAACCGAAGCCGGCGCTCTCCTGGACACGGGGATGACCAACACGGAATGGGCCAGGGCGCGGCTTCCGTTCGACGGGCCGTTGGTCACGCAGCTCACCCATCCGAGTGCGGAAGTGGATCTGGAATCGCTGTTCGCCTTCGGTCTCGAACGGTTGCTCGACGGACTGACGGTCGTGCTCGACAGGCCGAGATCGCTACGTTGACCCGAAGTCCGGCGCGTGAACGTGGCGCAACGTACTGCGGTATGGGCCCGACAGTGCGGGGCGCCGGGCGCCGGTGAGGCCGATCCGGGGGAATGTCGGGACGCGCCCGTACGATCGGAGCCGTGAGCGAGCGAGCGGCGGTGCACCTGGTACTGGGGGAAGAAGAACTGCTGATCCAGCGGGCCATTGCGGGGGTGACGGCGCAGGTGCGGGCGGTCGCCCCCGACCCGGACTCGGTTCCGGTCGACCGGTTGCGGGCGGGTGATGCCAGTAGTGCGGAACTGGCCGAGCTGCTGAGTCCTTCGCTGTTCGCCGAGGACCGGGTGATCATTCTCGAATCGGCGGACCAGGCCGGCAAGGATGCCGTGGCCGTGATCACCGAGGCCGTGATGGCCCCGCCCGAGGGGGTGGTGCTCATGGTGGTGCATTCCGGCGGCGGGCGCGCCAAAGCTTTGGTGCCGGCTTTGCGGAAGGCGGGGGCGGAGGTCCACGAATGCGCCAAGCTCACCAAGGCCGCGGAGCGTGCCGAGTTCATTCGGGCCGAATTCCGGGCAGCGGGGGCGCGGGTCTCCGGCGACGTCGTGCAGGCGGTGCTGGAAGCGGTGGGGTCGGAGCTGCGGGAGCTGGCGGCCGCGTGCTCTCAGCTGGTCGCCGATACCGGCGGGAAGATCGACCTCGCGGCCGTGCGGCGGTACTACTCCGGCAAGGCCGAAGTATCGGGTTTCGAGGTCGCGGACCTGACCGTCGCGGGAAACAGGGCCGGGGCGGTGGAAGCGCTGCGCTGGGCGCAGGACCGCGGGGTTCCGCATGTGGTGCTGGCGGATGCCCTGGCCGATTCCGTCCACACGATCGCGAAGGTCGGGTCGGCGGGGCGCGGTGATCCGTTCAAACTGGCCGGACCGCTGGGTTTGCCGCCGTGGAAGGTGAAGAAAGCCCAGGCCCAGGCGCGTGGTTGGTCACCGGCCGCGATCGGCTCCGCGCTACAGGTCGTGGCGACACTGAACGCTGATGTCAAAGGCGGGGCCGCGGATTCCGGGTTCGCCCTCGAAGACGCCGTCCTGAAGCTGCTGGCGCTACAGGGACGTGGCTGAGGGCCGCGCCGGTGCCTGCCGGGATATGAGTGCAGGCCGCGGGGCCGGAACTGCGGGGGAGGTGGTCGAGGTGGTGTTGTGTGGTCGGGGCCGGGCTCAATCGACCGCGCTGAGCTCCAGGGCTTCCTCCGCGACTTCCTCGAAGCGCCCCTCCCACTCCTCGTAGACGGGGGTCTCCTCGTCGCGGGTGACCATCCAGACGACGACCTGGCTGCCGTCGTCGTCGGCGGGTACCAGCACATTCTCGATTTTCACACCGATACCGAGTACCTCGGCGGCGCGAATGACGCCGGGCAGGTCCTCGGCTTGGACGACCGACTGGTTCGCATACAACATGACCATTGCCGCATGCTACGACAGACGCCCGACCTCTGGGTGCCCGCCATCCGGTACTGCCTCGGAAAACATGCGCTGACCGAGCCAGGCATGCCAAAAGCCGCCGTGGTCATCGACGCCACGGCGGCTTATGTCTACAGAGATCGAACGATCAGAGCTTGTTCAGCGCGAGCGCCATGGCCGACTTCTTGTTGGCGGCCTGGTTCGCGTGGATGACACCCTTGGAGGCTGCCTTGTCGAGCTTGCGGCTCACGAACTGGAGGCGCGCGGCGGCGGTCTCCTTGTCACCGGCCGCGGCGGCCGCCCGGAAGGCGCGGATATGGGTGCGCAGTTCGGATTTCACCGACTGATTGCGCTGACGGGCCGCCTCGTTGGTGCGGATCCGCTTGATCTGGGATTTGATATTGGCCACGCCGGTATCCTCTGGTTCCTGTCTGGTTCGGTCGGAAAGTCTGTCTGCGCGTACCAACCCTGAATACGGCCGGCTCGGATTTCTCCGGGCACGGGGTACGGCAATGCCGAGTGGCCAGGTTACCAGCAGTGGGCGGCACCGCGAAATCGCGGGTGCGTTGCAACTCCGTGACCTGGACATATGTCGTTGTGAAGATCGTTCGTGCGGCGTAAGGTGCCGAGGAGTTCGGCCCATTGGTTTCGCAGCAGGACCCAGGTTTCCCAGTGCGCGCCCCGGTATCCGGCGGGGCGGTGATCCTCTCGGAAGGCGGTGTTCATGTCTCCCACTGCGCAGGAACGAGAAGCTGTACTCGAAGGTGTCGAGCCCGCGGATATCTCCGATACGAGAAAGTGGATGGCCGAGGCGCTCGGCACATTCGTTCTGGTGATGGGGGGTGTCGGGACCGCCGTGCTGGCCGGTGAGAAGGTCGGGCCGCTGGGTGTGGCGCTGGCATTCGGCCTGTCTCTGCTCGTATTGGTCTACGCGATCGGGCCGGTCTCCGGCTGTCACGTCAACCCTGCGGTGACCGTGGGGCAGCTCATGATGGGCAGGCTGTCACCGATGAGTGCGGTGGGTTACATCGTTTCCCAGGTGGTGGGTGGTCTGCTCGCCGGCCTGGTGTTGTTCGCGATTGCCAAGAACCTGCCCTCCTACGACCGCGCGTCCTCGGGGCTGGGCGCCAACGGCTGGGGTGAGCACAGTCCGTCGGCGGTCACCGGTCCGGCCGGTGAGGTGGTGATCCAGGAGGGGTACGGGATGGCCGCGATGATCATCGTCGAGGTGATGCTGACCGCGCTCCTCGTTTTCGTGGTGCTGGCCGCGACCGATCGGATTTCGGAGATACCGCAGGCCGGGATGGCCATCGGTTTCACCCTCGCGCTCATCCACCTGATCTCCATTCCGGTCGACAACACCTCGGTGAACCCGGCCCGCAGTCTCGCGGTGGCGCCCTATCAGGACGGGGCGATGGGGCAGTTGTGGGCGTTCATCGTGTTCCCGTTGATCGGTGGTGTGCTCGGCGCACTGCTGTACGGACTGCTGTTCGGGCGGTCCCGGGAACTGGAGGCCTGATTCGGCGGCGCCGGGACTGCTCAGCTCCAGTGGTATTCCCGGACCAGGCGGTGTGCCACCCGGTCGAACAGTTTGCGCGGCAGGATGGCCCCCTCCCGGCGGATCCCGTCCTCGGGTACGTCGAGTACCCGGTCCAGCCGGACCCAGCTGGCCCGGTTCTGGTGGTCCCAGGTGCCGGCGCCGATCCCGACCCATTCGGGATCGTGGTCGCGGTCCGGGTTCGAGCTGAGCATCAGGCCCAGCAGGGTGTGCCCGTCGCGGCCGACCACCAGTACCGGCCGGTCCTTACCGTTGTCCGGATCCTCCTCGAAGGGCACCCAGGTCCAGACGATTTCGCCGGGGTCGGCGCGACCGTCGAGTTGGGGGGCGTAGACCACCCGCCGGGCGCGCTGTGCGGTCGGTACCGGGGTGGAGGCCGCCGGACGGACGGGGACCCCCTTGGGGCCGGCAACCGCGCGCGGTGTGCGGCGGGTGGCCCGGGTGCTGCCGCGGACCAGCAGTGCTTCCACCAGTCTCGGTGCCTGTCGCCGGACGAGCTTCGGCCCCTGTTGTATCGCGATCGCGGTGAGTTGCTTGCCGAGACTGTTCCAACTGCGGGGCATCCCAGGAGGATAACGGCACACCGGTAGGGCGGTGTATCGCTGTGCGGTGCCGCGATGGCGGTCCGTCAGCGGTTGCTCCGGTCGGCCCGCTCGGTGTTGCGGCCACGCCGCCGGTCGGAATCTCGGCGGGCGGCGCCGTCGCATCGGCCTCGGCGGTATCGCGGATGGTCGCGTCCGGACGTGGCTCGGGTGGCGACGCGGAGTATTGCCGCTGGGTCCGTCCGGTTCCTCGCCGGAGGTTCCTGCGGCGGGCCGGGCCGGGAGATCGTGGCGAGCGTCCGGTGGCGAGGTGGTCGGCCGGGCGGGGACCGGGAAGCCGAGGGCCGGGCCACCATGGGACGATGGTCGGCAGTACGCCCGATACCCATGAGGAGTGGAGTGCCCGCCAGCTTCGCCGATACGACGTTCACCGATCCGTCGCGGATCCGGAACTTCTGCATCATCGCGCATATCGATCACGGCAAATCGACGCTGGCCGATCGGATGCTGCAGCTCACCGGGGTCGTCGAGGAACGGCAGATGCGCGCGCAGTACCTCGACCGGATGGATATCGAACGCGAACGCGGTATCACCATCAAAGCCCAGAACGTGCGGTTGCCGTGGACGCCGGGAACCGGTGAGCACGCGGGCGAGGATTTCGTCCTGCATCTGATCGACACCCCGGGCCACGTCGACTTCACCTATGAGGTGTCCCGGGCACTGGAGGCGTGCGAGGGCGCGATCCTGCTGGTGGACGCCGCGCAGGGGATCGAGGCGCAGACGCTGGCGAACCTGTACCTGGCGCTGGACAAGGATCTGGAGATCATCCCGGTTCTCAACAAGATCGACCTACCGGCCGCCGACCCGGAGCGTTACGCCGCCGAGCTCGCCCATATCGTCGGCTGCGAGCCCGAGGATGTGCTGCGGGTATCCGGCAAGACCGGGGTAGGTGTGACCGAACTGCTGGACCGGGTGATCGAGCGGGTACCGGCACCGGTGGGCGACGCCGACGCACCGGCCCGGGCGATGATCTTCGACTCGGTCTACGACACCTACCGCGGTGTGGTCACCTATGTCCGGGTGGTGGACGGCAAGCTGACCCCGCGCGAGAAGATCAAGATGATGTCCACCGGCGCCACGCACGAGCTGCTGGAGATCGGGATCGTCTCCCCCGAACCCAAACCCACACAGGGGCTGGGGGTCGGCGAGGTCGGTTACCTGATCACCGGTGTGAAGGATGTGCGGCAGTCGAAGGTCGGCGATACCGTCACCTCCGCACGCAACGGCGCCACCGAACCGCTCACCGGGTATCGCGAACCGCGGCCCATGGTGTACTCCGGGCTGTATCCGGTGGACGGCTCCGACTATCCGGATCTCCGGGACGCGCTGGACAAACTCCAGCTCAACGACGCCGCGCTCACCTACGAGCCGGAGACCTCGGTGGCCCTCGGTTTCGGTTTCCGCTGCGGCTTCCTGGGTCTGTTGCACATGGAGATCACCCGGGAGCGGCTGCAGCGCGAATTCGGGCTCGACCTGATCTCCACCGCGCCGAACGTGGTGTACCGGGTGGTGATGGAGGACGGTGCGGAACACACCGTGACCAACCCCTCGTTCTGGCCGGAAGGCAAGGTGCGCCAGGTCTTCGAACCGGTGGTGAAGGTCACGATCATCGCGCCCAGCGAATTCATCGGCGCGATCATGGAATTGTGCCAGTCGCGGCGCGGTGACCTCGGCGGGATGGACTACCTGTCCGAGACCCGCGTGGAGCTGCGCTACACCCTGCCGCTGGCTGAGATCATCTTCGACTTCTTCGATTCGCTGAAATCGCGCACCCGCGGGTACGCCTCGCTGGACTACGAGGAAGCCGGTGAGCGGGAATCGCAGCTGGTGAAGGTCGATATCCTGCTGCAGGGCGAGGCGGTGGACGCGTTCAGCGCCATCGTGCACCGCGACGCCGCGCAGGCCTACGGGCACAAGATGACCACGAAACTGCGGGAGCTGATCCCGCGCCAGCAGTTCGAGGTGCCGATCCAGGCGGCCATCGGCTCGAAGATCATCGCCCGCGAGAACATCCGCGCCATCCGCAAGGATGTGCTGGCCAAATGCTACGGCGGCGATATCAGCCGTAAACGCAAACTGCTGGAGAAGCAGAAGGAAGGCAAGAAGCGGATGAAGACCATCGGCCGGGTGGACGTTCCGCAGGAAGCGTTCGTGGCCGCGCTGTCCTCCGACGCCCAGTCCGACAAGCCGAAGGACAAGAAATAGCTGCCGGTTTCCGCTGCCCCTCGCCCCGCCTGGATATCCGCTGATAACGAAAATGTGACAGCCGTAGATGTCGACAATAGGCTGGTGGCGGATCCGCGCCGGATCGACGGCGGTGCGGTCGCCGGTGCACGCGAGAGTGGAGTTATGGAATGGCGAGTGATCTGCCGTTCGACGGCGAAGAAGAAGTCGCCGAACGGGGCGGTGACGCCGCCTATCGTATTGCCAGCGCCACCGCGCGAGTTGCCCGTGGCGGCGCGTATGTGACCGGTGGCGCGCTGATTGCCGCCAACGGCGGCGGGGTGCCCGCGTCGCCCGGTGAACTGGACAGCCGCAATACCGGGTGGGCCCACAATGTCGATCCGGATCCCGATGTGCCCAGCCCGGTGGTCACCTTCCCGGATCCGGAACCGGTTGCGCCGCAGGATATGCCGTTCGGCTCGCCGGGTGACGCGAGCGTCACGATGCCACTGCCGCACGGAACCTTCGATATCCAGGTCGGTCGTCCGGGGGAGTTCGGCTTCGACGATCTGGATTCCTACGGTGCGCCGTATATGGACCAGGTTCCAGGGTTGGAGCTGATCCCCGGGGGTCCGGACGGCGATGCTCCCGGGGCCGGCTACGTACCGGGGACGCCGGGAACGGGTGTGCCCGAATCCAATATCCCGGGCCTGCCCGAGTTCGGCCGCCCGGAGGCCTCCGGGGGGATACCGGGGCTCGACGATATTCCCGGCCTCGGCGGCGATATTCCGGGGCTGGGCGGGGATTTTCCCGGTGCGGGCAACGAAGGGCCCGGTGCGCCCGGAGGTTTCGAACTGCCGGCGCCCGGTGATGCCTTCAAAACCGATATCTTCGACCTGCCCGGGTTCGGCCTGAATCCGGCCGGTCAGCCGAAGTCGGTGGCACAGTCCGCCGATTCCGGGCTCTCGGACTGGGATCTCGGCTTCGCCGATCTGCTGGGCGGCGCGCGGATGACCGCGGGAGAGGGCGGCCCGGGCGACGACGGCGCCTGGTTCGAGTTCTCCCTGGACGCCGACGGCAGCGGGTTCGCCGGGCTGGCGCTCGGCGGAGCCGGCGGGTCGGTGCAGGTCGATTCGGATATGGACGTCGATATCTCGGTGGGCCCCGGCGGTGTCCGGGTCGACGGCGACTGGGATTTCGGGATCACGGCCGATGATGCCTTCTCGCTCGACGATCAGCTCGATCAATACACCGGTTGGATGCAGGCCGGTGCCGGCACTACGGAACCGGCGGCCGGTGGCGCGCAGCCGAATGTTCCGGACCCCGGCCGCGGGCCGGATATCGATGCGCCGGTTCAGCGCGACGACGCCGGGATCGCGGTGGGCGGCACCACCGGAACCGGAACGGGTGCGGCCTCCGTACAGAACGCGGCGGGCGTACCGGGCACGGCCGCTCCGGCGACCTCCGGTATGTCGGTGACGCCGGCCGCCGCCCCGGCCCCGCTGCCGAGCGCTCCCGCGCCGATGGCCGTCGCGCCGGTGGCGCCGCCCGCGCCGGTGGCGGTCGCCCCGATGGCGCCGGTGGCGCCCGCTCCGGTTGTCGCGGTGCCGGTTCCACCCCCGGTGGCGCCGGCGGCCGTAGCTCCTGCGGTACAGCCGGTCGCAGCTACCCCGTTGCAGACGACGGTGCAGCCCGATGTCGCGACCAGCCCGGTCGCGCATGT
This sequence comes from Nocardia carnea, assembly GCF_029868855.1. GTDB lineage: Bacteria > Actinomycetota > Actinomycetes > Mycobacteriales > Mycobacteriaceae > Nocardia > Nocardia carnea_A. The sequence goes on along the minus strand of NZ_JARWOV010000298.1, from coordinate 36,188 downwards.
TTTCCAGCCGCCGACGGGACAGTCGCCGTTGACCGCGCCCGCGGCCCAGCTGCCGGACCTCTTCCACCGGCTGCCGCAGCCGGTGCCACCGGACCTGCCCACCGAGCCGACATTGCCCGGTGATTCCACGACGGTGCTGCCGACCATCACGGCGCCCGTGACGACCTCCGACAGTGTCACCACGACACCGGATACCACGACGACCGGCCCGGACGGCTCGACGACCACCGGACCGAGCGGAACCACCACCACCGACGGCAGCACGACGTCGGTCGGCGGCAGTACGACACTGCTGCCCGGGATCACGACATCACCGCAGGGCAGTACGACGTCGCCGCAGGGCAGCACCACATCGCCGGACGGCTCGACCACCCCCTCGGACGTCACCGATACCACCGAGACCGGTGGCTCGTCGCCGACGAGTAGCTCCGGGGAGTCGAGCACCGCCACCGAGGGGTCCTCGACCACCGGCGAATCCGGCGGTGTGACCACCACCGCGCCCGGCTCGTCGACCGGTGACGCCGGTACCACCACCGAACCCGTCGGTGGTGGTACCGGTACCGGCGCGCCGAGTACCGGGGACCAGGGCGCCACTCCGTCCACCGTCGATCTGCCCACTCAGCAGATACCGACCGCGGATCAGCCTGCGCCGCAGGTGCCGACCGTGGAACAGCCGCAGGTGCCGACCGTCAGCATGCCCAGCCAGCAGCCGAGTCTGCCCGATGCGCAACTGCCGACGATGCCGCAGCCGATGCCCACACCGATGCCCGCACCACAGGTGAAGCCGATCGCCGATCACGGCGTCGCGGTCGTTCCGTACGATGTGCACGGGGTCGCCACCGCCACGCCCTACACCGATCACACGGTGCTGGGGCTCGCCGGTGGCGAGCTGACGGGTGATCTGTCGGCGGGATTGCTGCCGCATACTGTGGCACTGGCCGAAGACGCGGTTCCCGACCCCGCGTTCTGGGTATATTTCTGACGGTTCACGGCCGATCCCGGATTCGATCCGGTCGGGTGGGCGGGGGTGAACGGCCGATCGTGGCCGCAGGACGTGTTGTGACCGAGAGCGAAGGAGCAGGGCTTGTCTGCCGTAGCCGGACCGCAGGCCGCCACGGTGAAGAATCCGGATGTGATGGCCCCGCTCATCCAGATCATCGACGAGTTGCGGGATGTTTCCCGCACCGCCAGCCGTAACGATCTCCGGGGCCGGCTCGGTATGGTCCGCGCCCGGGTCGCCGATACCCGGGTGCGGCTGGTGGTGGTCGGCCCGCCGAAGAGTGGGATGAGCACCCTGGTGAACGCGCTGGCGGGCGCGCCGGTCAGCGCCACCGACAGCCCGATCAGTGTTCCGGCGATCGTGGAGTACGGCCCCGAGGCCACAGCCACCCTGGTCCGGCGGGAGGGCGGCGGCCGGGTCCGGCGACAGCCCGTGGACCCGTTGAACCCGGCCCCGGCGCTGACGGCCAAGGGCGTGATCCGCGCCGATTTCACCCACCCCAGTGCGCTGCTGGCCGAGGGAATCGTGCTGATGGACGCGCCCGGTGCCGCGGTGCAGGACAGCACCACGTGGTCGATGATCGCGGCCGCCGATGCGGTGCTGTACGTGAGCGATGCCGATACCGCGTACAACCGGGATCAGATCGCGCATCTGCGGCGAATCGGGCAGATCTGCCCGACGGTGATCTGCGTGCTCAACAAGATCGACCGGAATCCGCACTGGGCGCAGGTGCAGGAGCTCAACCGGGAACTGCTCGACGAGGCCGGACTGGGCTTTGCGGTGGCGCCGGTTTCGGCGCAACTGCACCACCAGGCGCAGCGGTCCGGTAACCAGCAGCGGGCGATCGAATCCGGGGTACCGCAGCTGATCGAGCATCTGCGCGACTATGTGGTGGCCCACGCCGATGCCATGGCCGTGAAATCCGCGGTCCGCGATATCCAGCTCGTAGGCGATCATCTCGGTGTGGTGCTGCGCACCGAAGCCGACGCGCTGCGCGATCCGCGGCGCCGCGCCCATGTCACCCAGCAGCTGGCCACCGCCCGGGACCAGGCCGACCAGCTGCGCCAGCGCACCGCGACCTGGCAGATCACGCTCGCCGACGGCAGTACCGAACTGATGGCCGATATCGAGCACGATCTGCGGCACCGGCTGCGGGGCCTGATGCGCGACGCCGAAACCGAGATCTCCGGAATAGATCCGGCCACTCGGTGGAAGCGGTTCGGCACCGAATTGGAGGGCCGGATCGCCGAGGCGATCGCGGAGAACTTCGAAACCGCGAACTACCGTGCCGAGGAGCTCGGCGAGCAGGTCGCGGCGCGGTTTCCCGCCGAGCACCGCCGCCCGGAGCTACCCGATATCCGCCCCCGGTACGCGTCGGATCTGCTCGCGGACGTCGCGCCGCTGGAACCGCTGCAGAGTGCGAAAGCCGGTGTCACCGAACAGTTCCTGTCCGCGCTGCGCGGGTCCTACGGCGGCATCCTGATGGTGGGCCTGGCCACCAGCCTCCTCGGGATGTCGCTGGTGAACTGGTATTCGGCCGGGGCGGGTATCCTGCTCGGCCTGCATGCCCTGTGGGAGGACCGCAGGGCGCGCCGGTTGCGGCGGCAGGCCGAGGCGAAAGCCGCGGTTTCGCGGCTGATGGACGATGTGGTCTTCCAGGTCGGTAAGGAATCGCGGACCCGGCTACGGGAGGTGCAACGGGTGCTGCGGGACCATTTCACCGATATCGCGACCGATGCGCTGCGTGCGGCGGACGAGGCGTTGCGCGTGGCCGAGGAGGCCGGCGCGCAGTACGGCGATCGGGGCGCGGAACGCCTCGCCCGGCTCGATACCGATATGGGCAAGCTGCGCGATCTCCGGCAGCAGGCGGACAGTATCGCCGCCGCCTGACGATGATCGTCAGCGCATACGGCCGATATCGCGGGGCCGGCTGCGCCACGGGGTCCCGCCGGTCCTGTCGTGCGCGGGACGGAACGTGCCCGCCTGTTCCGCGCCTTCGGCCCGGATCAGGTGGGTGACGGCGTTGATCAGCGCGAGATGGGTGAAGGCCTGCGGGAAGTTGCCGAGCTGGCGGCCGGTGTAGGGGTCGATTTCCTCGGCGTAGAGCTTGAGCGGGCTGGAATGGCTGAGCAGTCGCTCGCACAGGACGCGGGCGCGGTCGATTTCACCGATTTCCACCAGCGCCGACACCAGCCAGAACGAACAGATGGTGAAGGTGCCTTCGGCGCCCGACATTCCGTCGTCGGTGGATTCGGTGCGGTAACGCAGAACCAGGCCGTTCACGGTGAGCTCGTCGGCGATGCCCAGAACGGTGGCGCGTATCCGTGGGTCGTCGGCGGGGAGGAACCTGGTCAGTACCACGAGCAGTAACGAGGCGTCCAAGGTGGTACCGCCGTAGACCTGGGTGAACCGGCCGCGTTCGTCCACTCCGTGGGCCAGGATATCGGCCCGGATCTCCGCCGCGATCTCATGCCACTTCCGGGCGATCGCCGCCTGGCCGTGCAGTTCGGCGAGGCGGGCGCCGCGGTCCAGCGCGACCCAGCACATCACTTTCGAGGAGGTGAAATGCTGTGGCTCGCCGCGTACTTCCCACAGGCTGCGGTCGGGGGCACGCCAGTTCGCGATGGCGGCGTCGACCTGGCGTTTGAGCATGGGCCACAGCGTTTCCGGGACATGCTTGCGCGATTTCACGTGCAGGTACACCGCGTCCAGCATGGTGCCCCAGATATCGTGCTGTTCCTGGTCGAACGCGCCGTTGCCGATTCGCACCGGCTGGGCGTGACCGTAGCCGGTGAGATGGTCCAGGGTGGATTCGGGCAGGTGCCGTTCGCCGCCGATTCCGTACAGGACCTGCAGTGGTACCGGTTCGCCGTCGGGGTCGGTGGTGGCGTCGTGCAGAAATGCGAAGAAATCGTCGGCCTCGCGGTCCAGGCCGAGGGTGTAGAGACCCCAGAGGGCGAAACTGGAATCGCGCACCCACGAGTAGCGGTAGTCCCAGTTACGTTCCCCGCCGGGGGTTTCCGGTAGCGAGGTGGTGCCTGCCGCCATCAGTGCACCGGTCGGTGCGTAGGTGAGACCCTTCAGAGTGAGGGCGCTGCGCTGTAGATAGCGGCGCCATGGATGGTCGGGGAAATCACCCATGGTTATCCATTGCCGCCAGCATTCGACCGTGGTCCACATCTGGTCGGCGGCCTCGTCGAACGTGCGCGGGGCGGGCAGTTCGGACCAGGTCAGCGCGACGTAGGCGCAGTCGCCTTCGGTCATCCGGGTGCGGGCGCGGGCTTCCCGGCCCTCGAGGCCCAGCCGCAGATCGGTGGTGAGTACCAGGTTCGGTCCGGCGGTCGCATCGGCGGTGCAGACCGCGGTCGCCTCCTCGTACACCTTGCCGGTGTACTCCCAGGAGGCCGTGGCCCGGTGGTAGTCGAAGGACGGTTCGCAACTCAGCTCGAGTTCGACGGTGCCGCTCACACACTTGACCGTGCGCAGGAGCATATGCGCGGCATCCCAGTCGGTCGGGGTGCGCCGGTGGGTGCGGCTGCGCTGCTCGGTGCTGTGCCACGGGCCGAGGACCAGTGCGTCGCGCACGATCAACCAGCCGGTCGCGGTCTGCCAGGTGGTTTCCAGGATCATCCCGCCCGGTAGATAGCGGCGGGCCGCGGGAACCGAATGCCCGTACGGTCCCAGCCGGAAATGGCCGGCGCTGCGATCGAGCAGGGCACCGAACACACTCGGTGAGTCGGGGCGGGGTATGCACATCCACTCCACCGCGCCGCTGCCGGCGATCAGGCAGGTGGTTTCGCAGTCGGAGAGGAATGCGTAGTCGTCGATGGCCGGGAAACTGTCCTCGCGACGCGGCGCGGCCGGGTGGGTGCCCGGCAGTCCGCTCGCCGGTGGTACGTGCTCGGGACTCGGCATACCACCCATGATGTGTTGCCGAGCCCCGAGTCGCCACCATCGGTTATCCGGTGCGCCGGATCCGGGCGAGCCAGGCCGCGAGTTCTACCTTGCCCTCGGCGTCGACCGTCAGGTCGCCGATCTGGCCGGCATTGGATTCGGTGACGCGCCCGTAGTAGTGGTCCGGCCGCAGGTCCTCGAGCTCCCAGCCCGGTCCGCTGAAGGAGTCGCGGATGAGGTCTGCCCCGATACGGGGCCCGAAACCCGGTTCGGCATCGGAGAGCGCCAGGACGTGCACGTATCCGCCGGGTTCGCACAGCCTGTGCAGCGTTCGGACGTACGCGGCACGGGCCGCCGGGTCGTCCATGAACACGTGGAACAGGGCGCTGTCGACGATCGTGTCGAAGGTGCCGAGCGGGTTGGCGGGCGAATCCGCGAGCGCGACCATATCGACCACTTCGAACCGGGCTGCGGGCACGCCCTTTGCCGCGGCGTTGCGCCGTGCGTAGGCGACGGCGCTGGGGGAGAGGTCGACACCGAGGACGTCGTAGCCCGCGGCGGTGAGCGCGATGGTGTGCTCACCGGCACCGGTCCCCGGATCCAGGATCCGGCCCTGTATCCGGCCGGAGCGTTCCAGGGCGACGATGGCGGGTTGCGGTTGGCCGATGATCCACGGTGCGGTGTCGTTGTCGTAGGCGGAGTTCCATACCTCGGTGGCCTGTGTCATGACTTCAGCCTGCAACCTCGAGCGCGCTCGAGGTCAAGGCGTGAGCGAATGCGCCGGCCGCGGTGGCGGTGCGCCGGGACGCGGGTCCTGTCATGCCGGGTGGGCAGGGCCCGGAACCCGGTGTTCTACGCTGGTCGCCGTGGAGCGTATTGCCGGCTGGTGGGACGGGTTCGAACTGTGGGTGGCGGGGTTGCCGTTCATCCCGCAGTTCCTCGTGGTGCTGGTGGGCATGGTGCCGATCAGCTTCGGTATCGCCTATCTCATCGACCGGGCCGTGCGCCTGGCCGCCGGAGTATTGGGCCACGACGAAACCGATGGAGACCGCGAGACCGGAAGCGAGGTGGGCTGATGCCGCGCTCGCGAGTACAGCTCGCACTGGCCGCGCTGCTGGTGCTGGTGGTCATCGCCTGGCTGTTCACCCTGTGATCCGCGCCGGTGGCCGCGGATCCGCACGAGCTCGGCGCGGATTCGGCGCGGAAAGGTCCATGATGTCGCGTACCGGTCGTCCGGCACGGCGGCGCCGGCTGTTCGCCGCGCTGGTGACGTTGCCCGTATTGCTGAGCGCGTGCGCGGGCGGTTCCAGTGACGAGGTCGGGGGCGGCGGCGCCGACGGCAGCGGCGGCACGGTCGACCTGTACGCGTACGCGATCCCCAAACCCGGCTACGACAAGGTCGTGCCGGCCTTCAACGAGACCGAAGCGGGCGAAGGGGTCGAGGTACGCCAGTCCTACGGCGCCTCCGCCGACCAGTCCCGCAAGATCGCCCGCGGGGCCCCCGCCGATATCGTCAGCTTCTCCCTCGAACCCGATATCACGCGGCTGGTGGACGCCGGGCTGGTGGATCCGGACTGGAACGCCGACGCCACCCGCGGTATCCCGTTCGGTTCGGTGGTCAGCCTGGTGGTGCGGGCCGGTAATCCGAAGAACATCCGCGGCTGGGACGATCTGCTGCGCCCGGACGTCGAGGTGGTCACCCCGAACCCGTTCAGCTCCGGTTCCGCGAAATGGAATCTGCTGGCGCCCTATGCCGCGGCCAGCGACGGGGGTCGCGATCAGCAGGCGGGAATCGACTACCTGAATCAGATGCTCACCCGGGTGCGGGTGCAGCCGAAATCCGGCCGGGAAGCCACCGAGACCTTCCTGCAGGGCACCGGTGACGTCCTGATCAGCTACGAGAACGAGGCGATCTTCGCCGAACGGCACGGGGACCCGGTGGTACATATCGTGCCGGAGGCCACGTTCCGGATCGAGAATCCGGTCGCGGTGCTCGAACACGCACAGCATCCGGAGAAGGCACTGGCGTTCCGGGATTTCCTCTATACCCCGGCCGCGCAGCGGGCCTGGGCCGAGGCCGGCTTCCGCCCGGTCGACCCCGGGGTCGCCGCCGAATTCGCCGAGGCGTTCCCGGAACCGGCCACGCTGTACACCATCGCCGACCTCGGCGGGTGGGAGACGGTGGAGGCGGATCTGTTCGCTCCCGACTCCGGCGCCATCGCCGTCGCCTACGACAACGCGACCGAGTAGCCAGGTGACTCGGACCACACGCGATACTCGATACTCGTGACCGAACACAGCCCCGGCACCGAACCCGCGCCCGCCGCGGCCGCGGTGCGCGACGAACCCGCCCGCCGCCCGCTGGGCTCCTGGTTGCGGTTCACCGGTTCGGTGGGCCCACTCGGTATCGCCACCGCGATGCTGTGGCTGAGCGTGATCGTGCTGCTACCGCTGGCCGCGCTGACCTTCAGTGCCTTCGACGACGGCTGGTCCGGGTTCTGGGGCGCGATCACCGACCCGCTGGCGCTGGCCTCGCTGCGGGTGACGGTGCTCGTATCGGTAGTGGTGGCGTTGGTCAATGTCGTCATGGGCACGCTGATCGCCTGGGTGCTGGTGCGTGACGACTTCCCCGGCAAGGGCTTGGTCAATGCCCTGATCGATCTGCCGTTCGCGCTGCCGACGATCGTCGCCAGTATCGTGCTGCTCGCACTGTACGGGCCCAAGAGCCCGATCGATATCCATCTGAACGCCACCCAGCCGGGGTTGGTGGTCGCGCTGGCCTTCGTCACCCTGCCGTTCGTGGTGCGTTCGGTGCAGCCGGTGCTGATCGAGGCGGACCGCGAAGTCGAGCAGGCGGCGCTGTCGCTGGGCGCGGACAATTGGACGACATTCCGGCGGATCGTGCTGCCCACGCTGGCACCCGCGATCATCAGCGGCGGCGGGCTGGCCTTTGCCCGGGCGATCGGTGAGTTCGGGTCGGTGGTGCTGATCGGCGGCAACATTCCGCGGGAGACACAGGTTGCGTCGCAGTACATCCAGCAGCAGATCGAAATCGACCGGCCGGTGAACGCGGCAGCGGTATCGGTGGCGCTGCTGGTGATCGCGTTCGCCGCCCTGCTGGTGCTGCGGGTGTTCGCCGAACGGACGGCGCGGAAGGAACGCGAGGCTCGATGAAACTGTCCGCATCCAGCCGGGTGACCCTGCGGGTGCTGGCGCTCGGCTATCTGTTCGTGCTGCTGGTACTGCCGCTGGGGATCATCCTGTACCGGGCGTTCGAGCACGGTATCGGCGCGTTCGTCGACCAGATCAGCACGCCGGCCGCCATCTCGGCCTTCAACCTGTCCATGATCATCCTGATCATCGTGGTGCCGGTGAACGTGATCCTGGGGGTGGTGATCGCGTTGGCCCTGGTACGCGGCAACTTCCCGGGCCGGCGGCTGCTGCAGGGCGTGGTGGATCTGCCGTTCGCGGTCTCGCCGGTGGTGGTCGGTGTCGCGCTGATCATGCTGTGGGGTGTCGGCGGCTGGTTCGGGGTGGTCACCGAATGGGGTTTCCGGGTGATCTTCGCGCTGCCCGGGATGGTGCTGGCGACCGTCTTCGTGACCATGCCGTTCGTGGTGCGCGAGGTGGAACCGGTACTGCACGAGATCGGTGACGATCAGGAACAGGCGGCCGCGACCCTCGGCGCGTCCCGCTGGCAGACCTTCTGGCGGATCACGGTCCCCGCCATCCGCTGGGGCCTCACCTACGGTGTGGTGCTCACCGTCGCCCGCGCGCTCGGCGAATTCGGTGCGGTGATCATGGTGTCCTCCGGTTTCCCCGGTGTCTCGCAGACGCTCACCCTGCTGGTGCACGAACGCTATATCAACGATCACAACGATTTCGGCGCCTACTGCGCCGCAGTCCTGCTGATGGGTCTCGCGCTCATCACCCTGCTGTTGATGACGCTCCTGGAACGTAAGCGGGACGTGTCATGACCGTGCACGCCGGAGGCCGCCCATGATCACCGTGACCAACGCGCGCAAGAACTACGGTTCTTTCGCCGCCCTCGACGATGTCAGTCTGGAGATTCCCTCCGGCGAGCTGACCGCGCTGCTCGGCCCCTCCGGTTCCGGTAAATCGACCCTGCTGCGGTCGATCGCCGGGCTGGAGAACCTCGATTCGGGCGTGGTGACCATCAGCGGTCGCGATGTCACCCGGGTACCGCCGCAGAAACGCGATATCGGATTCGTCTTCCAGCACTACGCGGCCTTCAAACATATGACGGTCCGCGACAATGTCGCCTTCGGCCTGACCATCCGCAAACGCCCCAAGAACGAGATCGCGAAACGGGTGGACGAACTGCTGGGCATCGTCGGGCTCGACGGATTCCAGCACCGCTATCCGGCGCAGCTCTCCGGTGGCCAGCGCCAGCGGATGGCGCTGGCCCGTGCGCTGGCCGTGGACCCGCAGGTCCTGCTGCTGGACGAACCGTTCGGCGCGCTGGACGCCAAGGTACGGGCGGATCTGCGCACCTGGCTGCGCCGCCTGCACGAAGAAGTGCATGTGACCACCGTGCTGGTGACCCACGACCAGGAGGAAGCGCTCGACGTCGCGGACCGGATCGCGGTGATGAACGCCGGGCGGATCGAGCAGGTCGGCAGTCCCGAAGACGTCTACGACCGGCCGGCCAGCGAATTCGTCATGACCTTCCTCGGGGCGGTGGCGCGGTTGAACGGCCATCTGGTGCGGCCGCACGATATCCGGGTCGGCCGGGATCCGAGTATGGCGCTGGCCGCCTACGAGGGGACGGCGGAATCCGCGGGGGTCACGCGGGCGACCATCGAACGGGTGGTGCGGCTCGGGTTCGAGGTCCGCGTGGAAATGCGCAATGCCGCCACCGGGGATCTGTTCGTCGCGCAGGTGACCCGCGGTGATGCCGAGGCACTGCGGCTGACCGAAGGGGAGACCGTGTATGCCCGCGCGACCCGGATCCCGGACCTGCCGGTCGGGTGACGCAGCTGTGCTGATCGGACCTGCACGGCCGGGCGATGGGTCGTAGCAGGTCCGGTTGCGTCGTGAGCTGCACGGTTCATCCGGCGAATCGGCAAGTAGCTGTGACCGGAGAGCCCGGGGAGCGAGTGGGGTCGTAGGTCCCGGGCCTGCGGCAGTGGTAGCTCCCAGCAGGTCGATATGTCCCTCGATATCGGCGTTGAGCTGCGGTGATGTCTTTCGGTTGTCGACTGTGATCCCGTTGCGCGGACCGTCGTGTTGACGTACCCCGCCTTAGCTGTAACTATGGGAAACAGTTAAGCCGGAATCATTGACGAGAGGCATGACGATGACGTCTTCAGCCACCACGGTCTCCGACGACCAGCTGGTCGCGCAGGCCCAGGAGTACGCGGAAAAGCTGCTGCTGCTGTCGGAAGGCTCGGTCAACCGGCATTTCGACCCGTTCGAAGATATCGACTGGGACCACCCGGACTTCGACGTGAACGCGCGGCCGGAACGCTGGATCCTGCCCGTTTCCGCCGACACCCTCGGCCGGCACCCCTGGTATCAGGCGCTGTCGCAGGAACAGAAGATCGAACTCGGCAAGTACCGCCAGGCCAATGTCGCCAAGGTCGGGCTGCAGTTCGAGGCCATCCTGATCAGCGGCATGATGCAGCACGTCTTCGGGCTGCCCAACGGTGACCCGGAGTTCCGCTACTGCTCCCACGAGATGATCGAGGAGCACAACCACACCCTGATGTTCCAGGAGATGGTGAACCGGATCGGCGTCGACGTACCCGGGATGGGCCCGCTGGTCCGGCAGCTGCGCCACCTCGCGGTACCGGTCGCGGTCGCCTTCCCGAACCTGTTCTTCATGGCCGTACTGGCCGGCGAAGAGCCGATCGACCACATCCAGAAGGACATCCTGCGCTCCGGCGAGGAAGTGCACCCGATCATGCGCGGTGTGATGGCCATCCACGTGGCCGAGGAAGCCCGCCACATCTCCTTCGCGCACGAATTCCTCAAGCAGCACGTACCGGAATCCTCGCGGCGCAACAAATTCGTGCTGTCGCTGGCCATGCCGGTGATCATGTGGATCCTGGGCCGCGCCATCGCGACCCCGCCCAAGACCTTCTTCGAGGAATTCGATATCCCGAAGAGCGTGCGCAAGGAACTGTTCTACGGTTCCGCCGAGGCCAAGCAGACCTTCAGCGACTACTTCGGTGATGTGCGCGCCCTGGCCGAGGACATCGGCCTGATGAACCCGATCGCCAAGCGGGTCTGGAAGGTGCTGGGTATCGCCGGGCACACCACCCGGTACCGTTCCGAACCGCTGCGCGCCGTGTCCGGCGCGGCCGCCTGAGCGACGGGTCCACTCGATGCCCTACGTCGTCACCCAGTCGTGCTGTAGCGACGCCTCCTGCGTCTACGCCTGCCCGGTCAACTGCATCCATCCGACCCCGGACGAACCGGATTTCCGGACCGCGGAAATGCTCTACGTCGACCCGGCTTCCTGCGTGGACTGCGGCGCCTGCGCCTCGGCCTGCCCGGTGGACGCCATCACCTCGTCGAAGAAGCTGACCGACGAGCAGAAGCCGTTCATCGAGATCAACGCCGACTTCTACCGGCAGTCGCGACCGCGCCCGATTCTCGCCAAACCGGTACCGGCGCCGCCGATCGATACCGCCGGCCGCGGCCCGCTGCGGGTCGCGGTGGTCGGCTCCGGGCCCTCGGCCATGTACGCCGCCGACGAACTGCTCACCCAGCCGGATGTGCGGGTGACGGTGTTCGACCGGCTGCCGGTTCCCTACGGCCTGGCTCGCTACGGTGTGGCACCGGATCACGGGAAGACCCGCAAGGTCGCCGATCTGTTCGACGTGATGTCGCGGCAGCCCGGATTCGGTTCGTACTTCGATATCGAGATCGGCAAACATATCTCGCACGAAGAGCTGCTCGCCTACCATCATGCGGTCGTGTACGCGGTCGGTGCCTCCGCCGACCGTAAGCTCGGCATCCCCGGTGAAGGTCTGGCCGGAAACGTCTCGGCCACCGATTTCGTCGCCTGGTACAACGGGCATCCCGACCATGCCGAGCATGATTTCGATCTGTCCCAGCGCCGGGTCGTCGTGGTCGGCAACGGGAATGTCGCGCTGGACGTGGCCCGGATTCTCACCACCGATCCGGAAACTCTGGCCGGTAGCGATATCTCGCCTATCGCCCTCGAGGCCCTGCGGCGCAGCGAAGTACGCGAGGTCGTGGTGCTGGGGCGGCGTGGTCCGGCCGAATCGGCCTTCACCGTCCCGGAGTTCGTCGGGTTGCTGGGTGCCGATGTGGATATCGCCATCGAGGGCGACCTGCCGCCGCTCACCGGCGACCTGCCGTATCAGGTGGAGCAGAAGCTGAAACTGTTGCACCGGGTCGCCGAGCGGCCGTTCGGGCAGCGCCGCCGGATCGTATTCCGTTACCAGAGCGCGCCGAGCCGGATCTTCGGACCGGATGTCGTCACCGGTATCGAGGTGGACCGGACCGCGCTGGTTCCGGGGGACGACGGCCGGGTCCGTGCGGTTGCCACGGGCGATACCGATCTGCTCGAGACGGGGCTGGTGCTCACCTCGGTCGGCTACCGCGGTGTACCCACACCGGGTCTGCCGTTCGACGAACAGCGCGGGATCATCCCGAACCGGGCCGGCCGGGTGCTGGTGCGTCCGGAGGGCGAGGTGCTCGCGGGCGCGTATGTGACCGGCTGGATCAAGCGCGGTCCCACCGGGTTCATCGGCACCAACAAATCCTGTGCCCAGGAAACCGTGCAGCAACTCGCCGACGATTTCAACGCCGGCCGGTTGGCCGAGCCCGCGGGTGGCCCGGAGGCGTTCGACCGGCTGTTGCGGCAGCGCCGGCCGCAGGTCCGGGCCGCGGGCGCGGTGACCCGTACCGCCAAGCCGGCGCGCCGCCTGTTCGCTCGCGCCTGAGGCAACCTTCCAGTTTCCCGCCCGTCCGGTATCGCACCGGGCGGGCGGTCTGCGTTTGCGCGGTGCGAATTCCGCCGGGGTAGCAATTGATTGGTTACCGCTGGGTAGTCGTACCCGGACGCATGTGTCGGCGTCAGTAGGGGTTACGTGCGGCCACCTCAGTGGACGATGATGTATCACTGTCCATTTCTGTGAAAATGCCAGTTCAGAACCGATTTTGTGGGTTACTCGCAATTGGACTGCCGGTTTGTTTTACTGCCGATATTCGGGGAGTTGTTCCGTAACTTCAACTTTCATCGCCGATTATTCGATTAATCAGGGTCCGTGCAGCTAACCTGTGGTCGCTGTTTGGAAAACGACCGCGCCCATGGCTTTTTCGCAGGACGTGGTCTCGGTGCGTTGACGGGATGGCAAATGACTTCTGGGCTGGGTATCAGCATCGGCACTGTGAACGTGGTCTCGGCACGGGTCGGCGAGTACGACGCCCGGCCGATCGTGCGGACACGGCGAACGGCGGTCGGATTCGACGACCGCGGGAGTGCGCGCCTCGGCGGAATCACCCGATTCTCCACGGCGGTAAGCGAATTCGCCGACCTGGGCCGCGACCCTGAATCGGTCTACGTCGACGGCCGGATCTGGTCGCCGACCACCATCTTCGCCTCGGTGGTACAGGGCCTGGTCGCCGCCGAACCGGCGGCCGGAGTGGTCGCCACCCATCCGGCCGGGTACAGCGCCAAACAACTCGACCTGCTCCGGCAGAGCCTCGACCTCGCGGGTGCCGGGCATGTCCAGCTGGTTCCGGAACCGGTGGCCGCCGCGCATTGGCTCGATACCGAACACGGACCGCTGGACACGGGGTTCGTCCTGGTCTACGACTTGGGCGGGAACAGCCTCGACGTCGCGGTGGTGCGCACCGGGCTGGACTGGCCGGATCATCCGGTGGTCGGAAAGCCGGTGCGCTCCTACGAATTCGGTGGCCGGCCGCTGGGGGCGATGATCGCCCGCTGCGCGGGTGACCGGGCCATCGGCCCGGCCGAGCCCGGAACCGGCGCTGTTTCGCTGATGTCCTTCGTCGACCCCGAAGGCCTGCGCCGCGAACATATCCGGGATTCGCTCGAGGTGGTGCGCGGCGCGGTGCGCTCGGCCGGGGTCGCGCTGTCCGATATCGGCCGCATCCTGGTGGTCGGCGGCGCCGCCCGCCCCCCGCAGGTCGCCGAAACTCTCGCCGAACTGGGCTTGCCGGTGACGATCGCCGCCGATTCGGCGCACTGTGTGGCACTCGGCGCCGCCGCCATGGCCGCGGAGAGCGTTCCGCTGGCCGCCTCCTCCCGGGGCAGACACGCCCCGATCTTCTCCGGCGCCGCCGTATTCTCGGCGGTCGCCATGTCCGCGGCCACCATCCTGGGTAATGGTGCCGCCGATACCGTGGTGCCCGACCAGGACCGGATGCCGCTACAGACGCCGGGCGCGGTGCTGTACGAAATTCACGGCGAGGCACAGGTGGAACGCTCCGGCACCGGATGGAGTGTTTCCTACGCGCCGCTGAACACCGGGCCGCGTATCGTGCCCGCGGGGGTGTCGCGTCCGTACGGGCCACCCATGCCCGGGGCCGCGGCCGCACCGGCGAAGCCGGCACCGGGTCACGATGGCGACCGGGCGGATTCGCACACCTCACCCCGCGACCGGCACGCGGACAACGAATCCCGCTACAGCGATCCGGCGAGATTCCGGAATCCGATCCCCTTCGAACGGCCCGGTATCCCGGCGCGGCCCGATCCGGGCCCCGCGGAACCGGAGGCTCCCGGCGGCGAACTTCCCGGTAGCCCCGATCCGGACGATACGCCCGTTGTCGATCCGCCCGGTGAACAGCCCGGTGGGGAAACCGATGAGCCGGAACCCGGTTCGGACAACGGAGCCGGCTCGGTCCCGGTACTGCCGGATATCGGTAACCCGGGAGCGCCGGAAGTACCGGATACCGGTAACCCGGGAGTGCCGGAAGTACCGGGTGGGAGCTGGTCCGGTGGCGGTGAATCGCCGGGAGGCAACTGGTCGGCACCGGGTAGCGAGGGGTCGGAGCCGGGCGGCGGATGGTCGGCGCCGGGAGGCCCGGGTGACACCCCGGAGCCGGGGTCCGGGGACGACGGATCCGGTGCGGGCACTTCGGACGGTTCCGGAGCGGGAGACCCAGGCGGCGTCGGCACGGGAAACCCCGGTGGCTACGGCACGGGTGTTCCGGGCGGTTACGGAACAGGCGATTCGGGCGGTTACGGCATGGGTGACTCGGGTGGTTTCGGTTCCGGTGGCTCCGGCGCAGGCGATTCGGGTGGTTTCGGAGGGGGCGGTTTCGGCGGCTCGGACATCGGCCCGGGCGGGATTTCCTCCGGAGGATCCGACTCGTCCGGCGGCTCGAACAGTAATTCCGGCGGCTTCGGTGGTTTCGGCGGCAGTCGCTCGAGTGCCGGTGACTCGGATTCCAGCGGCTCCGATTCGTCGAAGGGCTCGAAATCCCGGGGCTCCGATTCGGGCGGCTCCAGTTCCTCCGGCAGTGACGGCGCTTCCTCTCGGGGCAAGGGCTCGCGCGGGAAATCCTCGGGCGGAGGTTCCGATAACTGACCTCGTACCCATCTTGCCGAGGCACTGTTGGCGAGGGCCGTAACCCGGCGCAGCGGCCGGCCGGTGCCCGAGCTCACTCCGGGCGGATTCGGACTACGGTTCAGCTGAAAATCGTGCTCGGCGCTCGACGAGGTGTGCGGACCGCACAGATCGGTCCATCGATGACCGGCGTGCGTACCTGCGCCGAGTTCGAGAGTTCGGGATCCATCCGGCGGGCCGGACAGCGGGCGGCAGGGTGGATCCGGAAAATCCGGTGCCCGGGCGGCGGGTTCGCGGGAGAATCGACGGGTGGACGTAGACGGGGGCCCACCGCGGCTGATCGCGTTGGATGTGGACGGTACCTTGCTGAAAACCGGTGCGCCGGTTACCGATCGGGTAGCGGCAACCGTTCGGTCGGCGGTTGCGGCGGGAGCGCATGTAGTGGTGAGTACCGGGCGGACCGTGGTCACCACGCGTCCGGTGCTCGCCGAACTGGGTCTCGTGCGCGGGCACGCCATCTGCTCGAACGGGGCGGTGCACATCGATATCGAAGCCGTCGAGCCGACCGCGGTGCACACCTTCGATCCGCGGCCGGCGGTGACGGCGCTGTGGGAAATGTTTCCGGATATGATTTTCACCGCGGAGCAGGTGGGATCGGGTTTCTGGGCGACCGGTACGAGTCCCGGCGAGTACTACGCCGGCGGGGAATACCTGGTGGTCGATCACCACACCCTCTGTAGTGTGCCCACCCCGAGGCTGAACTGCTGGTGGCCCGAGGGTTCTGTCACCGAGATGCGCCGACTGCTGGAAACGCTGGCCGTTCCGGGGATCAGCTGGGTTCACGGTGAGTTCGGGCCGTGGCTCACGATTTCCCGGGCAGGGGTGTCCAAAGGCTGGGCATTGGAGCGGCTGCGCCGGGAACTGGACATCCCGCGCGAGGCCACCCTGGCCATCGGGGACGGATTCAACGACCGCGAAATGTTCGCCTGGGCCGGGCATTCGGTCGCCATGGCGAACGCGCCCGTCGAACTGCACGGCATCGTCGACGAGGTGACCGCCGATGTCACCGCCGACGGCGTGGCCGCCGTCCTGGAACGCTGGTTCTGAACAGGTTCGCCGGCCGTGCGCCGCTGCGGGCATCGCGGCTCGGGCCGCGAGCAGTAGGTCTCGGGGTGGTCCGGTGCGGCAGCGGATCAGGACGGCGCCGGCGGCTCGGACGCCGGTTCGGCCGCACGATCGCGGAGGCGCCGCTTGTAGACCTTGCCGGAATCATCGCGGGGGAGTTCGTCGACGAGATGTACCGCGGTGGGCACCTTGTAGTCCGCGATCCGGTCCCGGAGTGCTGCGCGTATACCGCCGGGATCGAGGGCGGCGCCGGGCCGGGCAAGTATGTAGGCGGTGACGGCCTCGCCGAGGTCACCGCTATCGGGCAGGCCGAGGACCGCGACGTCTTCCACGCCCGCCAGCGCCATGATCGCGTTCTCGATCTCGGCGGGGTAGACGTTCACACCGCCGCGGATGATGACCTCGCTGGAGCGGCCCGCCAGGTACAACCAGCCGTCCTCGTCGACGTGGCCGAGATCGCCCACCCAGACCATGTCCTCGACCGGGCTTTCGGGAGCCCCCTTGTCGAGGTAGGTGAACCGCGGCCAGTAGTCGGCGCTGCGCACGTAGACGCGACCGGTGGCACCGGAGGGTAATGGGTTGCCGTGCTCGTCGGCAATCAGCACGGCCGAACCATCTACGGGCCGGCCGACCGATCCCGGATGCTCCAGCCACTCCGATGCCGAGATCCAGGTGACTGTTCCCGTCTCGGTGTTGCCGTAGAACTCCCACAGGGCTTCACCGAACCAGTCGATCGCGGCCCGCTTCACCGCCGGGGGGCACGGGGCGGCGGAATGGATGAGGTGCGTCAGGCTCGACACGTCGTAGCTCGCCCGGACGTCCGCCGGTAGTGACAGCAGCCGCGACAGCATGGTGGGCACCACCTTGGCCTGCTGGATACGGCCACGGTCGATATGCTGGAGAAACCTCTCGGAGTTCCAGCGGGGCATGATCGTGATATCGGTGCCCATGCGCAGTCCCAGCACGGCGACGGCGTTCGGGCTGGTGTGGTACAGCGGGCCGGCGACGAGCATCCGACCGCCGGAGGCCAGGCCCATCCGCTGCGCAGTGCCGCCGGCAACGGACAGTAGTTGCTGCGGGCTCATCCGCTCCCGGAATACTCCTTTGGGGGCGCCGGTGGTACCCGAGGTGTAGATCAGCCCCATCGAGTCGGCGATTGCGCCCTCGACGTATCCGAGTGGCTCGGGTTGCGCGTCGATCCACTGCTCGAGCAACGGGTGGCGACCGGTCGGCCGCACCAGCGACCGGTCCAGTTTCGCCTCGGCTATCAGCTCCTCGGGCATGGCCACCTCGAGCAGCCGCATATCGTTCCCGAGCTGCTCGCGGGCAGCCTCGACAACGGGCACGAACTCGGTGTGCGCGAGAACCAGGTCTGCACCGCTGTCGCCGAGTACATGGGCGACCTCCGCCGCCCGCCAGCGGGTGTTGATCGGAACCGGATTACCGCCGCACGTGGCGATCGCGAGCGAGATCTCCAGGAATTCGATGTCGTTCCGTGCCATGACCGCTACCCGGTCACCGCGCCCGATACCCGAGTCGGCGAGTGCGGCAGCGAGCCTCCCCGCCCGGTCGTGTGCCTCGGGCTGTACCCGAACACGTCCACCGCAGGTGATGGTGGGAACCGGGGCATCGGTCATAGATCACAGTCTGCCACCTGTATCCGGGTGGGCCGTGGGCGAGAAGATACGACTCAGGCCGATAGCGGCAGCGCACGGCGGGTTTCGGCGTCGTAGCGGTGCCATACGATCTCGGCGACGGCCGGGTCGGCACCCAGCACCGCGGCGTGCGGAAGGGTGCGTTCCTGCTCGAGTAGCCGGTCGGTGAGCAGTCCCGGGGCCAGGAACCACGGGGCCACCATCAGGTTCTCGGCGCCGCGTATACGCAACCGCTGCACCGCCTGTGGTAATGACGGCTGGGCGGTGGCGAAACATACTTCGGTGGGGTAGCCGGTTCGCGCCGCGAATCGGCGGGCCAGGCGAGCGGTGTTGCGGTTCGCGGCAGGCGACGACGATCCGACCGCGGCCAGGGCGATACCCACCCGGTCGTCCGGGCCGTTCCAGCCGTGGGCTGTGCGCACGGCGTCGACCCGGTTGCGCAGCACCGAGATCAGGCGCGGATCGGCACCGAAAACGTCGGCCTGCGTCACCTGTAGTCGCGGATTACGGGCCGCGGCCGCCGCGAGCAGTCCGGGGAGATCGATCCGGGCGTGGAAAGCGCTACCGAGCAACAGCGGAACCACCACGGCACGGGATTCCCCGGATGCGGCCACCGCGTCCAGGACCTGCCCTACCGAGGGTGCGTTCAGGTCCAGGAACGCCAGATGCACGGGCACGTCCGGGCGGGCCGCGCGGACGTGGTCCACGATCGCGGCGACGGTGGCGGCAGACCGGGGGTCCCGGCTGCCGTGCGCCACCGCGACCAGCGTGGGCGCCGGCATCAGGCCTCGGTTCCGACCTCTACCGCACTGAGCACATCGCCGACCAGCCCGGCCGCGAGGGTGTTGCCGCCCGCGGGGTCGATCAGCAGGAAGCTGCCGGTGTGCCGGTTGGTGCGGTAGTCGTCGGTCGCGATCGGTTCGGCGACGCGTACCGAGATACGGCCGATATCGTTGAGCGCCAGCGATTCCGGGTTCGGATCCGCGATGAGGCGCTGTTCGTCGAAACGTTCGGTGAGCGCGCCTACGATGGCCTGCGTGGTGCGGGTGCCGTGTTTGAGCAGCAGCCGGGCACCAGGGCGCAGTGGTTTGTCGCCGAGCCAGCAGACGGTGGCGTCGAAGGTGTCGACCGGTTCCGGGGCGTCGCCGGGGGAAGCGATGGTGTCGCCGCGGGAGATATCGACCTCGTCGGTCAGGATCAGTGTGACACTGCGCCCGGCCTGCGCGACCGCGAGTTCCCCGTCGGGGGTGTCGATCCGCTCCACGGTGGTGCGGATACCGGAGGGCAGCACCACCACTTCATCACCCGGCGCCACCGAGCCCGCCGCGATCTGGCCCGCATACCCGCGGTAGTCCGGGTAGTCGGGGGTGCGCGGCCGGATCACGTACTGCACCGGGAACCGCAGGCCCACCGCGTGGGTTCCGGAATTGTCGGCGTCCACCGGGACCGATTCCAGATGCTCGATCAGCGAGGGGCCGCTGTAGTACGGGGTCTTGTCCGAGCGGGTGGCGATATTGTCGCCGTGCAGCGCGGAGACCGGAACCTCCAGCACATCCTCGTCCGCCCAGCCGAGAGTGCGGGTGAGGTGGGAGAACTCGGCGGAGATCTCGGCGAACACCTTGGCGGCCGCGGCCTGCTGGGCCTGCTCGCTGGGCTCGTCGCCACCGATGAGATCGATCTTGTTGACGGCCAGCACCAGTTTCGGCACACCGAGCAGCGCCAGCACCGCGGCGTGGCGGCGGGTTTGCTCGATCACGCCTTTGCGGGCGTCCACCAGCAGGATCACCAGTTGCGCGGTGGACGCGCCGGACACGGTGTTGCGGGTGTACTGGACGTGCCCGGGGGTGTCGGCCAGGACGAAGGAGCGTTTCGGTGTCGCGAAATACCGGTAGGCGACATCGATGGTGATGCCCTGTTCGCGCTCGGCCCGCAGACCGTCCACCAGCAGCGAGAGGTCGGGGGTGGACAGACCCTTGTCCACCGAAGCCCGGGTGACCGCGTCGATCTGGTCGGCGAGTACGGACTTGGTGTCGTAGAGCAGACGTCCGACCAGAGTGGACTTGCCGTCGTCGACAGAACCGGCGGTGGCCAGCCTCAATAGGTCGGACATATCAGAAATAACCCTCTCGTTTACGGTCTTCCATGGCGGCTTCGGAGACCCGGTCGTCGCCACGGGTGGCGCCGCGTTCGGTCAGCCGGGATGCGGCGACCTCGGCCAGAATGGCCTGGTTGTCGGCGGCGTCGGACAAGATGGCGCCGGTGGTGGAACCGTCGCCGACGGTGCGATACCGCACCGAACGGGTCTCGAGGACCTCGCCGTCGCGCGGGCCGCCCCAGCTGCCGGGGGTCATCCACATACCGTCGCGCTGGTACACCGGCCGCTGATGCGCGTAGTAGATGGTGGCCAGTTCGACGTTCTCGCGGGCGATATAGCGCCAGATATCGAGTTCGGTCCAGTTCGACAGCGGGAACACCCGGACGTGTTCACCCGGCGCGTGCCGCCCGTTGTACAGGTTCCACAGTTCGGGGCGCTGCCGCTTCGGATCCCACTGGCCGAAGGCGTTGCGCAGCGAGAAGATCCGCTCCTTGGCGCGGGACCGTTCCTCGTCGCGGCGGCCGCCGCCGAATACGGCGTCGAACCGGTTCTCGCCGATGGCGTCCAGCAGCGGCACGGTCTGCAGCGGGTTGCGGATACCGTCCGGCCGCTCGGTGAGCCGGCCGTCGGCCAGATAGTCCTCGACACTGGCCACGTGCAGCCGCAGACCGTACTTCTCCACCACCTGATCGCGGAACTCGAGCACCTCGGGCAGGTTGTGCCCGGTGTCCACGTGCAGCAGGGCGAACGGCAGCGGGGCCGGCCAGAAGGCCTTCAATGCCAGATGCAGCAGGACCGTGGAGTCCTTACCGCCGGAAAACAGGATCACGGGCCGTTCGAACTCGCCCGCGACCTCGCGGAAGATATGGATGGCCTCCGATTCCAGCGCGGCCAGGGTGTCGAAATCCGAGAGGCCGACAGAGCGTTCGGTGATTACGTCGGTCATGATGCGTGCAACCCACATTCGGTCTTGGCGAGCCCGGCCCAGCGGCCGCTTCGCGGATCGGAACCCGGCTCCGGCTTCCGTGTGCACGGAGCGCAGCCGATGGACGGAAACCCTTCCTCCACCAGGGGATTGACGAGAATCGAATGCTTTTCGATGTAGTCCTGCATCTCGTCGTCGGACCACGGCGCGATCGGGTTGATCTTCACCAGCCCGAACCCCTCGTCGAAGGAGATGAGCGGAGCGTTCGCGCGGGTGGGGGCCTCCACCCGGCGGATACCGGTGACCCACGCGTTGTAGGGGGTCAGCGAATTACGCAGCGGCACCACTTTGCGCAGCCGGCAGCATTCACCCGCGTCCCGGGCGAACAGGTCCTTACCCAGCAATGCGTCCTGCTCGTCGACAGTGTGTTCCGGGCGAACGTTCACCACGTTCACCCCGTACACCGCTTCCACGGCGTCACGGGTGCCGATGGTTTCGGCGAAGTGGTAGCCGGTGTCGAGGAACAGCACGTCCACACCCGGCCGCACCTGGGCCGCCAGCTGCACCAGCACCCCGTCCTGCATATTGGATGCGACGATATAGCCGCTACCGAAGTTCTCGTCGGTCCAGCGCAGCAGCTCCTCGGCCGAGGCGTCCGGGCCGAGTTCGGCGGCCCCGCGTTCGGCCAGTGCCCGGAGCTCGTCGGCGCTCAGTTTGGCCGGCAATTGTTTCTGCTCGGTTGTCACAGTGGGTTCTCCCGTCACCACGCTTGCGGGTTTCATCGCAGATCGGCTTCGTCGGCGCGAACAGCCCACTGCGCGAACCGTTCACCGTCCTCGCGGAGTTTGACGAAGTTGCGCACCACGCGCTCGATGTAATCGCCGAGTTCGGTGCTGGTCACCTTGTGCTGGCGGAGTTTGCGGCCGAAAGCGCTGTCCAGGCCGAGGCTGCCACCCAGGTGAACCTGGTAGCCCTCGACCTGATTTCCGTCACCGTCGTCCACCAGTTGGCCCTTGAACCCGATATCGGCGATCTGGGAACGGCCACAGGAATTCGGGCAGCCGTTGATATTGATGGTGATCGGCACATCGAGTTCGGCGTTGATATCGGCCAGCCGCTGTTCGAGCTCCGGTGCCAGCACCTGCGACCGCTTGCGGGTCTCGACGAACGACAGTTTGCAGAACTCGATACCGCTGCACGCCAGCAGGTTGCGCCGCCACACCGACGGCCGCGCCTGCAGACCCAGCGGCTCGAGTTCGGCGATGAGCTGTTCGACCTTGTCGTCGGCGATATCCAGCACCACGATCTTCTGGTACGGAGTGAAGCGGATCCGGTCGGAACCGGCACGTTCGACCGCCTCGGCAACCTTCGTGAGGATCGTCCCGGAGACCCGCCCGGCGATGGGGGAGAAGCCCACGGCATTCAGCCCGTTGCGCAGTTTCTGTACACCGACATGGTCGATCGGCCGGCTCGGCTGCTCCGGCGCCGGACCGTCGATCAGCTTCCGCTTCAGGTACTCGTCCTCGAGCACCTGCCGGAACTTCTCGATACCCCAGTCCTTGATCAGGAACTTCAGCCGTGCCTTGGTGCGCAGCCGGCGGTAGCCGTAATCGCGGAACAGGCTCACGACGCCTTCCCACACCTCGGGTACCTCGTCCAGCGGTACCCACGCGCCGACCCGCTGCGCCAGCATCGGGTTGGTGGACAGGCCGCCGCCGACCCACAGGTCCAGGCCCGGCCCGTGCTCGGGATGGTTCACGCCGATGAACGCCACATCGTTGATCTCGTGCACCACATCCTGCTGGCCCGAGATCGCGGTTTTGAACTTGCGCGGCAGGTTGGAGTACTCCGGCTTGCCGATATAGCGGCGCACGATCTCCTCGATCGCGGGCGTGGGGTCGATGATCTCGTCCAGCGATTCACCGGCCAGCGGGGAGCCGAGTACCACGCGGGGGCAGTCGCCGCACGCCTCCGTGGTCTGCAGGCCCACCGATTCGATCCGCCGCCAGATCTCGGGGACGTTCTCGATTTCGATCCAGTGGTACTGGACGTTCTCCCGGTCGGAGATATCGGCGGTATCGCGGGCGAATTCGGTGGAGATCTCGCCGAGGGTGCGCAACTGCGCGGCGGTGAGGGCGCCACCGTCGCAGCGGATCCGCATCATGAAGTACTGGGCTTCGAGTAGATCGATGTTCTCGTCGCCGGTCCAGGTGCCGTCGTAACCCTGCTCACGCTGGGTGTAGAGGCCCCACCATCGGAAACGTCCGCGCAGATCGCCCTTGTCGATACTGTCGAACCCGTTCTTCGAGTAGATGTTCTCGATCCGGGTGCGGACATTGAGCGGGTTGTCGTCCTTCTTGGACTGCTCGTTCGGGTTGAGCGGTTCCCGGTAGCCGAGCGCCCACTGGCCCTCGGCGCGACGCCGCACCGGTTTACCGGTGCGGGCGCGAGTGGGGCGGGCGGGGGCCTCGCCTTTTGCCGGGGTCTCGGCCTGCGCGGGGGTGGCGGCGTCGGTGCTCGACGTCATGAAATCGCTCCTGCTGGGTGTGGCTTACGTCCGTGCTGAGGGCGCGAGGGGCTGACTCGCACCCGCGGTGTCAGCGGGCCGAAATCCTGGAATCGGAGATATCGCCGGAAGAACCGGGACAGGGCGCAGCTGAGCTACCGGGCGGAACCGGGCAGACAACAGGCGCTGCAGACGCGCTTGTAGTCGACGTGGCGGCGGGCCACAAGTCGAACTCCGGATGCGCGCATGCGACCCATTGTGCCATGCCGTGACGCGCATTCCGACCGCCCTACCAGTATTTCCCGTGAACTCCCGGGAAATCGCCTGGTTCTGTCCGGCTATTTGTGACGGTCGTCATATTTTCTTGACCGGCATCGGGGCCGGCAGGAAAGAAGGGGTTGACCTCGAGATAACTCGAGGTTGCAGTCTGGCGGTATGAGTACCGAAACAGACGGGCCGGCCCACGCACCGGCCGATACCGATATCGAGATCGCCGCGATCCACGCTGTGGTCGCCGCCGTCGCGCAGGCGCAGGCGAACGAGGACGTCGACCGGTTCGCCGCGTTGTTCCGCGCGGACGCCCTGTGGACGACCGGACATGGCAAGCGGCTGTACGGGCAGCCCGCGATCGCGGAGTTCACAGCACAAGTACTGCCGGGTTCCGCCTTGAAAGACCGGGTCACCTACGACGTCGAGCACATCTTGTTCCTCCGGCCCGATGTGGCGGCGGTCAAGGTGCGGCAGCGCTACTACACCGACGCCGGCGACGTGGACAGCGAAGGTGCCCCGCTGTACGTGATGACCAAGGAGAACGGGCGCTGGATGCTCACCGCTAACCAGAACACCCCGGTTATCGCAGGCTGAGCCGCGGCCCGGCACACTGGAACGATGACTTCGCCCGCCACCGTGACCCCGCACAGCGACACCATTCCGGTGCTGCGCGATTTCGGTGGCGGGCCCTTCGGCATCTACATACACGTACCGTTCTGCGCGACCCGCTGCGGATACTGCGATTTCAACACCTACACCGCCGGTGAACTGGGTACCTCCGCCTCCCCGGAATCCTGGTCGGACGCGCTGCGCCGGGAACTCGCGGCCGCGGCCGGCCGGTTCGCGGCGCTGCCCAGCGCCACCCCGCCGGTCGCGACCGTGTTCGTCGGCGGCGGTACACCGTCGCTGCTCGGCGCGGACGGTCTGGCAGGTGTGCTCGATGCGGTCCGGTCCGAATTCGACCTGGCCCCGGACGCCGAGGTGACCACCGAATCGAATCCGGAATCGACGTCCCCGGAATTCTTCGAACGTATCCGGGCGGCCGGGTTCACCCGGGTCTCGCTCGGGATGCAGTCGGCGGCGGCGCACGTGCTGGCCGTGCTGGACCGCACCCACACTCCCGGTCGCGCGGTGGCCGCCGCCCGGGAGGCGCGCGCAGCCGGTTTCGACCATGTCAATCTCGACCTGATCTACGGCACTCCCGGTGAACGTGACAGCGACCTCGACGCGAGCCTGGACGCCGTACTGGACGCGGGTGTGGACCACGTGTCGGCCTATTCGCTGATCGTCGAGGACGGTACCGCGCTGGCCCGCCGCGTTCGCCGCGGCGAACTCCCCGCGCCCGACGACGACGTCCTGGCCGCCCGTTACGAGCGCATCGACGCTCGCCTCACCGCCGCCGGTCTCACCTGGTACGAGGTCTCGAACTGGGCGGCCGACGACGCCGCCCGCTGCCGCCACAACCTCGGCTACTGGGACGGCGGCGACTGGCTGGGCGCGGGCCCTGGTGCGCACAGCCACGTCGGGGGAGTGCGCTGGTGGAATGTCAAGCACCCGGCCCGCTACGCCGACCGCACCGCGAACGGCGGATTTCCCGCCGCGGGCTGGGAAGCTCCCACCGAAGAGGATCGCTACCTGGAGCGGGTCATGCTCGCCCTGCGCCTGCGCACCGGGCTCCCGCTGTCCGATCTCGATGCCGCCGGTGCGGCCGCCGCGCAGCGGGTCGCCGCGGACGGCCTCGTTTCGATCCGCGACGACCGGCTGATACTCACCGACCGCGGCCGGTTGCTCGCCGACGGTGTGGTCTTGGACCTGCTCGGGTGAACACCGCGATCAGCATGCCCGGGTAACTGTGCGCGGGTGGACGGGCGCCCGGCGGACTTAGACTGGGTAGCGAGCCCGGGTGTCCGAGCTGGGCTCGGAGGAAGCCGGTGCGCCGCCGGCCGG
Source organism: Nocardia carnea (assembly GCF_029868855.1). GTDB lineage: Bacteria > Actinomycetota > Actinomycetes > Mycobacteriales > Mycobacteriaceae > Nocardia > Nocardia carnea_A. The sequence goes on along the minus strand of NZ_JARWOV010000298.1, from coordinate 10,239 downwards.
CAACGGCGGCGTACAGCACAGCGAGGAGGTGGGGTCGATGTCGAGCACCGAAGATCGGCGCTTCGAGGTCCTGCGGGCGATTGTCGCCGACTACGTCGCCACCAAGGAGCCCATCGGCTCGAAAACCCTGGTGGAACGGCACAACCTCGGTGTTTCCAGTGCGACCGTACGCAACGATATGGCCGTCCTGGAGGCCGAGGGATATATCGCCCAGCCGCACACCAGCTCGGGGCGGATTCCCACCGACAAGGGCTACCGGCAGTTCGTGGACCGCATTGCCGAGGTGAAGCCGCTGTCGGCCGCCGAGCGCAAGGCCATCATGCAGTTCCTGGAATCGGGCGTGGACCTCGACGATGTACTGCGCCGCGGGGTCCGGTTACTGGCCCAGCTCACCCGCCAGGTGGCCGTTGTCCAGTACCCGACGGTGTCGGCGTCGACGGTTCGCCACCTGGAGGTGGTGGCGCTCAATCCCGCGCGGTTGCTGCTGGTGGTGATCACCGATACCGGCCGGGTCGATCAGCGCATCGTGGAACTCGGCACCGTCGTCGACGACGAGGATCTGGCCGCGCTGCGCGGCATGCTCGGTGCGGCCATGGACGGTAAACGGCTCGCCTCCGCCTCCGCCGCGGTGGCCGAACTACCGGAGCAGGCGCCGCCGCAGCTGCGGGATGTGCTGATCAAGGTGTCGACGGTGCTGGTGGAAACCCTGGTCGAGCATCCCGAGGAGCGGCTCGTGCTCGGCGGTACCGCCAACCTCACCCGCAACGCCGGCGATTTCGGTCTGCACGGCTCGCTGCGCACGGTGCTGGAAGCGCTCGAGGAGCAGGTCGTGGTTCTCAAACTACTGGCCGCCGCCCAGCAGCCCGGTACGGTGACGGTGCGGATCGGGGAGGAAACCCAGGTCGAGGAGATGCGCGGAACCTCGGTCGTCACCACCGGCTACGGCGCCGCGGGCGCGGTCCTCGGCGGTATGGGGGTGCTCGGCCCCACCCGGATGGACTATCCGGGAACCATCGCTTCCGTCGCGGCCGTTGCCCGCTATATAGGTGAGGTCCTCGCCGAACGGTGAGGGTTGTGCCGCGGTGCCGGAACGGCGCCGACAGGCACTGTTACGCTCGGATATTCAGACGGCTAAAGTTGAGTCGACCCGACTTAGATCACGGCCGGGCGGCTACATCCAACAGGAGTCATGCGGCCGGCCGGATGTGGCCGGGGCCGTGGACAGCGACCAAGGACTAAGAGAACTCAAGTGGCACGGGATTACTACGGACTGCTCGGTGTCGGCAAGGACGCCTCCGACCAAGAGCTCAAACGCGCGTACCGGAAACTGGCTCGCGAACTGCATCCCGACGTGAACCCCGACGAGGCCGCGCAGGCTCGGTTCAAAGAAGTCTCCGCGGCGTACGAGGTGCTGTCGGATCCGGAGAAACGCCGCATCGTCGATATGGGCGGCGATCCGCTGGAGGCCGGCGGCGGAGCCGGTGGTTTCAGCGGTGCCGGGTTCGGTGGCCTGGGCGATGTATTCGAGGCGTTCTTCGGCGGGATGAGCGGCGGCGCCGGCGGCGGCGCGCGCAAGGCCCGGGGCCGGGTGCAGCCCGGTGCCGATTCGCTGGTGCGTACCCGGCTGAGCCTCGCCGAATGCGCGGTCGGGGTGACCAAACATCTCACCGTCGACACCGCTATTCTCTGTGACCTCTGCAAGGGCGCGGGTACCAACGGCAACTCCAAACCGGTGCGCTGCGAAACCTGTGGCGGTGCCGGTGAGGTCCAGTCGGTACAGCGCTCTTTCCTCGGCCAGGTGCTGACGTCGCGCCCCTGCCCGACCTGCCGGGGCGCCGGGGAAACCATTCCCGACCCCTGCCACAAATGTGGTGGCGACGGCCGTGTCCGGGCCCGCCGCGAGATCGCGGCCCCGATCCCGGCCGGTGTGGCCAACGGGATGCGGGTGCGGCTGGCCGCGCAGGGCGAGGTCGGCCCGGGCGGCGGTCATGCCGGTGACCTGTACGTCGAGATCGTGGAACAGCCGCACGATGTCTTCGTCCGCGACGGCGACGATCTGCACTGCACCGTCCGGGTTCCCATGGTGGATGCCGCCCTCGGCACCACCGTGGTGATCGACACCATTCTGGACGGCCCCACCGAGCTCACCATCGCGCCCGGGACCCAGCCGGGTGAGATCTCGGTGCTGCGCGGGCACGGTATGCCGCGGCTGCGGTCCGGCGCCCGGGGTGATCTGATGGCGCATCTGGATATCGTCGTGCCCACCAAACTGGACAGTAAGCAGGCCGATCTGCTGCGCAAGTACAAAGGCCTGCGGGGCCGGGACAAGGCCGAGGTGATGTCGGCCCAGTCCGAGCACAACAGCGGTCTGTTCGCCCGGTTGCGCGCCTCCTTCAGCGGACGCTGACCCGATGGCCGCCCCGACCGTCTTCTATCTCGACGAGATCCCGGAGCCGGGCGGTATCGCGGTACTGGACGGCCCGGAGGGCCGGCACGCCGCGACTGTGCGCCGGATCCGGATCGGCGAGGCGATCAGCCTCTCCGACGGCCGCGGCGTGGTCGCGGAGACGGAAGTCGTTGCCGCGCAGAAGGACCGGCTCGAACTCCTGGTGCGTGACCGGGGTCGAGCCGAGCCGGTGTCCCCGGCGGTGACGGTGGTCCAGGCGCTGCCGAAATCCGAACGTTCGGAACTGGCGGTCGAGTTGATGACCGAGGCCGGTGCCGATGTCGTCATCCCGTGGCAGGCGGCCCGCTGCGTCTCGAACTGGGAGGCCAAAGCCGACAAGGGCGTGGCGAAATGGCGGGTGGCCGCCAGGGGCGCGGCCCGGCAGTCGCGCCGCGCCTATATCCCCGAGGTGACCGCCCTGCATCGCACGCCCGAGGTGGTCGATGCGGTACGCGTGGCGAAAGCGCAGGGTGCGGTGGTCGCCGCGCTGCACGAATCGGGTACCGGTAGCTTCACCGGCCTGCCGTGGGCCGCGGCGCCCGCGGTCATGCTGATCGTCGGCCCCGAGGGCGGCCTCGACGATGCCGAGTTGACGGCACTGTCCACCGCCGGTGCCGATGTGGTGCGGCTGGGGCCCACCGTGCTACGCACGTCCACCGCGGCCGCGGTCGCGCTGGGTGCGCTCGGTGCGCTCACGGCCCGTTGGTGACCTTCGGGTGAACGCCGCGTACCTCCGGGTTCATCGGGTGTGGACCGCAGTAATTCGGGTGGGACCTGTCGGGCCCGGGAGTTAGACTCGGGGGCAGCGATACCGTTCGCGAGCAGAGCAAACAGTGCGCCTCACCGCGCCTGTCGAGACCGGAAAGCAGGCCATAGCCACTACGTGCGATCACAAGGCGATATCGGCGATCAGAATTCCTCCGCGGCCGAGAACGGCGCCTCCGGGTCCGCGGCTCGTACTGTCCGTTCCAGTATCGAACTCGCGCCGGAGTCGGTGTTTCCTTTCCTGGGTTCGGCCGATGCGAATCTGCGTGAACTCGAGAACCTGTTGTCCGCCGATATCCATGTCCGCGGCAATCTCGTCACGCTCACCGGTCCGGCCGCCGAGGTGGCGCTGGCCGAACGGGTCGTCGAACAATTGGTGGCGCTGACCGGCCGTAACCGGGCCATCACCCCCGAAGCCGTGCGGCATACCGTCACCATGCTCACCGACGGCAGTGCCGAATCGCCGGCCGAGGTGCTGAGCCTGGATATCCTGTCACGGCGCGGGAAGACCATCCGCCCGAAGACGTTGAACCAGAAACGCTATGTGGATGCGATCGACGAGAACACGATCGTGTTCGGCATCGGCCCGGCCGGTACCGGTAAGACATATCTGGCGATGGCGAAGGCCGTACAGGCCCTGCAGTCCAAGCAGGTCAATCGCATAATTCTCACTCGCCCGGCCGTCGAGGCCGGGGAACGTCTGGGCTTTCTCCCGGGCACGCTGAACGAGAAGATCGACCCGTACCTGCGCCCGCTGTACGACGCCCTGCACGACATGATGGATCCGGAAGCGATCCCGAAATTGATGGCGGCCGGCGTTATCGAGGTCGCGCCCCTGGCATATATGCGGGGCCGAACCCTGAACGATTCGTTCATCATTCTGGACGAGGCGCAGAATACGACCGCCGAACAGATGAAAATGTTCCTGACGCGGCTCGGTTTCGGATCGAAGATCGTGGTGACCGGCGATGTGACGCAGGTCGACCTGCCGCACGGGGCGCGGTCGGGATTGCGGGCGGCCAGCGAGATCCTGACCCGGATCGAAGATATTCATTTCGCCGAACTCACCAGCAGCGATGTCGTGCGGCACCGGCTGGTCTCCGACATCGTCGACGCCTACGAGAAATTCGAGGCCGAAACGCGTCCGCCGGTCGGGCCGCCGCATATGTCCGGGAATCGGGCGCAACGGCGGGCGGCGGGCCGCGCGGCACGGCAGTAGCGCCTCGCGCGCGGGCGTCGGATGCGGTCCGGCAGGCGCTACCCATTAGGCTGACCAGGTGAGTATCGAGATCGCCAACGAGTCGGGTATGGACGTGCCCGAGGAAGACCTTGTCGGTGTCGCCCGCTTCGTGATCGGCCGGATGGACGTGCACCCGGCGGCCGAGCTGTCGATGGTGCTGGTCGATCTCGACACCATGGCCGACCTGCATATGCGCTGGATGGATCTACCGGGCCCCACCGATGTGATGTCGTTCCCGATGGACGAACTCGAGCCGGGTGGTCGTCCCGACAGTCCGGAACCCGGACCCTCCATGCTCGGCGATATCGTGCTGTGCCCCGAGTTCGCGCTGGATCAGGCCGCCAAGGCCGGGCATTCGCTCGACCACGAACTCGCCCTCCTCACGGTGCACGGGGTATTGCACCTGCTCGGTTACGACCATGCCGAACCGGCCGAGGAGAAGGAGATGTTCACCCTGCAGGGCCAGTTGCTGGAGCAGTGGTACGAGGAGCTGCGCGAGGAGCAGCGCCGTGCCGAGCTCGCCGCACGCGATGCCCGGCTGCTGGACAAAACGGGTTTCGTGGCACCGGAAGAGGGCCGAGCGCGGCCGGGTGACGCGCACGCGTGAACGAGATGATCCTCTTACTGCTCGCTGTGTTGCTCGCTGCGGTGGGTGGGGTCTTCGCCGCCGTGGATTCGGCGTTGAACACATTGTCGGCGGCCCGTCTCGACGATATGGCGCGCGGTGACCGGCCCGGGGCGGTGCGGTTGAGCCGGATCGTGGACGACCGGCCGCGCTATGTGAACCTCATGGTGCTGCTGCGCATCCTGTGCGAGATCACCGCGACGGTGCTGCTGGCCGCGGCACTGACCCACTTCCTCGACAGTGCCTGGGCGCTGCTGGTCACTGCCGTGGTGATGGTGCTGGTCTCCTATGTGGTGATCGGGGTCGGCCCGCGCACCCTGGGCCGCCAGCACGCGTATTCGATCGCCCTCACCGCGGGACTGCCGCTGCAGTTCATCGGCGCGCTGCTGGGCCCGCTGAGCCGGTTGCTGATTCTCCTCGGTAATGCCATCACTCCCGGTAAGGGTTTCCGGAACGGTCCGTTCGCCTCCGAGATCGAACTACGCGAAGTGGTCGATATGGCGCGCGAACGCGGGGTGGTCGCCGACGACGAACGCCGGATGATCCAGTCGGTGTTCGAACTCGGTGATACCGCGGCTCGGGCGGTCATGGTGCCGCGCACCGAGATGGTGTGGATCGAAGCCGATAAATCGGTGGCGCAGGCGATGTCGCTGGCGGTGCGCAGCGGGCATTCCCGGATTCCGGTGATGGGCGAGAACGTCGACGACATCCTCGGTGTGGTGTATCTGAAGGATCTGGTGCCCTATGCCGACCGCGGGCGCAGTGTGCGGGTGCGTGAGGTGATGCGTGACGCGGTGTTCATGCCCGATTCCAAACCGCTCGACGATCTGCTCGACGAGATGCAGCGCCGACGCAACCATATGGCCCTGCTGGTGGACGAATACGGCGGGATCGCCGGCCTGGTGACCATCGAGGACGTGCTCGAGGAAATCGTGGGCGAGATCGCCGACGAGTACGACACCGACGAGACCCCGCCGATCGAGGAGCTGGAACCGGGCCGCTACCGGGTGTCGGCGCGACTTCCGGTCGCCGACCTGGGGGAGTTGTACGGGCTGCCGATCGACGAGGAAGAGGTGGACACCGTCGGCGGTTTGCTCGCACACGAATTGGGGCGGGTACCGCTACCGGGCGCGGAGGTGGTCGCGCACGGGCTGGAGCTACGCGGTGAGGGCGGTGCGGACGCCCGCGGCCGGGTCCGGGTGCACACCGTGGTGGTGGCCCGGGCACCGGAGCAGACTACGGAAACCGATGCGGAGCCGGACCGGGACCGCCCGTCCGCCCGAACCGACGAGGGAGCAGGCCATGACTGAACTGGACGCCGAGGACAACAAGCTGCTGGTATTGGCGCGGGGAGCGCTGGGCCGGACGGGTGGGGCCGCGGGAGCGGCGATCCGCGATGCCGACGGCCGCACCTACGCCGCCGGTGAGGTGGGATTGCAGGCGCTGCGGCTCACGGCGTTGCAGTCGGCGGTCGCGGCGGCGATCTCCAGCGGCGCGGAGGGTTTCGAGGCGGCGGTCGTCGTGGGCGGGAAATTCGCCGACGCGGGCGTATCGGCGGTACGTGAGGTATCCGCGGGGGCACGGATAATCTTCGCCGACACCTCGGGAGCGGTTTTCGATATCGCCGAGGGTTACGAGGCCACCGATGCCTGAATCCGGTGAGCGGGAATTCCGGTCCGGTTTCGTCTGTTTCGTCGGCCGCCCGAATACGGGTAAATCGACGCTGACCAACGCGCTGGTGGGAGCGAAGATCGCGATCACCAGTTCGCGGCCGCAGACCACCCGCCACACCATCCGCGGGATCGTGCACCGGGAACACACCCAGCTGATCCTGGTGGACACTCCCGGCCTGCACCGGCCCCGCACGCTGCTGGGGCAGCGACTCAACGATCTCGTGCGCGATACCTATTCCGAGGTCGATGTGATCGCGCTGTGCATCCCGGCGGACGAGAAGATCGGCCCGGGGGACCGCTGGATCGTGCAGCAGGTGCGGCAGATGGCGCCGAAGACCACCCTGCTCGGTGTGGTCACCAAGATCGACAAGGTCGGCCGGGACCAGATCGCCAAGCAACTGCTGGCCGTCTCCGAACTGCTCGGCCCGGAGTCAGAGGTGATCCCGGTCTCGGCCGTCAAGGGGGAGCAGGTCGAGCTGCTGATCGATCTGATCGCGTCGCAGATGCCGCCCGGCCCGGCGTTCTATCCCGACGGTGAACTCACCGACGAACCCGAGGAAACCCTGATGGCCGAGCTCATCCGGGAGGCCGCGCTGGAGGGGGTCCGCGACGAGCTGCCGCATTCGCTGGCGGTGGTGATCGAAGAGGTGCTGCCGCGCGAGGAACGCGAGGACATGCTCGATGTGCACGCGTTGCTGTATGTGGAGCGGCCGAGCCAGAAGGCGATCATCATCGGAAAAGGCGGCGCGCGCCTGAAAGAGGTCGGCACCAACGCGCGCAAGCAGATCGAGCATATTCTCGGCACCCGCATCTACCTGCATCTGCACGTGAAGATCGCGAAGGATTGGCAGCGCGACCCCAAACAGCTGGGCAAACTCGGCTTCTAAGGGTGGGAGCCCGGCCGACATCCGCTGGAAACTGAGTGTTGGCTGAGGTTTGGCTTACTCGGGTAGCGCTGGTTGGACTAGGCCGATATGCTTCGGCCCCAGTACCCGAAACAACCGGGGTGAAACCACTTTTCATCCGGCGATTCGGTAACGGTCACATTGGGGTGGCGAAGCGGGCTCGATGTCGAGTCGGCAGGACTTGGCGCGAGCGGGGGGACCCGGCTTATGTACGAATCGACGGCAGCGGGCCCCTCGAACGAGCCCGGATCCACGACCCGGCGGCAGTGGGTGGCTCCGGCACTGACACTGACCCTCTCGGTAACTGCCGGTATCGGCCTGGTGGCCGGCGCCATGTTCTCGGTGACCCCGGCCGACCGGATGCTCACGGCCGTATGGATTTCCGTCGCCGTCGTCGCCGCGTGCACCGCGATCACCACCGCGGTGTACGTGCGCGGCCTGTTCGTGGCCGAACAGCGGCGCCGGGCGGAAACGGCACATCTCCTGGCCCGGGCGGAGGCCCGGGTGGCGGCCGCCGAACAGGCCGTTGCCGCGGAGAAGGAAGCCACCGCGGCCAGTGAGCGGCGCCGCTCGGCGGCCATCGCCGCGCTGGCGAACGCCTCCGGCCGGATGCAGGCCATGACCACCAGTATGCTGGCCGAACTGCAGGACCTGGAACATCGATACGCCGACCAGGCCGTTCTCGCCGATCTGCTGAAACTCGATCACGCCACCGCCCAGGCCGGTCGCCTTGCGGACAGTATCGCGATCCTCAGCGGTGCGCGCACCGGCCGGCGCTGGGCCAAACCGATCGTGATGGAGCGGGTATTGCGCGCGGCCATCGGCCGGGTCGGCGGCTATCAGCGGGTGCGGATGCGGGCGATCGCCGAGATCGCGATCGCCGGGCATGCGGCCGAAGGCGTGATCCACGCCCTGTCCGAACTGGTCGACAATGCCTGCCGGTTCTCGCCGCCCACCACCGAGGTACATATCTACGCCGCGGAGATCCCGGCGGGTGTGGTGGTGACGATCGAGGACAGCGGGCTGGTGATGAGCGAAACCTCGCTGCGCCGCGCGCAGCTCACGGTTTCCGGGACCGACGAGGCGGCGGAGGGGCTCTCGTCGCTCAACGGCACCCGGTTCGGGCTGGCGGTCGTCGGCCGGCTCGCCCGCAAACACGGCCTCACCGTCAGCTACCGGCCGTCGGCCATCGGCGGTACCGCGGCGGTGGTGATGATCCCCCGTGACCTCACCGCCCGCATCGAACCACCGGCCACGCCGGCACTGCCCGCCGGGCATTCGGCGGCGCAGCCCGGTTTGCCGCCGGGGGTATCCACCGGCACCGGCCCGTTCGGACCCGCCGCCGATACCGGCTCCCGCTATCGGACCGTTCCCGCGGCCGCCGACGGCGCCCTGGAGACCGGCGCGGACCGCGACACCGGCTATCCGGCGCAGTCCCCGTACACATCGGGGCGGCATCAGGTCACGCAGTACACGTCGGGACAGTTCCCCGCCGCGATATCGGAGAGCTCGGCGACCACCACGACGGTCCTGCCGAAACGACGCCGGGGCAGCACTCTGGCCGCGGCCCACCCCGAAGGCCTGCCCGACCGGCCCGATCTCTTCGACGGTTCCGCACAGGAGGACACCACCGCGAAACACCGATCGACGGCTTCGGCCATGGGAGCGTTCCAACGCGCGGTCACCGGTCGGGCGGAGGAGGACTCCCAGCCCTTCGGCGGACCGATCGGGTCGCCCGGCAACGGCGCCGCGCGCCCAGCGCGTCATTCCACGACAACCGACTGGGAGAACGATCGATGACGATGACATCGGATCCAGCGCAACTGGATTGGCTGCTACAGCGGCTGCTGAGCGAAACCCCCGGGGCCCGGCACGCGGTACTGCTCGCCGCGGACGGTATCCAGATGTGCCATACCGCCGGGTTGTCGATGGATCAGGCCGATCGGCTCGCCGCCATCGCCTCCGGTGTGCAAGCCCTGGCCGGTAGCGCCTCCGCGGAATTCGGCAACGGCCGCGGCGGGGTACGGCAGTCGATGACCGAGTTCTACGGCGGGATCCTGTTCATCGTCGGCGCCGGTGCGGGTGCCCAGATCGCGGTCCTCGCCGACGACGACGCCGACGCCGGCCTGGTCGGCGCGCAGATGGCGGCGCTGATCGAACAGGTCGGGGAGTATCTGTCCGCGCCGCCGCGGGGGAGCCGAGCGAGACTGCTGTGAACCGACCCGGCCGCGATGACGAACCCGACCGTTTCTACACCCTCACCGGCGGCCGTGCCGCCCCCACCACCGAAGAATTCGATCCGGTCACCCTGGTGGTCAGTGAATGCGCGCCCGCACCGGCGATGCAGCGCGAACACGTGGCCATCCTGACCATGTGCCGGCAGCCGACCGCGGTGGTGGAGATCGCCGCCGAACTGCGGCTGCCGATCGGCATCGCGACGGTTCTGGTCGCGGATCTGCTGCACACCGGCAAAGTCACGGTGCGCCATCCCGAACTCGCCACGGGACCCTACTGCGACACATTCGATATCGACATGCTCGAGAAGGTGCTAGTTGGACTCCGTAGCCTTTGACGACCGCCCCACC
>NZ_JARWOV010000297.1 GCF_029868855.1 Nocardia carnea | reverse complement strand
CGGAGATCCGGGAGAACTCACCGGCCCGTACGACCAGGAAGTTCTCGTGGCAACCGTAGGAGTTGCCGGCCGAATCGGTGTTGTTCTTGAACAGGTAGATATCCCCGCCGATCCCCTCCTCCGCGAGGCGCTGCTCGGCGTCGATGAGCAGTTCCTCGAGCACTCGCTCCCCGGCCCGGTCGTGGGTGACCAACTGGACCAGGCTGTCGCATTCGGCGGTGGCGTACTCCGGATGCGAACCGACATCGAGGTAGAGCCGGGCGCCGTTTCGGAGGAACACATTGGAACTGCGCCCCCACGACACCACCCGGCGGAACAGATACCGGGCCACCTCGTCGGGGCTGAGCCTGCGGTGCCCGTGGAAGGTGCACGTCACACCGAATTCGGTCTCGATCCCCATAATTCGTCGCTGCACACTATCGAGATTACAGCGCGGAATGATTCCTGCGGGTGAGTGCGAAAAACGTAATGATTTTGGCTGTGTACATTGCGGCGCCTTCGGCGCCGCTGGGTTGGGGGCTCCTCGGCGTAGTGTTTCAGCACTCGGCACTCGCGGCTACACCGCATCGCAGCGAGTGCTGAAGCACGACGCGGCCCAACCCTCCGAGGGCCTCGCTGGATTCGGGCGCCGGGCGGGTGCTCGGACGACCGGGTACAGCGGTTCGGCCGGGCACTGAAGGAGACGTATCGCCAGGGGCCGGACGCGTATGGCAGTGTCCGGGTCCAGCGAAAATCGAGCCGCTTCGGCCGGTCGTCGTGGCCGTGCGTGCACGCCGGACAGCCGTACCGAATCGGTGAGCTACCGGGTCGCATCCAGATCCGACGCGCCCCGGTAGCTCGCCTTCCGGTTACTTTTCGCCGGTTTCCGGCTCCCCGTCACCCGACGGGGCGAGCAGCTGCTCGAGCGCGGCCTTGCTGATCCTGCGGAACGCCCGCCGGGGCCGGGCGTGTTCGAGGGTGGCCACCTCGAGGGACTCGACGCCGAGCGTCCGCTTCTTCTCCTTGTCGGGGCCCTCGGTCACCTGCAATGCCTCGACCGCGACCCGGATCGCACCCGACAGGTCCAGACCCGGCCGGTAGGACTCCTTCAGGGCGGTGACGATGGGTTCGGTCGTGCCGCCCATCACCACGTAATCGCGTTCGTCGACGATCGAGCCGTCGAAAGTGATCCGGTAGAGCACCGATTCCGGGTCCTGCCCGGGGTAGCTCACCTCGGCGACGCAGATCTCCACCTCGAAGGGTTTGAGCTGGTCGGTGAAGATCGATCCGAGTGTTTGCGCGTAGGCGTTGGCCAGCGCCCGGCCGGTGACATCGCGCCGGTCGTACTGGTAGCCCCGCAGGTCGGCCTGCAGGATGCCGCCGCGGCGCAGACTCTCGAATTCGTTGTACTTACCGACCGCCGCGAACCCGGTGCGGTCGTACAGTTCGCTCACCTTGTGCAGGGTGGCCGACGGATTCTCCGCCACGAACACCACACCCTCGGCGTAGGAGAGCACGACGACACTACGACCCCGGCCGATCCCTTTGCGCGCGAGCTCGGTCTTGTCGCGCATGATCTGCTCGGCGGACGCATACAGCGGCATGGTCATGCCCGTGCGCTCCCTTCTTCGGCGGCCTGGCGGTCCGCGGCGATACCGCGGGCGATCTCCTCGAGCCGGGATTCGGCCACCTCGACCGCACCCTCCTCATCGATGAGGATTGCCGTCGGATAGATACCGCGCAGCAGATCGGGACCGCCGGTCGCGGTGTCGTCGTCGGAGGCGTCCACGAGGGATTCCACGGCGATCCGCAACGCCCGGTCGGCGTCGATTCCCTTGGCGTACAGCTTCTTCAACGATGTCCTGGCGAACATCGAGCCGGAGCCGACGGCGGTGAAACCGAACCGCTCCTCGCTGCGCCCGCCGACCACGTCGTAGGAGACGATGCGCCCGGCCCGGTCCGGATCCGTGGCCTGCGGGTCGAAACCGACCAGCAGCGGCACCACGGCCAGCCCCTGCATGGCGGCCGGGAGGTTGTCGCGCACCATCTTCGACAGTTTGTTGGCCTTGCCGTCGAACGTGAGCGAAACGCCCTCGATCTTCTCGTAGTGTTCGAGTTCCACCGCGAACAATCGCACCAGTTCGATGGCCATACCCACGGTCCCGGCGATGCCGGTGGCCGAGAAGGTATCGGTGATGTGGACTTTCTCCACATCCCGGCCGGCCAGCAGATTGCCCTGGGTGGACCGCCGGTCACCGGCGATCAGCACACCGCCGCGGTAGGACACCGCGACCACGGTCGTACCGTGCGGTGCGATATCTCCCGCGGCACCGGGGCGCGGGGCGGGGCGGGGGGGGGGGGGGGGGCCGGCGTGGGAAATGTTTGTTGGGGTTAAAAATATGCGGGGGTGGGGGGAGTAGTTTGT
>NZ_JARWOV010000296.1 GCF_029868855.1 Nocardia carnea | reverse complement strand
CCCCCCCCCCCTCCCCCCGGCCCGTTCCTTTGTTTTTGTCGCCCCGGCGGTGGGGGGGCCCCCCCCCCCCCGCCGCCCCCCCCCCGGGGGGGGTGGGGGGGGCCGGGGGGGGGGGCGGCCGGGCGGGCGGGGCGGGGCGGCCCCGGCTCATCGCCGGTCCGGGGTCCAGGTGGTCACCGCCCAGATCACCACGATGTCGAGGGCGATCACCAGAATCGACCACCACGGGTAGTACGGGAGCCACAGGAAGTTCCCGATGATCGACAGGGCGGCCAGGAATACCGCGGTGACCCGCGCCCAGACCGCCCCCGCCAGCAGACCGATGGCCGCGATCACGATCAGCGCGCCCACCACGATATGCACCCAGCCCCAGGTCGTGGTGTCCAGCCGGTACAGGTAGTCCGGTCCTTCGACGAACAGGTCGTCGGCGGCGACGGCGGAACCGCCGGCGAAAATGGACAGCACCCCCGCCGTGAGCAGCAGTACCGCGACCCCGATCGAGGTCACGGCCGCCACCCCCTGCGAAACCGGGTTGCGGCGCGAACCTGTCGTCTGCGTCATGAGGCCTCCTCGTCCGATCCCCCGTGGACAGATATGCCGTATCCGGGTCGACGGCCGCGTCACCCGGAGCGGATGAAGTCTGCGGACCCTCAGTCCGAGATCCGGCTGCCGACCGTATGCACGATCACGACATCGGGATGCCAGGGCACCAGGTCGTGCACCGACTGTTCGAGGCTGTCGGTGGGTGGTAGATCGGCCGGGGACAGCACCTGGATCGTCGCGGTATCGGATTGCAGGGTGACATCGGTGACCTGGGCTCCGGGCACATCCGCCAACCAGCTGCGGGTCGCGGCGGCGATCTGGCCGGCCCACAGCGACGACAGCGAATTCACCACCATCGGCACGGCCACCACGATCAGCCCGGCCGCCAGCACCGCATACGCGCGCCCGCGCCGCCGGGCGCCCGCCCCGGCCTCGGACGGGAAGCCGGTGATCACCAGCACCACGGTGGCGGTGATGATCATGGCGACCATATTGGACGCGAACAGGACGAAAGCACCCAGCGCCAGTCCCGGCGCGCTCGACCCCAGGCAGACACCCACCACCGCCAGCGGCGGGACGAGCGAGATCGCGATGGCCACTCCGGGCAGGACATCACCGACATCGCGCCGGATGATCGCCACCACACCCACCAACCCGGTGGCCAGCGCTGCGGTGAGGTCCATCAGTTTCGGGGAGGTACGGCCGATCACCTGGGAATTCGACAGCACGTTCGTCGGATTCGGCAGCACCTGCGCGAACAGGAAACCCACGAACACGACCAGGACGATCCCGGCCAGCACGAGAAGCAGGCTGCGACCCACGAGCTCCCCGCGCCCGGTGGCGATACCCAGACCCACGCCGAGGATCGGCACCGACAACGGGGCGACGATCATCGCGCCGATCACGGTCGCGGTCGAATCGCCCACCACCCCGGAGGCGGCGATGACACCGGAGAGGGTCAGCATGATCCAGAAAGCGGAACGCTTCGTGGTCGTCGCACCGACGCCCAGGTCGAGCCGGTCGGTGAGCTCGTCGAGCGTTCGCCGTTGACTTGCGGGGACCAGCACTGACATGGGCCTGACCTCGATCCGGTTCGCGCGGCGCACGAGTGACGTCATGCCGGACCGCCGCGCCGCACCACCGGCGGGGCCCGACGACCTGCTCGAATACTGGCGATTGTGCCCAGCGGTGCGCCGGACGGCCTCATCCACAGGGGGTGAACCAAGAGCACGCTCAGTTATCCGATTCGCGCACCCGGACCCGGGCCTGGGCGTACGCGGTCAGGGTTGACCAGCAATGGGTCAGCGAGCCCTCGCAACCGCTGAACCCGAAGGTCCGGACCGCGTTCGGCCACCGCGGTCCCGGCCGTTGCGGACACCGGACCGGCACCGAGGGGCACACATACCGTGCCGACGCGGCCGTGCCGACCGGTTTCCGATGGTGCATGACGGCACCATCGCGCACCGTCCGGAGTGGTCGCATCACCCGCGCGGAGTGATCACCGCGGCGCAGCAGTGAAACGGTCTCGGCACGCCCGAGGGCCTGCTCGTACCGGGTGTGTTTGCCCGGTACCACGCCGGGTACGGCCTCCGAAGACACCAGGCCGGCGGCACGGTCACGGCGTCGGCCGACAACGCCTGGGAGGTGTGGACCGATGGCCATCTGCGATACCTGCGGCAACGATTACGACAAGACGTTCACTGTGAGCCGTGACGGCCGGTCGTGGACATTCGACAGTTTCGAATGCGCCGCGAGCGAACTCGCACCGGTTTGCGCACACTGCGGTTGCCGGGTACTCGGCCACGGTGTCGAGGCGGCGGCGCAGGTCTTCTGCTGCGCGCACTGCGCGCGCCGGGCCGGACACCAGTCATTGGCCGATCACGCATAGCGCGAAACCGGACAGACCGTCACCTCGCTCGCCGCCGTGCCCGTTCCAGTTCGGTTGTCGCGCTGCGGACCTCCTGACGGGCGGCGCGTTCCGCCTGCCGCGCGAAACGATGCTGCTCCTCGGCGGCGGCGAGTTCGGCACGGAGTTGCGCGAGCCGCTCCTCGCAGCGCCGGAGTTCCTCGGCGGCTCGGCGGGCCTCGTGTTCGGCGGCTTCCAGCGCGGTTCGCGCCTGCTGCTCCGCAGCGAGTAGTTCTTCCGCTTCGCGTGCCCGCCGGCGCGCCTCGTCGTCGGTACGCGCACCGCCCGCGCGCGTCCCGGACGTCTTCTGCCCGCGGGGCTTGTCCCTGGTCTCAGCGGTATCGTCGTCTTCCCGCACGACTGTCAGGTCCGGGCCCACGGCGCCGAAACCGGCGTAGTTCGCCGCCGACGCCAGCGTCGCCGTGCGGACCCTGTCGGCCACTTCGGGGTCGGCTAGGGCGGCGGTCAGAGTCTCGCCGACCTGGCGCAGTACGGTCTCGGTCACCGTCCTGCCGTGCTCGGCGGCGATCGCACCGGCCCGTGCCGCGAGCGCGTCGACCACCTGCCGCCGCTGCGCGGTGAGCGAGCGCAGTTGTTTTCCGGACAGTTCCCGCTGCGCGGTACGTAGATCCGCCCCCAGCCGCAGCAGGGCCGCCACCTCATCGGGTGCCGCGCGTACCAGCATGTTCACTGTCCATGCCGCCACGGTGGGTTTGCGCAGGGCCGCAATTCCGGCAGCCAGTTCCTTGTCCCCCGCTGCCTTGGCGGCCCGCACCTGCTCGTCGCGCGCGGCCACGAACTCCGCGGGCGTTCGCCCGTACAGATCCGCGGCCACCTCGCCCAGGCTCATACCGCCCGAGCCTAATGCGCGCGGCGGCGCGACAGGCCGCGGCTGGGCGGCGGATGTCATTTCCCGGTGGCCGCCCGTTCACCCCGCGGCCGGCTGATGGAAAACTGGGGAGATGGGTGCCCCCGCGATCGAGGCGCCGGCCGGGCGGCCGCGTTGGTTGCTGCGCAGCAGTGTGTGGTCGGCCTATCTGCTGGCATTGGCGGTTGTCACCGTCGTGTTCGGATTGCCGACCGACCGGATCTATCAGGCCGTCTGGATCATCGTCGGGATCGCCGCGTTCAACCCGGATCGGCCGTGGCGCGAACATGTGCGCACGCTGATCGATTGGGTCCCACTCATCGCCGCGCTGGTGGTCTACGACCATACCCGCGGTATCGCCAACACCCTCGGTATGCCGGTGCGGGTGGAGGAATTGGTGACGGCGGAACGCTGGTTGTTCGGCGGCACCGTTCCGACCGTGTGGCTACAAGACCATCTGATCCACGACGGTGTCCAACCGTGGTGGACCTTGTTCACGGGAATGGTCTACACCAGCCATTTCGTAGTCCCCTGGCTGATCGCCGCGATCTTCTACGTCCACTCCCGGGAACGCTGGTCGAAGTACATGCGCCGGATCGTGCTGCTGTCCTATCTCGGTCTGCTGACCTATGTCCTGGTACCGGCCGCGCCGCCCTGGTATGCGGCCCGCGAGGGCGTGCTCGGCGCCGAGGTCTATCGGGGAACCGGATTCGGGTTCCACCTGGTATCGGTGGATGTCAGCGGGGACTGGCTTGCGGCGCAGGGCAACCCGGTCGCAGCGCTGCCGTCGTTGCACTCCGCGTTCGCCCTGCTGGTGACGGTCGCGTTGTGGCCGCTGGCGCGGAACTGGTGGTGGAAGATCCCGTTGGCACTTTTTCCCGTGGCGATGGCGTTCACGCTGGTCTACGGCGGCGAGCACTATGTGGTCGACGTGCTGGCGGGTTGGGCGTATGTCGGGCTGACGATTCTGCTGGCCCGCGCCTGGGAACGACGACGCAAACCGGCCGAGCCCGAGTCCGAGCC
The DNA here is from genome assembly GCF_029868855.1 of Nocardia carnea. Taxonomy (GTDB): domain Bacteria; phylum Actinomycetota; class Actinomycetes; order Mycobacteriales; family Mycobacteriaceae; genus Nocardia; species Nocardia carnea_A. The sequence goes on along the minus strand of NZ_JARWOV010000296.1, from coordinate 893 downwards.
GGACGCGCAGCCGGCGCCCTAACCGCCCGGCGGGCCCTATTCCTGCCCGGCCCACGGGGCCAGCAGCAGATTGCATGCCCGGCGCATATCGGCCGCGGCCTCCCCCGCCTCCAGTAGCCCAGCGGTGGCCCAGGTCATGATGCCGTACGCGGTTTGTTCCGCCAGCCGGGCGAGCTGGAGATCTCCGGCATCCGGGTCGGTGATACCGGCGACGGCGATGATGCGGTCCCGCATCGTCACGTTGTCCGTGCCCGTCTCGGCCGATCGAACGGCATTGGCCGACACCAGCATGGCGCGGCCGAGCCGGGGACGCCGGAGCAGCTCGACCACCGCATTCTCCAGGAAATCCGCCACAGCGCCCACCGGGTCACCGGGATCTCGCGGAGGCGCGGGCAGATTTTCGACGGCGGTCGCCAGTACCCCCCAATACAGGTGATGTTTGGACGGGTAGTAGCGGTACAGTGTGCCGAGCGCGACCCCGGCGGCCGTCGCGATCTCCGACATCTGAACCCGTTCCAGACCCGATTCCGCACCGAGCCGGGCGGCCGCGCGAAGGATGGCGCGCCGGCGTTCCTGCTGCCCCGTGGTGGACGGTTGCCCGGGTTCACGGGGCTCCGCTATCCGTGGCACGGCCCACCTCCGATTCGAAAAACTAGAATTCACTCTAACAGGTAGGTCGGTGGGGGGGGGGGGGGGGGGGGCGCCCCCCCCCACCAAAAAACAACCCCCCCCCCCGCCCCCCGCCGCGAGGGGGGTTTTTAGGGCGGGGCGGCCGGGCTGGGGGCGGTTTCGGGTCTGTAAGGGGTTAAGTTGGCGGAGAACGCGACGGCCGCCGGGGTCGCGCTCGGCACACTGTACCGCTACTACCCGTCCAAACATCACCTGTATTGGGG
>NZ_JARWOV010000295.1 GCF_029868855.1 Nocardia carnea | reverse complement strand
CCGTAACCGTCATCCTGTGATCTGTTGAAGCTGGGCACCGCACGCTACGGGGGGGTCGAGCGGGGCCCCCGGGGCGCCGGGGGGTCAGGGCAGCGCGGGCCCGGGGTAGGCGAGAAGGGCTTTGCACGCGTCCGGGTGGGTGTATCACCTGCGGGGGGGGGGCCCGGCGGGCGGGCGCCCCCATCACGCCTCGTTTTTTTTTTTGCTGCGGCCCCGCCCGCGTCCGGGGGGGGGCCGCCGCGGCGCCCCGCGGGGAGCCGGGGAGTCAGGACAGCGCGGCCCGTGCTTCGTCGAGATGGGATTGCCAGGCGTCCGGGTCGATGTGGTGGTAACCCGGTGCTCCGGCGACGAAGGCACTGGACACCACCAGGTCCGGCTGGACGGTGGCGAGCGTGTCCAGGGCTGCGAGCAGGCCGTCTTGATCGCTGTATCCCGGGATATATCCCACGCGCCATCCCTCCGGATAGCGCAGTAGCGTATCGCCGGTGAACAGATAACGGCGGCCGTCGTGGCCGGTCACCAGGTAGCAGGTGCTGCCCGGTGTATGACCCGGTGTGGGAATCACTTCCACGCCCGCGTCGTCCACGCCTCGTTCGGATACCGCGATATCGATCGGAGCGTGGGTTCCGATCTCGGCGGCTTCGGCGGCCGGGGCGTACAGGCGGTTGCCGAAGCGCCCGGCCACGGCGCGCAGCATCGGTCCGGCTTCGTCCTGGTGGCTCAGATACTGGCGGGCGACCCCGCCGAGTTGTTCGAGCCGGTCGAAGTCCTGGTCGTTGCCGGGGGAGTAGAAGAGGATGTTCTGTCCGGTGGGCGGGGTCCACAGGTAGGCGTGGGTTCGTGGCCCGCCGGGAACGACGAACTCGCGGGTCTCCCAGAGATCGGGCGTCACCTGGTGCACGGTCGGTTCGGTAGGGCCGGTTTCCTGGATCGTTTCGGGTCGCATGACCTGACGGTAAAACCTGAAGAAAACTTGAGGTCAAGTTCTGAAATGACGTGGTCCGGGGGGAAATCTCAGCGAGATGTAATGAGCGGTACCAATTGTTCGTCGGGTGTCCAGGCGCCGTGGTGGCCGACCATCGCCGATTCCAGTGGTTCGGATTCCGGCCGCACCAGCACGGCGCCGCCTTCGGCCACCGCCAGCAGATCCCCGATACGGTGCTCGATCACCGGGGTGGGCGGTGTACGGCCGAACCAGTGCTCGTCCAATGCCTGCTCGCGCGTGACGACACGTGCGTGGCCGGCCAGCTCGCCGGTCCACCGGTCGAACGTGTCGGCGAGTGCGCTCGCGTCGCGGAGGTAGATATGGCGCACGCGCGCCTCACCGGCAATCAAGCGCACCCCATCGTGCAGTCCCGGCCGGGAATCCAGATCGATGACGGTATCGGCGTGGATCATTCCGTGATCGCCGGTGACCAGCAGCGTGCAGGTCTCGGGGAGGTCGCTGAGCAGATCGGCGGCGAAGGTGTCGATCTCGCGCAGCACCGCGAGTGCTTCCGGGGATTCGGGGCCGTGCAGATGGCCGTTGCCGTCCAGATCGGGAAAATACGCGTAGGCGAAACGCGAGCCCGTGCCGGAATGGTCGGCGACCGCACGGATTCCGGCGCGTACCTCCTCCAGGGTTGTCGCCGGGTGCAGGGTTCCCGGTGCCCGGAACGATGCGCGGGTGAGGCCGGAAGTCCGCTGGTATGCCGGGGTCACATAGTGCACCTCGACCCCGTGGGCGGCGAGATCCTCGAGTCGGCTGGTACCCGGCTGTACCGATTCGGGCGGGTGGGATTCGCGGGCGTCGGCCCCGGTCGCGCCGTCGAGTCGCCAGCGCAGCGAATTGAACAGGCGGACACCGTCCGGGCCGGATACGGCGAAGCTGTAGCCGATGATGCCGTGGGTCGCGCACGGGGCGCCGAGGGCAAGGCTGGTGAGGCTGGACGAGGTGGTCGCGGGAAAGCCCGCGGTGAGCGTGGTGGCGGTATGCGCCACCAGGGTGGGGGCGAGGTCGCGGTTGCGCGCGAGCAGTTCGGACCCCAGGCCGTCGATCAGCAGCACCACTACGTCGCGGTTGGGTGCGATTCCCAGGGGGTTGAGCCCGTCGATTCCGAACGAGGCGGCAACGGACGGCAGGACATCGGCGAGTGTGTACGGCATCGCCTCATATGGTGCCGGATTCGATGCGTTGCCGGGGCGACTCGATCGACTCGGTGGCGGGCCGCGCGAATGCACTCAGCGGCAGGCCGCTCGATCCGCTCGGTGCCGAGGTGCTCGATCGACCCGGGAGGAGGGGTGTCCGAATTGGTTAGATTGCATCATGCATGTTATGTGTATTATGCACATCGACTGAACTTTTCTTGCGAGGAGCAAGCTCGTGACCAAAACCGAACCCGCTGTCCGCCCCGCGGCGGTACTTGCGGTGCTGGCCTTCGCTGGGATCGTGGCGTCACTGACGCAGACCCTGGTGATGCCGTTGCTCGGGCAGCTGCCGGAGATCTTGAACACCGACCCGTCGAATGCGACCTGGGTGGTGACCGCGAGCCTGCTGGCCAGCGCGGTGACCACGCCGGTCGCCGGCCGGCTGGGCGACCTGTACGGCAAACGCCTGGTCCTGGTGGGCTCGGTCGTGCCGCTCGTCATCGGTTCGGTGCTGTGCGCCCTGTCCACGTCGTTGTGGCCGATGCTGATCGGCCGCGGTTTGCAGGGTATGGGCGTGGGCCTGATCCCGGTCGGTATCGCCGCCCTGCGCGATCTGCTGCCGCCGGCGAAACTCGGATCCGGTATCGCACTGATCAGTTCCTCCCTCGGTGTCGGTGGTGCTCTCGGTATGCCGCTGGCCGCGGCAGTGGTCGAATACAGCAGCTGGCAGTACCTGTTCTGGGGTATCGCCGTGCTCGGCGCGATCGCCGGCCTGTTGATCTTCCTGGTGATTCCGGCGACCCCGCCGCGTGCCGAACGCGGCCGCTTCGATGTGCTGGGCGCGCTCGGCCTCGGCGCCGCACTGGTGTGCCTGCTGCTCGCCGTCTCCAAGGGTGCGAGCTGGGGCTGGACCAGCGTCACCACCATCTCGCTGGTCGTCGCCGCGGTGGTCGTACTGCTGCTGTGGGGTCTGTGGGAACTGCGCTCGCGTGATCCGCTGGTCGATCTGCGGGTGACCGCGCGCCCGCGAGTGCTGCTGACCAACGCCGCGTCGATCGTCATCGGTATGGCGATGTTCGCGCAGGCGCTGATCTTCCCGCAGCTGCTGCAGCTGCCCGAAGCCACCGGCTACGGCCTGGGTCAGTCGATGGTCGCGATGGGCCTGTGGATGGCGCCCGGCGGCCTGACCATGATGCTCACCTCGCCGTTGAGTGCGAAGCTGTCCGCGCTCGCCGGCCCGAAGGTCACCTTGATCGTCGGCTCGGTGATCATTGCCCTCGGCTACGGCGCCTCGGTGCTGCTGATGGGCGAGGCATGGGGCCTGATGCTGGGCGCCATCATCATCAGCCTCGGGGTCGGTTTCGCCTACGGCGCGATGCCCGCGCTGATCATGAGCTCGGTGCCGATCACCGAGACCTCGGCCGCCAACAGCTTCAACACTCTGATGCGTTCGATCGGCACCTCGGTGGCCTCGGCTGCCATCGGCGCCGTCCTGGCGCAGATGAGCGTCAGCTTCGCCGGCGGGACCAGTGTCCCCACCGAGGAAGGTTTCCGGGTCGGCATCCTGATCGGCTGCGGTGTGGCCGTGGCGGCCGCACTGGTCGCGCTCACCATTCCGACAGCCAAACGTGCCGCCGCGGCGGCGGTCGCGAGCGCCCGGCCCGACAAGGCGAAGGTCGAAGCGCACGCCGTGGCCGAAGCGGTCCCGGCCGCACCCGCCGGTCTCTCGGCCGAAGCGGAGCAGGTGGTCGACGATGCCGCGGCGGCAGCGATACCGGTCGCCGGGGACGGCGTTGCCGCGGCGGGCCCGCGGCATCCCGCGCCCGACACCCCGGCGGCCCGCGACGGCGAGAGCGAACCCGCCCCGCAGCCGTCGGGCAGCGGATCGGTGCTGTTCGGCCGGGTATCCGATACCCGCGGCGGCGCGGTGGCCGGCGCGACCCTCACCTTGATCTCGCCCGCCGGCCGGCAACTCGGCCGGGCCCGGTCGGGGCCGGACGGGTTCTACGAACTGGCCGCTCCCGCGCCGGGGTCGTATGTGCTGATCGCCTCCGCCGAGGGGCGGCGGCCGGATGCGTCGACCGCGGTCCTCGGCAGCAACCCGGTGTCCTACGACGTCACGCTCAGCGCGCTGACCGGTCTCGAAGGTACGGTTCTGCGCGCCGGGGACGGCACCCCGGTATCCGCCGCGATGATCACCGCCCTGGATCTGCGCGGGGAGGTCATGGCGGCAGGCGAGTCCGATACCACCGGACGGTTCGAACTCACCGGCCTGCCGGAGGGCGATTTCACCATCGCGGTGAGCGCGTTCGGCTACCACCCGACCGCGGTATCGGCGCAGGTGACCGGTCGGGACACCGCACGCGTCGAGGTGTTGCTGCGGCCCGGGGTGCGGGTCACCGGTGTGATCAACGGCGGCGGGCGTCCGCTGGCCGGTGCGCTGGTCACCCTGACCGATTCGCTGGGCAATGTGATCGAGAGCCGCACCACGGACGCGGACGGTTCCTATACCTTCGGCAATCTCGCCGAGGGCAGCTACACCGTCGTCGCCACCGGCTACGCGCCGGCCAGCGCGCAGGTGCGGGTCGGGGAACAAGACGTCGAGGGCTTCGATATGGAACTGCGTGCCGGCGGCGCAGAGGAACCCGCCGGGCCGGTCGAGACGGAAACCGAGCAGTTCGACGATCTGCCGGAGGTGCACAAGAGCTCCTGGTGAGCTGATGCGCTGAGTACAGAAACGAGAACAGGGCCCCGGAGCAACCGCTTCTGGGCCCTGTGTGCTCCGTGCCTGGGTGAAGTACCTGTTCAGGGTGCCATTCCGGGGCCCTGATTTTGTCGTACCCGAGCCAGCTCCTACACTAGACCGGTTGCCAGGGCACATCTGTGCCCGTGGGTGGCCCCGTGCGGGCCCCCAGGGCGATACGAACTCATCCGGCGGTGACTGCCGTCCGGACCAGCCGAATTGCTGTAGGCCCACGGCCTGCGCCCGCGTGGCGCGGGTGTTGTATGGGAACCGCAGCGAGAAAGGTGTCGAGGTCGAACTATGACCATGACCGATCCGATCGCAGACTTCCTGACACGTCTGCGCAACGCCAACTCGGCGTACCACGATCAGGTGAAGGCTCCGCATTCGAAGCTCAAGGCGAATATCGCCGAGATCCTGAAGCGTGAGGGCTATATCGCCGACTACCGCACCGAGGACGCGACCGTGGGCAAGGCCCTCGTCGTCGACCTCAAGTACGGCCCCAGCCGGGAGCGCAGCCTGCAGGGCCTGCGCCGGGTCTCGAAGCCGGGTCTGCGCGTGTACGCGAAATCCACCAACCTGCCCAAGGTCCTGGGCGGCCTCGGCGTGGCGATCATCTCCACGTCGACCGGTCTGCTCACCGACCGTCAGGCGGCTCAGCAGGGAGTAGGCGGGGAAGTCCTCGCCTACGTCTGGTAAGGGAGGTACGGACATGTCGCGTATCGGCAAAGATCCCGTCGTGATCCCCTCGGGTGTCGAGGTGACCATCAACGGCCAGGATGTCGCCGTGAAGGGCCCGAAGGGTCAGCTCGCGCTGACCGTTTCCGAGCCGATCAAAGTCGCGCAGGAAGACGGCCGCCTGGTGGTTTCCCGCCCGGACGACGAGCGGCGCAACCGCTCGCTGCACGGCCTGACCCGGACCCTGATCGACAATATGGTCACCGGTGTCACCAAGGGTTACGAGAAGAAGATGGAAATCTTCGGCGTCGGCTACCGCGTGCAGCAGAAGGGCAGCAACCTCGAGTTCGCCCTCGGCTACAGCCATCCGGTGCCGATCGAGGCGCCCGAGGGCATCACCTTCGCGGTGGAATCGCCCACCAAATTCTCCGTATCCGGGATCGACAAGCAGAAGGTCGGCCAGATTTCGGCGGTTATCCACGGCCTGCGCAAGCCCGACCCGTACAAGGGCAAGGGCATCCGCTACGCCGGCGAGGTCGTTCGCCGCAAGGTCGGAAAGACGGGTAAGTGATCATGGCGCAAACCGAGAACCAGAAGTCCAAGCGCATTCCGCTGGGCAAGGATGTTTCGACCCGCCGTCGGCTCTCCAAGACGCGGCGTCATTTCCGCCTGCGCAAGAAGATCGAGGGCACCAGCGTTCGGCCGCGGCTGATCGTGCACCGCTCCTCGCGGCATCTGCATGTGCAGCTCATCGACGATTCGGCCGGTCGTACCCTGGCCTCGGCCTCGACCATCGAGGCCGATGTGCGGGCGCTGGACGGCGACAAGACCGCCAAGGGCAAGAAGGTCGGCGAACTGATCGCCGAACGTGCCAAGGCCGCCGGTGTGGAGGCCGTGGTGTTCGACCGCGGTGGTCACGACTACCACGGCCGGATCGCGGCGCTCGCCGATGCCGCTCGGGAAGGCGGGTTGAAGTTCTGATGATCGACACCACTGCACATACCAGCGTGAACGGAAGGAACGTCTGATGCCGGGACGTCAACGGCGTGACGGCGGAAACGGACCCGCCGGACAGAACCCCAACGCCCCCGAGGGCGGTCGCGGCGATCGCAGGGGCGGCGGCGACCGCCGCGGCGATCGTCGTAACGATGCGGCCGAGAAGAATCAGCTCGAGCGCGTCGTAGCGATCAACCGTGTCTCCAAGGTCGTCAAGGGTGGCCGGCGCTTCAGCTTCACCGCCCTGGTCATCGTGGGTGACGGCAACGGCCTGGTCGGTGTCGGCTACGGCAAGGCCAAGGAAGTTCCCGCGGCCATCCAGAAGGGTGTCGAGGAAGCGCGTAAGGGCTTCTTCCGCGTCCCGATGATCGGCTCCACCATCACCCATCCGGTGCAGGGCGAAGCGGCGGCCGGTGTGGTCATGCTGCGCCCGGCCTCCCCGGGTACCGGTGTGATCGCCGGTGGCGCCGCGCGCGCCGTACTGGAATGCGCGGGCATCCACGACATCCTGGCCAAGTCGCTCGGTAGCGACAACGCGATCAACGTCGTCCACGCGACCGTCGCCGCACTCAAGATGCTGCAGCGGCCGGAAGAGGTCGCGGCTCGCCGCGGTCTGCCGATCGAGGACGTCGCTCCCGCGGGCATGCTGCGTGCCCGTGCCGGACAAGGAGTCTGATATGGCAGATCTCAAGGTGACCCAGATCAAGAGCTCGATCGGCGCCAAGCAGAATCAGCGGGACAGCCTGCGGACCCTCGGTCTGCGGGGTATCCGTAAGTCGGTGATCCGGGAGGACAACCCGCAGAACCGTGGTCTGATCAATGTCGTGCGCCACCTCGTAACTGTTGAGGAGGTCTGACATGACCATCAAACTGCATCATCTGCGCCCGGCCCCCGGTGCCAAAACCGACAAGACCCGCGTGGGTCGCGGTGAAGGCTCCAAGGGTAAGACCGCCGGCCGCGGTACCAAGGGCACCAAGGCCCGCAAGAACGTGCCCGCCGCGTTCGAGGGCGGTCAGATGCCCATCCACATGCGCCTGCCGAAGCTGAAGGGCTTCACCAACCCGTTCCGGGTCGAGTACCAGGTTGTGAATGTGGGCACCATTGCCGAGCTGTTCCCCGAGGGCGGCACCATCGGCAAGGACGAGCTGGTCGCCAAGGGCGCGGTGCGCAAGAACCAGCTGGTGAAGGTACTCGGCGAGGGAGAGATCTCCGTCGCCGTGCAGGTCAGTGCGGACAAGTTCTCCGGCTCCGCCAAGGAGAAGATCGCCGCCGCCGGTGGTACCGCCACCGAACTGGGCTGACGTTCGCCATTCGACGCGCGGCTTCGCGTCGGCCCCGGAGGCGGTAGCTTGCGTGACCACGTAGGGGTAGCGAAGCCGCTATTCAACCCAGGGGCGCCGGACGAGTGCAGGCTCGTCCGGCGTCACTGTTAGAGTTCAAGTGGTTCTGCCAAGACCCGTCATGGGTTCGGCGATTTCCGAGTCGGGACACGCTGAAATTTCCATGGCCTGACCATGTCGTTCGCCAGGAGGATCTGTGCTTTCCGCCTTCGTTACGGCCTTCCGGACCTCGGACTTGCGGCGGAAGATTCTCTTCACGCTGGGGCTGGTCGCGCTGTACCGCGCCGGTGCCGCGCTGCCCTCGCCGGGCGTCGACTACAGGGCGGTCCAGGAGTGTATCGACCTGGTTTCCGGCGGTGAATCCGCCGGGATCTACCAGCTCATCAACCTTTTCTCGGGTGGTGCGCTACTCCAGCTGTCGGTGTTCGCGATCGGCATCATGCCGTACATCACAGCGAGCATCATCATCCAGCTGCTCACCGTGGTCATCCCACGGTTCGAGGAACTGCGTAAAGAGGGCCAGGCCGGCCAGACCAAGATGACGCAGTACACCCGCTATCTGTCGATCGCGCTGGCGATTCTGCAGGCCACGGGTCTCGTCGCGCTGGCCGCGCGCGGCCAGCTGCTCCAGGGCTGTCAGCAGGATATTCTCGCCGACACCAGTATCTTCGGCATGGTCATCATCGTGCTGGTGATGACCGCGGGCGCCGCCCTGGTGATGTGGTTCGGCGAGCAGATCACCGAACGCGGTGTCGGCAACGGTATGTCGCTGCTGATCTTCGCCGGTATCGCCGCTCGTATCCCCACCGAGGGCAAGAACATTCTCGACAGCCGCGGCAATATCGTGTTCGCGCTGGTGTGTGTGGCCGCGTTCGCCATCATCGTGGCGGTCATCTTCGTGGAGCAGGGCCAGCGCCGGATCCCGGTCCAGTACGCCAAGCGCGTGGTGGGCCGCAAGATGTACGGCGGTTCGTCGACCTATCTGCCGCTGAAGGTGAACCAGGCCGGTGTCATCCCGGTGATCTTCGCGTCCTCGCTGCTGTATCTGCCGAACCTGATCGCCCAGCTCACCGGGTCCAACACCGCCGAGGACCCCAGCTGGTGGCAGGAGATCATCCAGAAGTACCTGGTGAACCCCAGCAACCCGGTGTACATCGCGATCTACTTCGGCCTTATTGTCTTCTTCACCTACTTCTACGTCGCGATCACCTTCAACCCGGAGGAACGCGCGGACGAAATGAAGAAGTTCGGCGGTTTCATCCCGGGCTACCGCCCCGGTAAGCCGACGGCCGACCATCTGACCTACGTGCTGAGCCGTATCACCCTGCCCGGCTCCATCTATCTCGGCCTGGTCGCCGTCCTGCCGAACGTGTTCCTCGATATGGGCTCCTCGTCCGGCGGGGTACAGAATCTGCCGTTCGGTGGTACCGCCGTGCTCATCATGGTGAGCGTCGGCCTGGACACTGTGAAGCAGATCGAAAGCCAACTCATGAATCGCAATTACGAAGGGTTCCTCAAGTGAGAGTTGTACTACTCGGGCCGCCGGGAGCGGGCAAGGGCACTCAAGCCGTGCTGCTATCGGAAAAGCTGGGCGTACCGCATATCTCCACCGGGGACCTCTTCCGCGCGAATATCAGCGAGCAGACACCGCTCGGTCTCGAGGCCAAGCGCTATATGGACGCCGGCGAGCTGGTGCCCAGCGATGTGACCAACCGTATGGTGCGGTCCCGGGTCGCCGAACCCGATGCCGCGCGCGGTTTCGTCCTCGACGGATACCCGCGCACGGTGGACCAGGCCGATGCGCTGGCCAAGATCCTCGACGAACTGGGTAACCAGCTCGACGCGGTGCTGTGCTTCGTGGTGTCGGAGGACACCGTGGTCGAGCGGATGCTTTCGCGTGGTCGCTCCGACGACAACGAGGAAACCATCCGGACCCGCCTGCGCGTCTACCGGGACGAGACCGAACCGCTGCTGAACTACTACGACGGTCTGGTCGTCTCGGTGGACGGAATCGGCGAGGTCGACGAGGTCAACGCGCGGGCCCTGGAGGCACTGGGCCGTAATGCCACGACCGGTTAGCTCGGTTCCGGGGCCCGGAGCCGAGCCTTCGACGAGGGAGAGCCGTGGTCTTCGGTCGTAAGAACAAGAAGGTCGTACCGTTCCGCACCGCCGGGGAGCTCGATGCCATGGCGGCGGCGGGTGCGATCGTCGGCCGGGCACTGGTGGCGGTCCGGGCCGCCGCGGCACCCGGAGTTTCCACGCTCGAACTGGACCGGGTCGCCGAACAGGTGATCCGGGACGCGGGTGCGGTCCCGTCTTTCAAGGGTTATCACGGTTTTCCGGCATCGATCTGTGCCTCGGTGAACGATCGCGTGGTGCACGGTATCCCGACCGACGCGGAGGTGCTGGCGCCGGGTGATCTGGTGTCCATCGATTGCGGTGCGATCCTGGACGGCTGGCACGGCGATTCCGCCTGGACGTTCGGTGTCGGCGAGCTATCCGAGGCCGATCGGATGCTGAGCGAGGCAACCGAGAAATCGATGGTCGCGGGGATTGCGGCAATGGTGCCGGACAACCGGCTCACCGATGTCTCGCATGCGATCGAGCTGGGGACGCGGGCCGCGGAAGCCGAACACGGCCGGGCCTACGGAATCGTCGACGGTTACGGCGGGCACGGTATCGGCCGCGAAATGCACCTCGACCCGTTCCTGCCCAACGAGGGTCAGCCGGGTAAAGGCCCGCGGCTGGTGGTCGGCTCGGTGCTCGCGATCGAGCCGATGCTCACGCTGGGCACCTCGGATACGAAGGTTCTCGAAGACGACTGGACCGTGGTGACCACCGACGGTTCGCGCGCCGCGCACTGGGAGCACACGGTCGCGGTCACCGAGGACGGCCCCCGCATCCTGACATTGCGCCCTTCCGACTCCGGGTAGGAACGGTATCGCAGCCTGCGATGCCCATGGTGGTTTGCCGGCAGGAAACCGAGTGCGCTCGTCCGAGGAGATCGTGGCGGAACTCGGCGACGAATGCGGAGCGCCGTGAGACGAATGGGTGGCCGAGGGCTCGTAGGCATTCTGGTCGCCCGCTGTTGACCCCGCTGATACGCGAATCGGTGAAGACTGTTCCACCGCGCGCCGTCGGAATGCCGGTTTTGCGGTAAATGTCGTGTGTGCGAGAGCGGTAGCGTCGCACTAGCGTGGGGCCCCGTGCGTCTGGAGGAGGCGTACGAAACAGATCGGGGTGTTTTCTCGTGCTCTACGCAAATCTGCTCACCGGATCATCCGTGCCCGGGAGCGGCGTCGTTCTTGCCGCGGGCGGCGAACTGCTGGCTCGCAGCCGTGGTGGCGGTGGTGGGGACGGGGGTGATATCCACTGGGGTTGGGTGATCACCTTCATCGTGTTGGTAATCGTGGCAATTGCCGTCATCGCGTGGTGGAAGGCGCGGCGGCTACAACAGGCTGCGGCGCCGAGATCACCTATGCGGCCGGAGGTTCAGTCACCGGGGCCGCCCGGTGGGTTCGCGCAGCAGGCGAATCCGCCCCAGTCGTACGGGGCACCGGCCGGACAGTACGGGATCCCACCGCAGCCGCTCGGAGGAGCACCGCAGCAGTACAGCGGAGTGCCGCCACAGCAGGCCGGCGGTGTACCACCGCAGCCTTATGCGCCGAACCCGCAATACCGGGGGTATCAGAACCCGCCCGGCCGTTGAGGAATCGGTCTGTCACGGCGCAGGTGCGGCGTGGCAGGCCGATGGTTCGACGCCCGGACGGCGCGCGCCGGCGACGTCAGAGTTCCAGCATCAGCGTCACCGGCCCGTCGTTGGTGAGTTCCACCTCCATATGTGCGCCGAAGCGGCCGCCGGCGACCGTGGCTCCCAGCCGGCGGAGTTGCTCGGCGACCGTTTCCACGAGGGGTTCCGCGAGCCGGCCCGGCGCGGCGGCCGACCAGCTCGGCCGACGGCCTTTGCGGGTATCCGCGTAGAGGGTGAACTGGCTGACCACGAGCACCGGTGCGGACAGATCCGCGGCGCTGCGCTCGTCCGCGAGAATCCGCAGGCGCCAGATCTTTTCGGCCATGGCGCGGGCGATGTCCGCGGTGTCGGTGTGGGTAACCCCGATAAGGGCCAGTAACCCATGCGGGACTCCCTGGTCCATCGGGTCGATCCGGCCGGTGAGCTCGCCGTCCACCCGCACCTGTGCCGAGGTCACACGCTGTATCAGGGCTCGCATATCGGTCGATCATGCCTTGTCTCGCGAAACTTCCGCGTCGGGACGGGGTACCGAGTTGCCGGCGTGGCCGGTGGAAGCACTGTCTGTCGGGTGGCAGTGGCAGCGGGTGTGATCACGAGGGCGCCGGGCGGGCCAACCCGTAGTTCCCACTGGTGGCGAGAAGCGCCGCGCAGCAGAACGATCCGGCAGGTTAAGGTGACGCTTGATTCTCTCCTGCCGGTACATCTGATGCCGATAGCACGCGGCCGCACGGAAGTTTTTGTGTGCGGACGTATTCCTTGTTCGCAAACCGTGGGAAAGCTGCTGTTCACGCCTCCATCACGGGGGGTTCGCTCCCGGCTGCCATCGTCGATTCGAACAGTGACGACGGTGCGGGGTGGCTCGGCACCGCGGGAGGAGTGGACGCGATGGGCGACAGGGTCGACTACAACGACGAAGCGTTCCGGGCTGCCGCGGAACGTACAGGCGGCGTGCGCGATCGGGTCAACGGCGTGATCGACACCCTCACTGCCGGTATCAACGGTCGCGGTGAACCGTGGGGTAACGACACGCTCGGCAACAGCTTCCTCAACGGCCAGAACAACGACGGTTACGCGGCGGGTAAGAAAAACCTCATCGACAGCGCGAAGAACGTCTCCGGCACCATGAACTCCTTCTACGAGGGTCAGGTCGAGAGCGCCGATTACCTGCAGGATATGGAAGACGGCAACCGCGACGGCCTGCGCTGATCGAGGTATCCGCGCGACGATGACCAACGAACAAGCCAAAGCCGATTTTGCCGCGATCATGGGCGGTGTGCGGGAGCAGATGCGCACCATCGCCCGGATCCAGCAGCAGCGCGCCGAACTCACCGCCACGGGTGCGGCCCGCGGCAAGAAGGTCCGTGTCACGGTGAACGCCGACAATACGGTGATCGACGTGAAATTCGCCGACGATATCGACGAATTGAGCTATTCGGAGATCGCGAAGGCGATCGTCGAGGCGACGCAGGGCGCGTGTAAAGAGATCGCGGAGAAGACCACCGACCTGATGGCGCCGCTGGAAACCCAGAAGGCCCGGATGCCCAAACTCTCCGATCTCGTGGAGGGAATCGAAGAGATGGAGATACCGGGCGTGGTTCCCGGGGGGGGGGGGGGGGGGGGGCGCCGGGCGGGCCCCGGGGGCGCGCCGGGGGGGGGGGGGGGGGGGGGGGGGGGGGGGGGGGGGGGGGGCGGGCGG
>NZ_JARWOV010000294.1 GCF_029868855.1 Nocardia carnea | reverse complement strand
GGGGGTCGGGCCGCCCCCACCCCCCCTCATCACCCCGGCGCGGCCGGTGCCCCCCCCCCCCGGGCGGGGCGCCCCGCCACACATTTGCCGGTATTCGACCGTCGGTACGGGTTCCGTCCGCCTGGGCCCCGAACGATCCGTTACGATCACTGCTGCCTCTCGGTCCAGAAACCGGCCGCTGAGCGAGTGGGACGCGCGCCCGTGGCGCCGTCGTTTCCTGTGTGATCGGAGGCCTCCGTGCCGATGCCCCCTGGCAAAATCTGTTTCGTTCCGCATTCCGCGGTGCGACCGTTTCGCGAATGCGCCGGCGGTGGCCGTGCTCGCTGATCCGCCGGGCACGGAGACCGGCTGGGCGGCCGACGCGGGCTGGTTCGACCGGGAACCGTTCGTTCTGCTGGTGGAAGACGACCCCGGCGACGCGCTGCTGGTGGAGGAGCTGGTCGCGGACGCCGAACCGGGAATGCGCCTCGGCTGGGTGCGCACCCTCGCCGAAGCCGGTGACCGCCTGCGTGCGGAAGTCCCGGACTGCGTACTGCTGGATCTGCGTCTGCCCGACGCCCACGGCCTGGAAGCGCTGGCCGGGATCCGCGCGCACAACGATCAGGTCGCGGTGGTGGTGATGACCGGGCTCGACCAGGAGCGCACCGGTCTGGCCGCCCTGGCGTCCGGCGCCCAGGACTACCTGGTCAAGGGCCGGGTGGAACCGGAGCTGTTCGCACGCGCGGTTCGCTACGCCATCCAGCGCAAACAGGCGGAGCGGACCAGCGCGGCCCTGCAGGCGAGTCAGATGCGCGCGCAGGAGAACGCCCGGCTCGAACGCGGACTGCTGCCGACCCCGCTGCTGGGGGCCGACCGTGCGGTGGAGGTGGTGGCGCGCTACCGGCCGGGACGGGCGCACGCCCTGCTCGGCGGCGATTTCTACGATGTCGTACAGGACTCCGGCGGAGTGGTGCACGTCATCGTCGGAGATGTCTCCGGCCACGGACCGGACGCGGCGGCCACCGGCGTGGCGCTTCGCCTCGCTTGGCGCACACTGGTTCTCAGCGGGGTGACGGGTTCGCGGCAGCTCCGGCTGCTGGAGCGGGTGCTGCTGGCCGAACGCGCTGATCGGCTGACCTTCGCCACCGCCACAAGCCTCATGCTGGACAGGCAGTCGGGGCGGGTACTGGTGCGGCGCGCCGGGCATCCGGGCATGCTGCGGCATCGCCGCCGCGACCTGAGCTGGGTCGAGGTCGACGGCGGGCCGGCGCTCGGATTCATGCCCGGTCGTGCGCAGTGGCCGGCCGTGGAGTTCGAACTACCGGCCGACGCCGGCCTGATGTTGTTCACCGACGGCCTGTTCGAGGGCCGGGTGGGCCGCGACGGCGACCGGCTGGGCGAAGCCGGACTGCTGGCGGCCGCACGGGCGGTATCGGCCGACCGGCCCGCGGACTTCGTCGACGCACTGATCGATCGCGTCGAGGGTATGGCCGCCGAGTCGGGCGGTCTGGACGACGACGTGGCCATCATCTTCGTGCGCTGGAACGGAACTCCCGGGGGTGAGTCGAAATGAGAAAAACCGCTTCCCGAATGGTCGGCAGGTTCACCGCGCAGGTGTGGTTCCAGCTGGTTCTCGGACTGATGATCCTGGTGGTGCTGCTCGGCACGGTGGCGGGTGCGCAGGTGATCGCCGAAACCAACGAGGCAACCGACCGGCTGGTCCGGCAGACGCTGCCCGCTTCCGCGGAGGCGTACCGGTTGCAGAGCGCGCTCGTCAACCAGGAGACCGGACTGCGCGGCTACGCCATCACCGCCGACCCGCGCTTTCTCGAACCCTATGCGGAGGGGAAACAGGAGCAGGAACGTGCGTCCGGGCAGCTTCGCGGCCTGCTCGCCGACCGGCCGGATCTGACCGCCGACCTCGACACCGTCGAGCGCTGGGCACACCAGTGGCGCACGGGCTACGCCGATCCCTTGGCCGGGGCCGGTGATGCGGACGAGGCCGCCGAGCTCGCCGCCACCACAGCGGTACGGGCGAAAACCGTTTTCGACGAATTGCGCGCCTCGTTCACCGCCCAGAACGACCGCCTGGCGACCGCGGTCGCCGCCGACCGGGCAGCGATCTCGCACGCCCGCACCGTCCGCGATGTCGTCCTGGCCGGCTTGGTGATCACGTTCCTGCTGACCGCCGCCGTCTTGACCGTCCTGCTGCGCAGACTGGTGGCGCGCCCCCTCGCCGACCTCACCGACTCGTCGCTGCGGGTGGCCGACGGCGAGTTCGAGCACCACATCGAAAGCCGCGGTCCCGCGGATCTACGGCAGGTGGCCGCGGCAGTCGAGCAGATGCGCCGCCGGGTGGTCGAGGAACTGGGGTCGTCGCGGTCCCAGGGCACGCTGCTACGTCAGCAGAAGGCCGAGCTGGATCTGCAAGCCGACGAATTGCGCCGGTCGAATGCGGAGCTGGAACAGTTCGCCTATGTCGCCTCGCACGATCTACAGGAGCCGCTACGCAAGGTGGCATCGTTCTGCCAGCTGCTGGAAAAGCGCTACGGCGGCCAGCTCGACGAACGCGGTAAGCAGTACATCGATTTCGCCGTCGACGGCGCCAAGCGTATGCAAGTGCTCATCAACGATCTGCTCACCTTCTCCCGCGTCGGCCGGGTAGGCGACAGCATCGAGCCGGTGCTTCTCGGACAGGTTATGGACAAGGCGGTGACCAACCTGTCGGCCATCGTCGAGGAGACCGAGGCACTGGTCGAGCGCCCCGACGAGCTGCCGGAAATCCTCGGCGAACCCACCTTACTGACGATGCTGTGGCAGAACCTGCTCAGTAACGCGCTCAAATTCCGCCGGCCCGAGCTCGCCCCCGTCGTCCGGATCGAAGCCGCGCCCTCTCCCGAGGAAGCAGATTCCCTCCTGTTCAGCGTGAGCGACAACGGCATCGGGATCCCCCCGGAGTTCGCGGAGAAGGTTTTCGTCATCTTCCAGCGGCTGCACGCGCGCAACGAATACAGCGGTACCGGAATCGGGCTCGCCGTCTGCAAGAAAATCGTCGAATACCATGGCGGCCGGATCTGGATCGATTCCGGATACACCGAGGGCACCCGCATCTGCTTCACCCTGCGCACCGAGCCCGCGCCTCCGGCCACTCCGGACGCAGCCGATCACACCCCCACAGAAACCACCGAAGGAATCAGCGTATGACCGTGCCGGGCCGGCCGATCGATATCCTGCTCGTCGAGGACGATCCCGGCGACGAACTGATGACGCGGGAAGCATTCGAGGACAACAGGATCGGAAATACGCTGCACGTCGCCCGCGACGGCCAGGAGGCGCTGGATTTCCTCTACCGCAGTGGTGAGTACTCCGACGCGCCCAGCCCCGACCTCATCCTGCTCGACCTGAACCTGCCGAAATACGACGGCAGGCAGGTACTCGAGAAAATCAAGGCCGACCCCGACCTCGCCCATATCCCGGTCGTGGTGCTCACCACCTCCGCAGCGGAGGAGGACATCCTGCGCAGCTATAAACTGCACGCCAACGCCTACGTCACCAAGCCGGTGGATCTGGATCAGTTCGTCGCCGCGATCAAACAGATCGACGACTTCTTCGTTCAGGTCGTCCGCCTGCCGCGTACCCGGTAGTCCGGACCGCGGTCACGACGCCGAGGTGTCGACGGCCAGTGCCGTATCCAGCGAGTCGTATACCGCCAGCATCTTGTCGAGACCGGTGAGCTCGATGGGCCGGCGGACCGCATCGGAGGCCACCACGCGGAGACCGGCGGCGCCGGCGGCCTCGGTGGTCACCAGCAGCACGCTCAAACCGGCCGAACCGAGGAAACCGACTTCGGACATGTCCACCACCAGCGGGTTCCCGCCGCGCTGTGCATCTTCGAGGGCGGCCTGCAGCTGCGGCGCCGACGCCATATCGACCTCGCCGTGCACGGTGACGACCGTGGTTCCGTCCGCGATGCGCACCTGGACGTCGAGCATGCGTGATACACCTTCGCTGCTCACCGCGGACCTCCCAGTTCGCAATTCGCCACTTCTCCACCTCTGCGATATCGAGGCCCCGGCGCGCGACCGGGGCGGTAAGTGATCTTCGCGGTCAATCTACCCGATCCGACCGATCGGGAATCAGGCGTTGTCGCCGCCGGAGCTGCGGTTTGTCAGCCCGTTTCCGCTTCCGGTGTCCGCATGATCACCAGCAGCGGGCTGCATGCGGGGGAATCGAATGGGTATGGCTATCGGCAAGCGCAGTCCCACTGCGTTTGTGGCAGAACGCCGGGCACGGTACCGCCTGCGCCGTCCGCCGGCGAGAGCTACAGGAGGCGATGACGTTGACAATGGCCCGCCCCACCGGGCTGCACAGTCCGCCGAGCCGGTTTCAGCTGGATTTCCCGGCGAGGCCCACCGCGCTCGCCGAGGTGCGGCACGCGATGCAGGACTGGTTACAAGACTCCCCGCTCGACGAGTGCACGGCCTACGACGTACTCCTCGCCACCGGCGAGGCGTGTGCCAACGCGATCGAACACGGCCACCGCGGCGACGGCGGAACCATCCGTCTCCGGGCCACGCGCGATTCGGCGGGTCTGCGGATCACCGTCCGCGATCACGGTCGCTGGAAGCGTCCGGCCCCCGGACCTGATCCCATCCGCGGCCGCGGGCTCGCCATGATCCGGACGCTGATCCCGGAGGTGAAGGTCACGGCCTCGGACAACGGCACCACCGTCGAGATGTGGATGCCGATCCGCTCGTGAGGATCGGGATATCAGCTGATCGTTCCGGGTGGTGCTATCCACTGGGTCGGCCGGCCGGTCACTTCCGCCACGGTTTCGAAGTCGCGGTCGTAATGCAGAATCGCCGGATTGTTCGCTTCCGCAGTCGCCGCGATGGCCAGGTCCGCGACCCGCGCTGCGGTGCCGACCGCGCTCGGTCGGCGGCGTGGGTCTTCCTCGTTTCGAGGACCGTCCGGAGCCTTACGATGGCGGAATGTTCGCCGCCCTGCCCACAACCGCCGCATGGACGCACTGCGGTGAGCGGGCGGGTTTCGAGGTCGCCTACTTCGAACCCCTCGATCACGGATACCGGATCGAGGGGTGCACCACCGCTGTCGAGGACGGCCACACATGGTTCGTCGCCTACGACATCGCCGTGGATTCCGGCTGGCAGACCCGCACCGCGCGCGTGACCAGCCGTTCCACAACCGGCCGGCGCACCGTGCTGCTCGAGGCCGACGGCGCCGGACACTGGCTGGTGAACAAGGAACCGGCACCCGAGCTGAATGGCTGCCTCGACGTGGACCTGGAGTCCTCGGCGATGACCAACACCTTTCCCGTCCACCGCGCGGCGTTGCCGATCGGCGCACGGACGCCCGCCCCGGCGGCCTATGTGCGCGCCGGCGATCTCGCGGTCGAAAAGCTGGACCAGGAGTATTCGCGCACACCCGACCGTGGACTGTTCCGGTGCTTCGACTACTCGGCGCCCGTCTTCGATTTCTCGTGCCGCCTGGTCTACGACGCGGCGGGGCTCGTCCTGGAGTATCCGGGAATCGCCGTGCGTGCGGTCTGACCCGTGTAACCCCGCTCCATCCAGAGAATCCGCGTAGCAGCAACGCATGCTGTACGACGTGCCACTATGGGCGATAGGGGCAGATTCAGGAGGTGTCGCAGTTGCCGAAGCGATCCGAACCGGCCGCGGATGATCCGTTCGGCGGCCGGACGCCGACCAGCCATGAACGAATGACCGGCCGCCCCTGGGACGCGTCGTATCAGGACGGGCCCGCACCCTGGGATATCGGCGGGCCGCAACCCGCGGTGGAGCGCATAGTCGCCGCCGGGAGATTCACCGGCGCGGTGCTGGACGTGGGCTGCGGAACAGGCGAGAACACCCTGCTCATCGCTTCGCGAGGCCTACCGGTACTCGGCGTCGACGTTGCTGTCGGCGCGCTGGAAACCGCGCGAGCGAACGCCGCCGAGCGGGGTCTCGAGGCAGAATTCGCAATCGCGGATGCTCTCCACCTGGAGCTTTCCGGACGCCGGTTCGATACGGTGCTCGACAGCGGCCTGTTCCATACATTGGATTCCGGCGAGCGGGTCGAGTACGTACGAAGTTTGGCGACCGTCACCGAACCCGGTGCCACGCTGTATCTGCTGTGCTTCAGCGATACCGGACCCGAACCAGGCCCGCATCCCGTCGGCCGTGCCGAGTTGGCGGCCGCCTTCGCGCCCGGTACCGGCTGGCGAATCGAATCGATCGAAGCAGAACGGGTCGGGACGAGGTTCCACGACAAGGGTGCGCCGGGCCGGCTCGCCACAATCGCACGAGTTCCCTCGGACAGCGGGTAACCGGATCCGGCGAGCGGGAGACGACTTCTACTCGGCGCCCACGGATTTCGGTCTGCGCCCACTTTCTTCGGTTTCGGGGCACGGTCGCAGCAGAGAGACCGGACCGAACGCCGCGGAGTGATACTCCTGGGCGAACATCCGGTGACTGCCGGACCAGTCGAAAGGAATGTTCGTGCCGACCGCACTCCCCGCCTTCCCCGCCGTGAACGAGAATCCACTCGACACCTGCATCCGGCTGCGAGATATCGCACCCGTCGTCCAAGTGGAGTTCCCCGGCGGCGTACCCGGTTATCTCGCGTTGACCCACCAGGCGGTTCGCGAGATCCTCGCCGGTGACAACAGCACATTCGCCCGGGATCCCCGGCATTGGCCCGATCTGCACAACGGAGTCATTCCGCCGGACTGGCCGTTGCGCGCGGTGGTGCAGGGTGATCACTTGTCGACCAAAGACGGTAGCGACCATCGCCGCCTCCGTGGCTTGATCAGCAAGGCTTTCACACCGGGCCGGGTGGCCACACTCGAACCACGAATCCAAGAAATCATCGACGAACTACTCGACGGCGTGGTGGCCGCCGGCGACGGGGTGGACCTGGTGCCCACGTTCACCGAGGCCGTGCCGATGGCGGTGATCTGCGAACTGTTCGGGGTACCCGAACAGGACCGGAGCCGATTGCGCGAATGGACCGCGACCCTGCTGGCGCAGAACAGTTCGCCGGAAGCGGCTTTCGCGGCCCAGGACGGCCTGCAGAAGTATCTCTACGAGCTGGTGGCCCGGAAGGCGGTCGAGCCGGGGGATGATCTCACCACGGGCCTCGTGCAGGCGCGGGAACGCAACGACAAGCTCACCGACGAAGAACTCGTAGCGGTCCTGTGGATCATGCTCGTCGCCGGCCACGAAACCACCGTGCACATGCTGGGACACGCGATAATCGCGCTGTCACAGCATCCCGACCAACTGCGTGCGGCGAAGGCGGGCGACCTGTGGGCCGATGTCGTCGAAGAGACTGTGCGTTACCGCCATTCGGTGATGATGACCAGCTGGAGGTTCACCCTGACAGATGTGAACATCGCGGGTGTGGCCATTCCGAAAGGAAACGCGGTGGGGGTGGTCTACCAGGCGTGTGGTGTCGACCCGGCCGAATACGGTGGAACAGCCGATCAGTTCGACATCACCCGCGAACAGCGGACCGGGCATCTCGGTTTCGGACACGGACCTCGCTACTGCATCGGCGCCGGCTTGGCGCGGCTCGAAGGCCGGTTGGCGCTGGCATCGCTGTATCGGCGGCTGCCGCACCTGCAACTCGCCATCCACCCGGAGGAGATCGCTTACACCCCCTCGTTCTTCACTATCGGGCCCCTGTCCATCCCGATCTCGCTCGGCGGGCCACGGTAACAGCCGGCAGGCCGGTCGCTACCGCCGACGTCATGCGGTAGGACAGACACCGTGGAGTTCTACAGCGTCACCGCGCGCAGTTCGGCGTCGTGGACCACGATCGCCGACAGTTTGATGCCGATGGATCACGACTATCACGGATCCGACCGGTGGAGCGCGACGATGTCGGTGCAGGAAAGCGCCGGTTACCGCTTGCTGCACTGGGATCAACAAGGAGCGCGGACCTCGAGCCGGACCCGGACGCATATCCACCGGATCGCGGGCGATGATTTCTACTGGATCGTGTTCCCGGAAGAAGGGACTTACACCGTCCGGTACCGGGGCGGCACTGTCACCAGCGCCGGACCCGGCCGGGGCGCTGTCACTGTCCTCGATACGGTGTGTCATCTCCAGATCCCGCGTTCGTCTGCTTACGCGTTCCAGGTGCCGCGCACGGAAATAGACGGCCTCGCCGGCCTTTCCGGAACGCGCACAGCGGAGCTCGATATGTCGTCCGGCCTGGGCCGGATCACCCGGACACTCATCCGACGTACGCATTCCGAACAGGGTGCGCTGACGGAACGCGAGTTCGACGCGGTGTGTCAGCGCATCGGCGAACTGTTGTGCATGCTCTCGATCGGTGAGGTGAGCCCGCAACAGAGCCAGTGCGGGGAGGTTACCGAGCAGGTCCGCCGATATATACGTACGCATATCGGCCACCGCGACATCCGATTGCCCGCGGTCGCCGCCGCACTGGGCTGGTCGCCGCGGCAGGTACGTACCATTCTGTACCGCAGTGGAACCACTTTCCGTGATCTGCGGCAGGCCGAGGCCATGCGCGCAGCGTGTGCGTTCCTCGAGAATCCCGCCTACTCCGCTGTACCGATCGGCGATCTGGCCGCTCGGTGCGGGTTCAACCCATCGTGGTTCTCCACCGCTTTCAAGGAGGCCATGGGCGAGACCCCGCGGGAGTTCCGGCAGCGCCGACGCAGTGAACTCGCCACGGCCGCTGCCGGAGATGAATTCGACAATGGACGGTCGTCGAGTTGCGAAACGCCGAACTCGGTGCCGGGCCGGGCCGGGCCGATCGCACCGTTCCCGCCGAACGGCTAGTAGCCCGGTACCGGAATCCGGTTCCGATCTCCGCCGATCGGTGTCTACTACGGGCAGGTGGTGGCGAGCGGCCCCCCGCGCAATGCCGAAACGATCAGCTCCTGGAAGGCGCCGTCGCGTGGTTCGTTGCGGTGGATCACGTGCCGGCCCGGACAGAAGTCCTGGACACTCGCGTTCATCGCGCCCGGCAGCGGCTCACGTTCCGGGCCTTCGTTCTCGGAGAACAGGTGGTAGGCAACCAGGCCCGGCGGGACCGCCGGTGGCTGGTTGAGCGCGCGCAGAAACGGGGACCCCGGCGCGATATCCCGGCATCCAGGCCAGAACAGCGAGCAGAGGAGGCCGAGCGACTGTCCCGAATTCGGAGTGCCGAAATCGACGTAGGTGCCCACCGATTCGCCGCCGCGCAGGAATTTGACGTAGTGCCGGGCGGCGAGCCCGCCCATCGAGTGCGCGGCCAGGTCGACCCGCGCCGCACCGGTCTCCCGCCGGATCTCGTCCACCGCCTGTGCCACCGCGCCCGCCGATTCGGCGATGGGCACCGACCCCGTCGGCGCTCCCGAGAGGGACGGCACAGCCGGAAGAACCATCGAATAGGCCGGATACCCCCATCCGTCCAGTGTCTCGCGCAGCTTCTCCAAGATCCCTTGGTCGGCATCGAATCCGCCGATGACCAGCACGGGATTCGATGCCGCGGGGCCGGGTTGCGCGAACGCGGCCGGAGCGGCGGCGGAACCGAGGCCCAGGCATACGAATACCAGGCCGATTCGAACGAGCAGCGCGAGAAAGGTTTTCATCGACCTGCTTTCCTGGGCCGGATGTCGACGATCTGCGGAAAACCGGGACTGTGAAGCCAACGACCATGGATGCTAATGCGGCGTAGAAGAAGTCGTGGGAGGCGCGGCGGTTCCCGATGATGCTCGGCCATCCGGCGCACCGCCGCCCGGAAATCATCGTCCTGCACCATCCCACGGTTTCCATCCAGGCCTGCACCTGTTCGGCAGTGGGGTTGTCGGGGAGGTCCGGCATGCTCGTGCGCAACAACCCCACCACTACGGGGTCGGCTTCGACCGCCCCCAAGGTTGTGTCGACGAAATCGTGGATGAAGCGGTGCCGCATACGAGTACTTTCCGGTCTCCCCTTGCTGGAGAGCCGACTACCTCCGGCACGGGCGGGTGTCGGCCGAATCGACCGAACTGGGGCCGAATAGTTACCCGGCTGGAGCCGGTCTCGGATTCCTCGGCGACACGACGTGCATATCGGCCCGGTTCCGCGCTCGACCAGCGATACTCGCAAGTCGATCTAAATCTATTGAGTCGAAGCGCCACGTTTTCTGCTCGGAGCCCTCGATGTTGCGCTCGCGTCCACGGCGCCTTCGGTTCAATAGCTGCCGGGATGAGCCGTATGCAGGAGGGATCGCTATGAAGAGCGGAAAGCGCGCATGGGTCGCAGTGCTGTCGGGAACCCTCATGGTCGCGGGGGGCGCGGCGGTCGCACCATCCGCATGGACGCAACCGGCGCTGTCGCATTCGCAGGTGGCGGGGGGCGAAATCCTCCGTACCGAGGTGTCGCAACCAGCGTTTCCGATGCCCGGACTACCCGGGACGGTGCCGGTGCGGTCGACGCGCCTCACCTACGCCAGTAGCGATACCCACGATGCGCCGACCACGGTGGTGGGGACGTATCTGGAGCCGACAGCACCGTGGCGCGGACCGGGCGAACGCCCGTTGGTGGCGTACGCGGGCGGTACCCAGGGGCAAGGCCCGGAATGCGCGCCGTCGGCGATGGTGTCGCAGGTGGTCCGGTACCAGCCACCGGCCGATATGGTCTTCGAATACGACGTCATGGCCATCCAATACCTGCTGGCCCAGGGTATGGCGGTGGTGATGACCGACTATCACGACCTCGCCGCGCCGGGTATCCACAACTTCCTCAATCGCAAGACCCAGGGCTACGCGGTCCTGGATTCCGCCCGTGCCGCATTGCGCTTGCCCGGTACCGGCTTCCACCCCGGCTCGCCGGTCCTTCTCTACGGATACTCCCAGGGCGGAATGGCCGCCGCGGCCGCGGCCGAACTGCAACCGGCCTATGCCCCCGATCTGAACGTCCGCGGCGCCTACGTGGGCGGGCCACCGGTCGGCCCCGCGGAATATATCGCGCGCAGCGACGGCCTCCCCGGTGTCGCGCCCGCCATCGCGTGGATCCTCAACGGTATCGCCGCCGACTACCCCGACACCCGGCCGGTGCTCGATACCGTCCTCAACGACACCGGTAAGTCGATCCTGAACGAATCGATCGGCAAATGCGGCGGCGGCCTCTCCAACACCCTCACCCAACCGCAGCACACGTCCCGATGGACCACCAGTGGACAGCCGATCACGGCCGTGATCGAAAACTCCCCGGAGTTGAAAAAGGCCTTCGACGAGCAGCGTCTCGGCGGCTCGGCCCCTTCGGTGCCGACGCGTGTCTACGCGGCGCGCAACGATGAGATGTTCCCGGCCGTTCGCGGTATCGCCGCGAGTTGGTGCGGTGGCGGTACGCCGGTCGAACTGCAGGCAGACGGTGCCGTGCCCCCCATTTCCGGATTCCTGAGCACCCACGATGTGGCGTTCTTCCCGTCGACGACGACCTCGCTGCCGTGGGTGACCGATCGCCTCGCGGGCGTACCCGCTCCGGCGAACTGCGCGGCTCTGCCTTGATGCGGTGAAGACCAAACCGGTTCCGGTACTCGGGCGCCCCGGTCAGGCTGCGGGACTGTCACCGTCCCGCGGCACCGGCTGGTCGCGGGCGCGGGATATGGCGATCCTCAGACGGGCGAACGCACGCGACCCCAAACGCTATCTGTGGATTCTGAGCACCGTGGCGCCCGGTTGCGCGCTACTACCGTCGCAGCTGGTCGACTTCACGGGGCTGGCGTTGTTCTGGTGGATCGGCCCGATCGTGGTGTTCGTGGTGATTCCGATCCTGGACGTCACGGTGGGCTGCGACGGAAGCAGCCCGCGAGACGAAGACTACGAGGCATTGTCCAACGACCGCTATTACCGCTGGTGCACGTTTCTCTTCCTGCCGATCCAGTTCGTCGGCCTGGCCATCGCGGGATATATGTGGGCCGGCGCTGAACTGCAGCTCGTCGACAAACTGGGTCTGACCGTAACGATGGGACTCGTTTCCGGCATCGGGATCAACGCGGCCCACGAACTCGGCCACCGGGCCGAACATCTCGAACGCCGGCTGGCGCAGATCGCACTGGCACAGTCCGGGTACGGTCATTTCTTCGTCGAGCACAATCGCGGCCACCATGTTCGTGTCGCCACGCCCGAGGACCCGGCCAGCGCGCGCTTCGGCGAGTCGTTGTGGGCGTTCATACCGCGCAGTGTGGGCGGTGGTTTCCGTTCGGCGCTCACCTTGGAGCGCGAACGCCTGTCCCGTCAGGGAAAGAAGTGGTTCAGCTGTGACAACCGGCTACTGCAGGCTTGGTCGATGAGCGTCGTGTTGTTCGGTGCGATGATTCTCGTTTTCGGGCCCGGCATCACCCCCTTCCTGGCGTTGCAGGCCGTGATCGGCGTCGGGTTGCTCGAGACAGTGAACTACCTGGAGCACTATGGACTGCTCCGGGCCCGCCGCACCGACGGCCGATACGAGCGGTGCTCGCCGCGCCACAGCTGGAACAGCGACCGCTTGGTCACCAATGTCTTTCTGCTGCACCTGCAACGCCACAGCGACCACCACGCCAACCCAGGCCGTCGCTACCAGACGCTACGCAGCTCGGACGAGGCCCCGCAGTTGCCCTTCGGTTACGCCACCATGGTCCTGCTCGCCGCCGTTCCACCGTTGTGGCGCGCGGTGATGGATCACCGGGTCCTCGCTCACTACGGCGGCGACATCACCCTCGTCAACCGGAAACCGCACAGCTGATCTCGCCGAAGCCGGCAGAAACGAGGTCGACGGCGCACAGCCGCCGAGGTCGGGCCGCTCAGCTCGATTCCGGCCGGCCGGCGCCGGGCGCCGTCCCGGAAACCGGTTTCGCCGGACGGCGACGGGTCGCGGTGATGCTGTAGGTGAGGATCGAGGACAGCAGGATCACCAGGACCGGCGCGACCACGGGTGACCAGGCCAGTTCGATTGGCAACACCGCCGCGCAGGCAGCGGCGCCGGTCCACACGACGGCGCCGATCACCGAGGGCAGCGTTGTCGGGACGACCCCGCGCGGGGCCGTGACGGTGGCGATGTTCAGCAGATAGGTCGTGGCGACCAGACCCGCGGCGGCGGCCGCGACAAGCCCGGCGTCGGACAGTCCCAGAACCCCGATCACCAGTAGCACCGCGCCGACGGCGGCGAGGCGCCACCACCAGCCGACGATCACCAGGACGATCGCGGCCGGGGCCGCCCACGGCTGGATCAACGCGACCAGCAGCACCAGCAGGGTCCCGGAGAGATGGGCGAGGAATTTGGTCATCGGCGTACCCGCATCATCCGGCGGTGCCGAGGTAGCAGGCGCATGGTCTGGTCGAGACGGGTGTCGGCGGCCCAGCCGACGATATCGACGCCGACCGTGCTCATATCGCGGTACATCGACATCCGCTCGAGCTGCCACATCTTCTCCATGGTGGGGTCGAGGTCGTCGGCGAACGGACTGCCGCGCAGCACATCCACCGCCACCACCACGTGACCGCGTTTGCGTAGATCGATGAGGGCGAGCGCGAACTGGGTGTCCAGCAGGGTGGAGAACGCGACGACGACCGCGCCGAGCGGGACCGCGGCCCACGGCGCGAGGGTGCCGGTGGTGGGGATGTGCTCGTCGCCGACATCGAGAACGGTGTCGACGATCCGGTAGAACTGGCGGCGTCCGATATCGGGGCGCAACCACCGGGGTGATCTGCCGAGGCAGACCACGGCGGTGCGGTCACCGGCCTGCAGCGTGGATTGCACCACCTGCGCGGCACCGCGCACCGATAGTTCGAGGGCGTCGCTGGCCGGGCCCGGGGCCTGCTGGGAGGTGTCCACCAGGACGACGACGTCGGCGGAGCGGTTGGTCAGGCGTTCGGTCACGTACAACCGGCCGCGGCGGGCACTCACCGGCCAGTTCACGATGCGGAGCTGATCACCGGGGGCGTAGGCACGGATATCGGCGTACTCCACGCCGGGGCCGTGCCGGCGGGTCAGGTGCACACCGAGACGTTCGGGAAGTTCGGTACGCGGCAGTGGAATTCGCTGTGGGTCGGTGACCGGGTAGACGAAGATTTCCCCGGCGGGCAGGGTCGCGGTGGCCAGCGCCATCCCGGCCGGGCTCAATGCCTTCACCCGCACCGAGATCGGGTAGCGACCCCACCGCTGCGCCGAAACCGTCAACCGCAACCCGGCAGGCGCCGTCCCGGAATCCGACGACTCGTCGACGGTGACCGCCATTCCCTCGGTGACCACCGGCCTACAGCGCAACAAGGCATGGCCGCGGTCGACGAACGCGGCGATGGTGACCGTCACCTGCTCGCCCTCGAAACACCGCTGAGTGCCGCCGCCGTCCACCTGGATCCGGGTGCGCGATACCTGCCACGGCGCGCTGGCCAGCACCCCGAGCATCGGCGCGGCGAAAACCACCAGCTGCCAACTGGCCGATATCACCGCGCCGAACAGTGCAACCGCCGAGGCGATAGCGAGCAGATAGGTCAGCGGAGCGGGGCGCCAGCGCAGCCTCGCCTCCACGGTGGCGGTGGCGTCGCGGTGTCTCATTGCGTGGCGGCGCGCGGAACCGGGAGCCGGCGCAGCAGTTCGCCGATCACATCCTCGCCGCGGATCCGGCGCACCCACATTTCCGGTCGCAGGGTGATGCGGTGCGCCATGGCGGGTACGGCGAGGGCTTTCACATCTTCGGGGATGACGTAATCGCGACCGTTCAGCAGCGCCCGGGCGCGGGCCATCTGCACCAGATCCAGTTCCGACCGCGGGCTGGCACCGACCTCCACCTGCGCATGTCCGCGAGTCGCCGACGCCAGCGCCACCACGTAACCCACCACATCCGGGTGCACGGAGACGAATTCGACCGCGTGCCGCATCTCCAGCAGGCCTTTGGCGTCCACCACCTGATGCACCCGCGGCTGCACCGCACCGCGTTCGAGCCGCCGCCGGATCATCTCGGTCTCGTCGAGTTCGGAGAGATAGCCGAGACGTAATTGGATGGCGAAACGGTCCAACTGCGCTTCGGGCAACGGGTAGGTGCCCTCGTACTCGATGGGGTTGTCGGTCGCCAGCACCACGAACGGCTGCGGCAGCGGGAAGGTTTCGCCGTCGATGCTCACCTGGCCCTCGGCCATCGCCTCCAGCAGGGCGGCCTGAGTTTTCGGCGGGGTGCGGTTCACCTCGTCGGCGAGCAGCATATGGGTGAACACCGGACCCCGGCGGAAGGTGAAACGGCCGGTGGACATGTCGTAGATGGTGGAGCCGAGCAGATCGGCGGGCAGCAGGTCGGGGGTGAACTGCACCCGGGTGAAATCCAGGCCGAGAGCCGCCGCGAACGAGCGGGCGATCAATGTTTTGCCCAGACCGGGCAGATCCTCGATGAGCACATGCCCGCCGGACAGGATCGCGATCATGATGAGCTGTAGCTCGTCGCGTTTTCCGACCACGACCCGGGAGACCTCCCGGAGCACGGCTTCGGTGCGTTGGACAGTCGCGTCCAAGGGCATCGTCATGTCTTTACTCGCAATGCGTCGACCCATCTCACATTCTTTGGAGGCGGCTCAGGATCTCGTCCAGAGCCGCACGACCCGGCGCGGGCGTGTTCTGGTCACGCAACGCCGAATCCGCCGGATCCACCCAGCGCCACAGTTCGGCGCCGAACAGATGGATACCGGCACTTTCTAGGGCCCGCCGGTTCTTGCTGACCCGCAATCCGGCGGACAATTGGAACTCCTTGGCCAGTAGCGGCCGCAGATGCCGATCCCAGTCGGCGCGGTTTCCGTCGGCGCGGTCGACGAGCATTTCGGCGCGGGCATGCCAGTGGCGCAGCATTTCGGCGGGCCCGTTCTCCATCTCGTCGACGAGTTCCTTCTCTTTCTTCTCCGGGCGCAGCAGCACCCAGACGAAGCAGCACAGCGCGATCGCCACCGGCACCCCGGCGGCGATCAACATGAATTCCCGGGCGCGCAGATAGGCCGCGACTTCGAAAACGGCGACGGCGAGGATCGCGGTCACCACTATCCAGGGCCGGGTCATCGGGTCACCGTCCCGCTGGGGGCACCGGGCAAGTGAGGCATTCGGTCGGGCAATTCCGAATCCGGTGCATCGGGTATCGGCGTGCCCTGAAGATCGGAGAGCACCACGCGCAACAGCTGTTCGGCACGCATCCGCTGCCATTCCAGCATGGCGTGCGGGCTGAACCGGGCTTCCTCGAACAGCGCGACCAGCTCGCGGGCGGAGGCGTCGTGCAGGGCACCGTGTTCGAAGGCGCGGGCCAGCACCTCCATCGGGGTGTCGGAGGCCAGCGGCGCGGCGGCGCGGGCGTAGACGAGTCCGCGTTCCATCGCCAGGTAGCAGGCGATGATCGCGGTGCGCGGGTCCTGGCCGGGGGCGTTCATCGCGGCCAGACCCATCTCGGCGGCCTTGACCAGGGACAGGGTTTCCTCGCGCAGTTGCTCGTCGGTGACGCCCGCGGACTCCTCGGATTCGGTTTCGCGCTCCCGGCGCTGGGTGTTCACGGTGACAACGACCAGACCGGTTACCGCCACCGCCACCAAGGTCGCGGCGGCGGCGGTGGCCAGGATCAGGCCGGTGCCGGTGAGGACCGGCTCGTCCTCTTCCATACCGGGCGGCACAGCCGGCCGGGCAGGCTGTTCGGAACGCTGATCCGGTGCCGCCGGTACCGGCTCGCCGGGGCGCTGGAATCCGATGAGATAGACCGCGAAAACGATCGACGCCAGCACTCCGGCGACGGCCAGTACGAACAGCACGATCAACCCGAAGCGACCCAGCCGCCAGGTCTGTTCGGCTTCGTCGGCGTCCAGGTCGGACATGGCCAACGGCAGCCGGTGCTGGCTGGCGATGACCCCGGCCAGCAACACCACGATCGAGACGGTGAGCAGGACGGGCATGAGGACGACGGACAGCACCGCGGGCGCGTCGCCGCCGTTTTCCGCCGGGTTTTCCGGCATCCCCGGAATATGTCCGCGCAGCGCGACGACAGCGCAGAACAGCAGCGCGAACACCGCCACAATGCGCGCGATCAGCGCCCGCGACCCGGCCAAAACTTCGACTCCACCATGTGTACTGCCAAGAACTGCCACATATTTACATGCCGGACGGCCGGTCCGGGAGCGATTCGAGAATATGAAATGACGAGTTTTCCATCTTTACCAGCCCCTTGCCGGCAAACCTACTGCCCATTGAGCAATCGACAGTTATATCTTGTTCCCGACTGTGAAAACTCACAAGCGTGCGAGCGCACCGGGAACAGGCCCGCGAAACGGAAGCCGTGAGTCCCCAACTCGGGCGATGCGCGTCGGTCGCTCGTGTACTCGGGGCGGCGTCATGCGTCCATCAGGATTGACGAAACACGACTCGGCGCGTGCCGCGGCACGTGCACCGGCCACCGGCCACCGGCCACCGGCCGAGGGAATATCCGGTCCGGCCGGCGCTGCGGAGGCTCCGCACCGCGACCGATCGGCAACTTCGCTGTACCGAAGGCCCGAAAGCTCTGCAGATGAGGTGGCTGGGAGGCGCAGGCCGAGCCGCGATACCGGCCCGGCTCGCAACTGCACCGACCACCGCGCGACCTCGGGCGACGCTCATATCCGATCCGGCCGCCCGGTACCGGCTCAGGCGGCGGGGTCGGCGCTGAGCACCAATCCCGAGGTAGGCACCCCGGTACCGGCGGTGACCAGTACGTTCTCCACTTCTTCGACCTGGTTCACCGAGGTTCCGCGCAATTGCCGGACCCCTTCGGCGATACCGTTCATCCCGTGGATATACGCCTCGCCCAATTGTCCGCCGTGGGTGTTGATCGGAAGTTTTCCACCGATTTCGATTGCGCCGTCGGCAATGAAATCCTTCGCCTCACCGCGCCCGCAGAAACCCAGTTCCTCCAGCTGCATGAGCACAAAAGGAGTGAAGTGGTCGTACAAAATGGCGGCCTGCATATCGCCGGGGCGTAAACCGCTCTGTTCCCACAACTGATCGCCGACGAGCCCCATTTCCGGAAGCCCGGTGAGCGCATCCCGGTAGTAGCTGGTCATCACGTACTGGTCGGCGCCACTGCCCTGTGCGGCGGCGGTGATCACGGCGGCCGGGTTGGGCAGATCGCGGGCCCGTTCCACACTGGTCACCACGATCGCGACCCCACCGTCGGATTCCTGGCAGCAGTCCAGCAGGTGCAGCGGTTCGGCGATCCAGCGCGACTTCTGGTGGTCTTCGAGAGTGATCGGCTTGTTGTAGAAGAAGGCGTTCGGGTTCACCGCGGCGTGCTTGCGGTCCGCGACGGCGATCCGCCCGAAGTCGGCGCTGGTCGCACCGTAGACGTGCATGTAGCGGCGCGCCACCATGGCGACCTGCGCAGCGGGCGTGCCCAGGCCGTGCGGGTACGACCAACCGGCGTCGATCCCGGAGGAGGTCGGCGCCGCGGCCAGAGAGGTGGAGAACTGCCCGAACCGCGATACCGACCGCTCGTTGAACGCCCGGTAGGCCACCACCACATCCGCCACCCCGGTGGCGACCGCCATCGCGGCCTGCTGCACGGTGGCGCAGGCCGCGCCCCCGCCGTAGCCGATATGGCTGAAGAACTTCAGTTGCGGAATACCGACCGCCCGCGCCACCGCGACCTGCAGGTTCGTATCCATCGTGAAGGTGGTCAGGCCGTCGACGTCGGCGGGAGTGAGCCCGGCGTCGGCGAGCGCGGCGGTTACCGCCTCCGCGGCCAGCCGCAGTTCGCTGCGGCCGGATTCCTTGGAGAAATCGGTGGCGCCGATACCCGCGATGGCCGCCCGTCCGGACAGTGGATGATCTGAGTTGGTCATACGAACCTCGTTCCTCACGCCGGACCCGCGCCGCACCGCGCGATATCGATGACGACCTTCGCGACGATGTGATCGCCGAGGCTGTCCTTGCCGATCACCTCGAGGTTCACCTCGGATCCCTCGATCGCCGTCACCTTGCCGGTGAGGGTGAGGGTGTCGTAGGCGTAGAGCGGTACCCCGAGTCGCAGCGAGATGGATTTCACCACCGTGCTCGGCCCCGCCCAGTCGGTGACGAACCGCTGCACCAGGCCGGTATCGGTGAGGATATTGACGAAAATATCCTTCGAACCGCGCTCGATCGCCTTGTCCCGGTCGTGGTGCACATCCTGGAAATCCCGCGTGGCCAGGGCGGTGCTGATCACGAAGGTCGGGTCGGCGTGGATCGAGAGTTCGGGCAGTTCGGTGCCCACCGCCACCGCTGCGGGATCGAATGTTGTCGTCACGGGATCACCTTCCAGAACGGCAGCACCGTATCGTCGTCCAGTTTTTCGAAATCGGCGACGACGCCCAGCCCGACCTCGACCTTCTCGGGTTCGATACCGCGCAGTTCGCCCAGCATCCGCACACCTTCCTCGAGCTCCACCAGCGCCACCACGAACGGCAGGTCCCGGCCGGGGACCTTGGGCGCGTGGTGCACGACGAAGCTGAACACGGTGCCCTTACCGGAGGCGACGACATAGTCGACCGGTTCGGTCTTGTCCTGCCAGATCGCGGGAACGGGCGGGTGGCGCAGGGTGCCGTCGGGCAATTTCTGGATGCGCAGCTCCCCCGCTTTCGTGCCTTCCCAGAAGAATTCGGTGTCGTGGGAGACCAGCGGGCGGACACGGTCGGCGAGCGACGGCTTCGGCGGCGCACCCGTCCCGGGCGCGAACTTCAGGATGCGGAACAGCATTTCGGTGACGAGTTCGTCGCCGACGTACCAGCTGGTGCGGTAGGTGAGGAAGAACCCCTCCCCCAGCCCGGTCTTCTTCGGGCCCACAATGCTGTCCAGTGCGCTGGTGATGCTCACCTCTTCACCGGGCCGCAGGTAGCGGTGGTAGATCTGCTCGCAGTTGGTGCCGACCACCGAGGTGTAGCCCGCGGAATCGAGCAGGGCGTTGGTGGCCTCCATCGGATCGTCGGCCGGACGGCGGCCGCCCAGCCCCAGCATCGTCCACACCTGCGCCATGGCCGGTGGGGCGACGATCCCGTCGAACCCGGCAGCTTTGGCGGCGACCTCGTCGACGTACACCGGGTTGGTATCGCCCAGCGCCTCCACCCAATTGTTGATCATCGGCTGGTTCACCGGGTCGCGGCCGAGCCGGGGCGCACTGGCACCGGCCGCCCTGGTCTTCTCCGCGGCCGCGGTGATCTCTTCCGGTGTACTGATATCCGGCAAGGAACTGCTCCTTAGGGATAGAGGGTGGGGCGCGGGATCCGGCCGAACCCGGTCAACGTGGGACCCGGGGCAGTTTCAGGCCCGCGGAGGCGACGAGTTCGCGCATCACCTCGTTGACGCCGCCGCCGAAGGTCACCACCAGGTTCTGTTTGGTGCGCCGGTCCAGCCAGCCCAGCAGTTCCGCGGTGGCCGGGTCGGCCGGGTCGCCGAAGCGGCCCACGACCTCTTCGGCCAGCCGGCCGGCTTCCTGCAGCGATTCGGTGGAGAAGATCTTGGTCGCCGAAGCATCGGCGATGACCTGTGACTGATCCGTGCCCGGATCCTCCGCGGTGGCCGCCACCTGCCAGTTCAGCAGTTCGTTGAGCCGGGTCATGGCGTGGATGCGGCCCAGCGCGCGCTGCGCCTCGGGTTCGTCGAGGATCGCCCGCGGCCGGGCCCAATCGCGGACCTTGTCGTAGAGCTGTTCGATCTTGCCGGACGGTCCCAGGCTCACCCGCTCGTGGTTGAGCTGGGTGGTGATCAGCCGCCAGCCCTTGTTCTCCTCGCCCACCAGCATGCTCGCCGGGACCCGGACATCGTCGAAGTAGGTGGCGTTGGTGTGGTGTGCGCCGTCGGCGGTGATGATCGGGGTCCAGGAATAGCCCGGATCACTGGTATCGGCGATCAGGATGGTGATCCCGCGGTGCCGCGATTCCACCGAACCGGTGCGGCAGGCCAGCCAGATGTAATCGGCCTCGTGCGCGCCGGTGGTGAAAATCTTCTGCCCGTTGACGACCCAGTCGCCGGAATCGTCCTTGACCGCGCTCGTCCGCAGCGCGGCGAGATCGGTGCCGGCTTCCGGTTCGGAGTAGCCGATGGCGAAATGGATATCGCCGGAAAGGATCCCGGGCAGGAACTTCTCTTTCTGTTCCTGTGTGCCGAACTGTTGCAGCGTCGGTCCGACGGTCAGCAGGGTGACCAGCGGCAGCGGGACATCGGCGCGGGAGGCCTCGTTGTAGAAGATCTGCTGCTCGACCGGGCCGAAACCCTGGCCGCCGTATTCCTTCGGCCAGCCGACGCCGAGCCAGCCGTCGCGGCCCATCCGGCGGACCACGGCACGGTAGGCGTCGCCGTGCCGGTTGACCGACATCTCGGCGGCCTCTTCCGAGGTGACGAGATCGGCGAAATAGGCGCGCAGATCGTCACGGAGTTTGCGTTGTTCGCTGGTCAGATCGATGAACACCCTGCCCCCAATCGTTCGAGCCGCAGTGCGGCGCCGCCCAGCCAGCGGGCGAGGTCCTTGGACTGTGAGTAATAGCGGTGCATGGAGTGGGTGATATCCACTCCGATACCGCCGTGCAGGTGATGACATTTCTGCATGGCGCGCGGCAATTCCGCGGCCACGGTGTAGGCCAGCACGTTCAGATCGTCGTCGATCCGCTGCTGCTGTTCGGGGGTCGGATCGTCCTGCTCCAGTGCCCAGTTCGCGGAAACTGCCGCGACGTGCAGGGTACGCGACACCACGTACAGGTCCGCGATCTGCTGGGCAACCGCCTGGAACTCCGCCAGCGGCCGGTTGAACTGGTGCCGGGTGCCCACGTGCGCGGCAGTGAGTTTCACCGCGCCGGAGAGCAGGCCGTCGGCGACGGCGCCGATGGTGGCGAGCACCACCCGATGCAGCCGCGGGCCCGCGTCGGGCAGCAACCGGTCGGCCGGAATCTCCACCCCGTCCAGTTCCACCGAGAACTCGGGGAGCCCGCCGGAGACCGAGGACGGCGCGAACGACAGGCCCGCCGCCGCCGCATCGACGACGGCGACCCCGGAGTCCGTGGTGACCAGCAGCCAGCGGGCCTGATCCGCGCACGGCACCGCGACCTTGTATCCGGTGATGCGCACGGTATCGCCGGAAACTTCCGCCTTGGTGGTGGGCTCGGTGGTCAACGGCGCACCGGGCTCGCTGATGGCAGCGGTGAGCACCGCGCCATCAGCCACCGCCGGAAAGATTTCCGCCGCCACATTCTCGGGTACCTCGCCCAACAGGGGCAGCACACCGAAACCCAGGGTGG
The DNA here is from genome assembly GCF_029868855.1 of Nocardia carnea. Taxonomy (GTDB): domain Bacteria; phylum Actinomycetota; class Actinomycetes; order Mycobacteriales; family Mycobacteriaceae; genus Nocardia; species Nocardia carnea_A. The sequence goes on along the minus strand of NZ_JARWOV010000294.1, from coordinate 148 downwards.
GCAGGGCGGGGGCGGGGCCCCCCGCGCGGGGGCCGGGGGGGGAGCGCCCCCCCAAACCCCCGCAAAACAAAAAAAAACCCCCCCACCCCACCCCGGACGCCGACACACCACCACCCGCGGCCCCCCCCAAAAAGCCCCCCCCCCCGGG
>NZ_JARWOV010000293.1 GCF_029868855.1 Nocardia carnea | reverse complement strand
CCCCCCCCGGGGGGGGCGGCCCGGGGGGGGGGCCCCGCGGGGGGGGCCCCCCCCAACCCCCCCCCCCCCTCCTTCTGGGGGGCCCCCCCCCCGGGCGCCCCGGGGTTCGGGCCCCTTGGTCTCGTTCTTCGCCCTCCGCTTCGCTCCCCCGCTCCGTCGCTTCAGAACGAGACGGGCCCCGAACCATTGAGGTGGGCGAATCGGGAGGCACTGCGCCGCGTCGGCGGACCCGAGACTGTGCGGGGCCCTCCACAATCTAAGCGTCCGGCCCCCGGCCCGCTGCCGACGACCCCTCGATTCCGGGACCGGAAACACAGCGCGCCCGCCGACCTGGGCCGACGGGCGCATCTGTGTATTGCGGGAGCGGGTCAGGATTTGACCAGCTTTTTCTCCACTTCGGGATCGTGGTGTTTGGCTCCACCGTTGAACCCGACGTGCGCTTCCTTGCGCATCCGCTCGATCATATGCGGGTAGTGCAGTTCGAAAGCGGGACGTTCGGACCGGATCCGCGGCAGTTCGTAGAAGTTGTGCCGCGGCGGCGGGCAGGTGGTGGCCCATTCCAGCGAGTTGCCGTAGCCCCACGGGTCGTCCACCGTCACCACCTCGCCGTAGCGGTAGCTCTTGAAGACGTTCCACAGGAACGGCAGCATCGAGGCGCCGAGGATGAAGGCACCGATGGTGGAGACGGTGTTCAGCGTGGTGAACCCGTCCCCGGCCTGGTAGTCGGCGTAGCGGCGGGGCATACCTTCGGCGCCCAGCCAGTGCTGCACCAGGAAGGTGAGGTGGAAGCCGAGGAACGTGGTCCAGAAATGCCACTTCGCGAGACGTTCGTCCAGCATGCGGCCGGTCATCTTCGGGAACCAGAAGTAGATACCGGCGTAGGTGGCGAACACGATGGTGCCGAAGAGCACGTAGTGGAAGTGCGCGACCACGAAGTAGGAGTCGGTGACGTGGAAGTCCAGCGGCGGGCTGGCCAGGATGACACCGGACAGACCACCGAACAGGAAGGTGACGAGGAAGCCCACCGAGAACAACATCGGTGATTCGAACGTCAATTGCCCCTTCCACATGGTGCCGATCCAGTTGAAGAACTTCACACCGGTCGGGACCGCGATCAAGAAGGTCATGAACGAGAAGTACGGCAGCAGCACCGCGCCGGTGGCGTACATGTGGTGCGCCCACACGGCGATGGACAGGGCCGCGATACCGAGGGTCGCGTAGACCAGGGTGGTGTAGCCGAAGATCGGTTTACGGCTGAACACCGGGAAGATCTCGGAGACGATGCCGAAGAACGGCAGCGCGATGATGTACACCTCGGGGTGGCCGAAGAACCAGAACAGATGCTGGTAGAGCAGGATGCCGCCGGTCCCGGGATCGTAGATGTGACCGCCCAGGTGGCGGTCGTAGGCCAGACCCATCAGGGCGGCGGTCAGCAGCGGGAACGCGAGCAGCACCAGCACGCTGGTGACGGCGATGTTCCAGGTGAAGATGGGCATCCGGAACATGGTCATACCCGGAGCGCGCAGGCAGACCACGGTCGTCAGCATGTTCACACCACCGAGGATGGTGCCCAGACCGGAGACGGCCAGGCCCATGATCCACAGGTCGGTGCCCACACCCGGCGAATGCAGGATATCGGTGAGCGGCACGTATGCCGTCCAGCCGAAGTCCGCGGCACCGCCCGGGGTGACGAAGCCCGCGGTCGCCATGGTCGCGCCGAACGCGTACAGCCAGTAGCTGAAGGCGTTCAGTCGCGGGAAGGCGACGTCGGGGGCGCCGATCTGCAGCGGCAGGATGATGTTGGCGAAACCGAACACGATCGCGGTCGCGTAGAACAGCAGCATGATCGTGCCGTGCATGGTGAACAGCTGGTTGAACTGCTCGGGCGAAAGGAACTGCAGGCCCGGGCGGGCGAGCTCACCACGCATCATCAGCGCCATCAGGCCACCGATGAGGAAGAACGCCATCGAGGTGGTCAAGTACATGACGCCCAGGACCTTCGGGTCCGTGGTTGTCACCGCCTTGTATATGAACGACCCCTTCGGCCCCAATCGTGCCGGAAATGGCCGAGTCGCTTCCACCCCCTGCGGGACTGGCTTGGGCTCTACGGCAGTCACTGATCCTCCTGAAGGTGCCTTTAGGGTCGCTCCGCAGGCTCCACTGTTTGCCCGCTGCCCCGTCGCGCGGGACAGCCAACGGTTAGCTTGCGCTTCTCGAATCGTAAACCGTCCGCCGAGCGGCGACCGAACGGGTCCTACTCTGTGTCGTACTACCGGCTCACCGGGCGTCGTACTACCGGCTCACCGGGCGTCGTACGACCGGACCGCCGAGTCCCGTGCACCGGCCCACCCGGTCGCGATACCGGCGGCCCGCACCGTGCTGTGCAACTGCCCGGCGGCACCCACCCGCACCCGCACGACCTGCCCGTCCGCAGGCCCGCACCGTCCGGGGCGACCTGCCACGGCGATCGGGCCGCGGTCGGCGGCAGGCGCTGGCGCGCAGTGAATCCCGGTGGGCATGTACCCTTCCCGGCATGCCGGTGAGCCCTGCTGTCCGTACCCCAGCCGTGCGCAAACCCCGGACCTCCACCCGGGTGCGCCGCGCCCACCGGTCCGTGGGCGCCGCGCTCGCCTGTATCGCGGTGGCGGTGGCCGGATGTGCGAGCCAACCCGATAACTCGGCGTCGATCGTCCGCACCACCACCAAGATCGCCGGCGCGGGTGTGGTCGGAATCGAGCGGGACACCACGCAGGCCTGCTCGCTGCCCACCCCCGCCGACCCGGCCGATGGATCCACCCGGACCGTCCGGCACGCCTCGGGTGAATCACGGGTTCCGGCCGATCCGCAGCGCATCGTGGTCCTCGGCACGTCCGCGCTCGATGCCACCTGTGCCGTCGGCCTGTGGGAGCGGGTCGTCGGCGCGACCACCGTGCCCGGTCCGGCGCCGCAGCCGGGTTATCTGGGATACGGAGTGCTGGAGATTCCCGGCGTGGGTGTCGCCACCGACCCCGACCCGGCACTCATCGCCCAGCTGAACCCCGACCTCATCATCGGCGAGGTACCGGCCGGGCGGGCCGGCTACGCCGCCCTGAGCGATATCGCCCCGACGGTCCTGATCGGCACGGACAAGACCTGGGAGGAACAGTTCAGCGCTTTCGCGGGTGCCATGGGTCGGGCCGCGGCCGGACGCGAGGCGCTGGACAACTACCGGACCGAGGCCGCCGATACCGGTAAGTCGATCAACGCGGCGTTCACCGAGGCGTCCCTGGTCCGGTTCACCGCCACCGGCAGCGAGATCATGGGCAGCGAAACCTTCGCGGCGCAGGTCCTCGCCGATACCGGTGCGCAACGGCCGACCGCGCAGCGGGACGAATCGGAACCGCTCGACGAGTCCGATCCCGTCGCCGCCGAGGGCGATCTCATCTATGTCATGTTCGCCGGACCGGAGGGCCAGGAGCACGGCGAATCGGTGATGCGCTCGTCGGAGTGGAAAGAACTGGGCGCGGCCACCGACGGCCGTACCTTCGTGGTCGACGACGCGCTCTGGCACACCACCGGTCTGACCTCGGCGCGCGCGGTACTCACCGATATCCGGGACAGCCTCAACTCCTACGTGATGGAGTGATCCGCCGCCGGGACCGATCTCGGCCCACCCCGGCGGTCAGCCGCCTGTCGGCCGACCTCCGGGCATCTGAACCGGCGGCCTTCCCGGGCCCGCCGTACCGGTCGCCGAACACCCCCGTTCGCGACCTCCCCGAGACCATCTCGGAACACTGAAATCGCAGGTGAGAGCCTCTGATGCCGGTACCGTCGAAGTATGGGCGCCGGCGGTGATCGCTCACTCGGTTACCGATTGAGTATCGGGATCGCCATCGGACTGGCGATCGGGGTCCCGCTCGGTCTCGCGGTCCTCGGCAATCTGGCCTTGGGGGTGGGTCTCGGTATCGGATTCGGTCTGGCCTTCGGCCTGGCCATGTCACCGTCCTCTTCGGGCGACGACGGATCCGGCGGCCGGCACAAACCCCCCGGCGACGACTGAAGTAGGCTCGGCGCCTGCGGTCGCCGATGCGCCGAAGTCCCAGCTCTCCCTAGCGTATTCGACGCGCAAAACACAAGTTCTGGTGCCGCTCGGTGATTCGACCCCCAAGGGGTAGTGTTACGGCACGCGCAGGGTTGTCGTCGGATTCGTGGGAAGGGTGTGGAAACAGCATGAAGCTCATCGATCGGGTTTCGGCCATCAACTGGAATCGGGTACCCGACGAGAAGGATGCCGAGGTCTGGGATCGGCTCACCGGTAACTTCTGGCTCCCCGAGAAGGTCCCGGTATCCAACGACATCCCGTCCTGGGCCACCCTCACCGCGGACGAGAAACAGCTCACCATGCGGGTGTTCACAGGGCTCACCCTGCTGGACACCATCCAGGGCACGGTCGGCGCGGTCAGCCTCATCCCCGATGCGCTGACCCCGCACGAAGAGGCGGTGCTCACCAATATCGCGTTCATGGAATCGGTGCACGCCAAGAGCTACAGCTCGATCTTCTCCACGCTGTGCTCCACTCGTGAGATCGACGATGCCTTCCGCTGGTCGGAGGAGAACCGCAACCTCCAGCGCAAGGCGGAGATCGTCCTCGACTACTACCGCGGCGACGATCCGCTCAAGCGCAAGGTCGCCTCGACGCTGCTCGAGAGCTTCCTGTTCTACTCCGGCTTCTACCTGCCGATGCACTGGTCGTCGCGGGCCAAGCTCACCAATACCGCCGATATGATCCGCCTGATCATCCGTGACGAGGCGGTGCACGGGTACTACATCGGCTACAAGTACCAGCGCGGCCTCGAGCAGGTCACCCAGGCCGAGCGCGACGAGCTCAAGAACTACACCTTCGAACTGCTGTTCGAGCTGTACGACAACGAGGTCGAGTACACCCAGGACCTCTACGACGAGGTCGGGCTCACCGAGGACGTCAAGAAGTTCCTCCGCTACAACGCCAACAAGGCGCTGATGAACCTCGGCTACGAGGGGCTGTTCCCGAAGGACGAAACCGAGGTCAACCCCGCGATTCTGTCCGCGCTGTCCCCGAATGCCGACGAGAACCACGATTTCTTCTCCGGCTCGGGCTCCAGCTATGTGATCGGCAAAGCGGTCAACACCGAGGACGACGACTGGGACTTCTGACCGGGCGGCAGCTGTCGGCCGGAACCGCTACGCTGCCGTAGCGAGCCACATCGGGTGGCTCGCTATCGGTTCGGGGCGCGGATACGGCGTCCGAGGTGGAGGAGCGCACGATGGCAGGCGACAACGTCAAGATTCCCGTCTGGCTGAAACCGATGAACCGGGCGATGGTTGCCGTCAGCCGCGTAGGTGTCGCGCTGCCGATGGCTTTGCTCACCGTGCCGGGCCGGAAATCGGGTAAGCCCCGCACCACACCGGTGACACCGTTCGAATACAACGGCGCCGAATACGTTCTCGGCGGTATTCCCGGTGCGGACTGGGTGAAGAACGTCCAGGTCGCCGATACCGCGGAGCTGAAGGTCGGACGGCGTAAGCGCACGGTGCGCCTGGTGGAGATCCCGGCGGCCGACAGCGAACCGGTGCTGCGGGAGTTCCCGCGGCTGGTTCCCACCGGGGTACCGGTGATGATCAAGTCCGGGGTCGTGACCAGCGACGATCCCGACGAGTTCGCCGCCCTGGCCGGCCGGTGCACGCTCTTCCGTATCGAGGACGCCTGAGCCGTAACTGCCTCGGTGGCCGCACTCGTGCAGTCCCCGGCACCAGCGCTCCGGACGCTACTGGGTGACCCGGCAGCCGTCGTCGACCGGCCGCGTGATCGACCAATACTGTTCGAAGCGGCAGGCGGCGATCTTCCACCGGCCGTCCTCGACAACGTATTCGTCGTCGTACTCGCCGGTCATCACCGTTTCGGTGTTCTCGATCAGGTTCACTTGACGGAATTTCAGCGTCCACTTCCCGGACGCGTGCTCCGCGTCGTGGACGGTGATTTCGGGATGGGTCCCGTGGTGCATATCGAGGATCACGTTCTTCCCGTCGACCTTCTGCAAGGCGACCTTCTCGAATACCGCCGCCATACCGTCGGCATCGAACGAGCCGAGCACCCCGTAGTCGACCGCGGCACCCGCGGCGGCGAAGCATTCCCGGAAAGCCTTCGGGTCCTTGGCATCACACGCACGCAGATACCGGTGTTTGAGCGCCTTGATCGCCTCGACCGCCTCCAATCGCGCAACCCGCTGCGCCAGGTCGGTTTCCTCGGGTTGCGGTAGCGGTACAGGCGACATACGTGCGCTCCTCGTACAGGGTTTCGGCCGGCCGGGGCCGGCGGTTCGGTCCTCGCGGGAGTGTATCTCCGCGTCTCGGCGCCGGCCTGTCCGCGCGCACACGCAACGCTATTCGGTGCGGGCATCGAGCGTCCGCGACCAGGACGCGAGGATCTGCAGGCGCTGGGCCGACGGTGAACCGGGCTCCGGGGTGTAGATCATGAGGATGAGGCCGGGTTCGGCGGTGATGGCGAGTTCCTCGTAGGCCAGAACCAGTTCGCCCACTTCCGGGTGGTGGAAACGTTTGGTGCCCGACCCGTGGGTCCGGACATCGTGTGTGCCCCAGAGCCGGCGGAAAGTGTCGCTGCACGTGGACAATTCGCCGACGAGCTCTTGCAGGCCGCGGTCGTGCGGATCGCGGCCGGCTTCGGTGCGCATGATCGCCACGCACATCTCGGCGAACAGGTCCCAATCCGGATAGAAGTCGTGGGCGGCGGGGTCGAGGAACTGGAAGCGCGCCAGGTTGGGCGTGCGCCCGGCGGAACCCAGTAGCGGGGAGTAGAACGCGCGACCGAGTTCGTTGGTCACCAGGAGGTCCTGCTGCGGGTTGCGGACGAAGGCGACGGCGTCGCGGATGCTGTCCACCGCCCACTGCAGGCTCGGACGGGTGGCGGCGGGTTTGGTGGCGCGGCGGCGGAGGCGTCCGGAGGTGGGGATTCCGTCCGCGGCGCGGGCGAGGTCGAGCAGGTGGGCCCGCTCGGTGTCGTCGAGTTGCAGGGCCCGGGAGATGGCGTCGAGTACCGACGCCGAAGCGCCCGCGATCGCGCCGCGTTCCAGTTTGGCGTAGTACTCGACGCTGACCCCGGCCAGTGCCGCCACTTCCGAGCGGCGCAGACCGGGCACCCGGCGGTTCGGGGCCGCCGGCAGTCCGGCGCGCTCCGGGGTGATCTTCGCGCGCCGCGACACGAGAAACTCGCGCACTTCCTCCCGGTTACCCATACCCCCAGCGTAGGGCGGTGTCGCCGGAGCTGGGGTGCCCTGCCGGTACACGTCTCGAGGGAGACTCCCCGGATCGCCGCGATCGGGGTTGACTGGGCACTACCCCGAGCGGCCGCGGCAGGCACCGGCCCGGCGAATCACCGAGCAGCCGCGTCCACCGTCGTATGCGTGGTCTCCGCCGTGTCACGCCGCAGCGTGGTGCCGTACGGCGGCAGCCGGCCGGACGGACGATCTCTGGAACACAGGCAAAGGAGAACCTGACAATGCGTGGAGTCATCATGTACGCCCCCGGCGATGTGCGGGTCGAACAGCGCGCCGACCCGGAGATCGTCGAACCCACCGACGCGGTGATCCGGATCGCCGCCACGTGTATCTGCGGGTCGGATCTGTGGCCCTACCGGGGCGTCGAGCAGTTGGCCGGGCCCGCGCCGATGGGGCACGAATACATCGGCGTGGTCGAAGAGGTCGGTGCGGAGGTACGCGATCTCGCGATCGGTGATTTCGTGGTGGGGTCGTTCTTCGCCTCCGACAACACCTGCGAGATCTGCCGGGCCGGCTATCAGAGCCGCTGCGTGCACAACGTACCGATCGGTTCGATCGGCACCCAGGCCGAGCGGGCCCGTATCCCGCTCGCCGACGGCACCCTGGTCCGGGTACCCGGCGAACCGACCGCTGCGCAGTACCCGAGCCTGCTCGCGGCCTCCGATGTGCTCGGGACCGGCTGGTTCGCCGCCGTGGCCGCCGAGGTCGGGCCCGGTAAGACCGTCGTGGTCGTCGGCGACGGGGCGGTGGGGTTGCTCGCCGTCCTGGCGGCGAAACAACTCGGCGCCGACCGCATCATCGCCATGAGTCGCCACGCCGACCGCCAAGCCCTGGCCCGCACATTCGGCGCCACCGATATCGTCGAGGAACGCGGTAAGGCGGGCGTGGCGAGAATCAAGGAACTCACCGGCGGGCTCGGCGCGCATTCGACCATCGAGGCGGTCGGCACCCAGGAGTCGATGATGCAGGCCATCCGCGCGACCCGGCCCGGCGGCCACGTCGGCTACGTCGGCGTCACCCACGATGTGCAACTGGACGGGATGCAGCTGTTCTTCTCCGGCGTGCACCTGCACGGCGGGCCCGCCCCGGTACGCCACTTCCTGCCCGATCTGATCGATCTCATCGTCCGCGGCGAAATCGACCCCGGCGAGGTCTTCGACCTCACCCTCCCGCTCGACCAGGCCGCCGAGGGGTACCGCGCGATGGACGAACGCCGCGCCACCAAGGTCCTGCTGACCGTCTGACCCGGCACCACCTCCGACGACCTCTCCAGGAGAATCCTGTGGACACTCTGGGTAAACCACCGACGACCGAAGCACCCGCCGATATCTTCACCGGCCCCGTCCGGTTCGACACCATCTACCGCGGTGAAGAGCCTTCCAGGGCGCGACTCAATGCGGTGCACTTCGGGCCCGGCGCCCGCACGAACTGGCATACCCACGCCCTGGGCCAAGCCCTGCATGTCACCGAAGGCATCGCACTGGTCGTGACCCGCGGCGGCGAAGTGGCGGTTCTGCACCCTGGCGATACCGTCTGGTGCCCACCCGGCGAGGAGCACTGGCACGGCGCCGGACCGGACCATTTCATGACTCATCTCGCGCTCTGGGAAGGCGACGATGTCGTGTGGGCCGAACCGGTCACCGCCGCCGACTACAACCGGGCCGCCGCCCATCTCTGACGACCCGCCTCTCCCGAACGGGAGATACCGCGGTTCGGGACCGAATCCGGCCGGGCACCGACCTATCCCTGGTCCGGCGAACGGGCACGCCGTACAGTTACCGCTCGAATACACCTGTCGCTCACCGCGACTGGTGGAAACGAACGGGGGGATGTCATTGCGTCGCTCGGAGCTCGCCTGGAGTCCTGTCGGATCGAGCGCGGATCTCGGCCGGCCATCGCCGGCAAGCCGATACCGTCGCGGACTCGCGGCGGTGTACGTACTTCTGGTGGCAATGACCGCCCTGGCGGTCGGCGCGTGTCAGAGCGACAGCGACGCCGCCGCGGTCGACCCGATCTGGTTCGATGCGGCGACGACGGATGAGCAGAACTGGGAGTTGATGCGGCGTATCCGGGCGGTCGATCCGTGTGCCCTGGTGCCGCGGTCGGCCCTCGAGGAGCACGGGACAGTACGCGAAGTGCGTTCGGGGACTGCGATGATCGCCGGCTGCCGGGCGACGTTGGAGGGTGAATCCGCGCCCCTCGAGCTCACCTGGACGCTGGCGCGGACGCCGGGCGGGAGCGCGATCGACGAACACCGCCGGGTCGGTGATGTCACGGTCGAGATCCTCGGCCCCGACGGCAAGGGGTCGAGTAACGAGGTCAACGCCTGCTGGGTCACCGCACAGTTCCCGTCCATGACCCAGATCCTGCTGAGCGTGAAAGGCCCGCCCGCCGTCGACACCTGCGCCATCGGCGACGCACTGATCGACACTCCGATCGCCCGGCTACCGGCGAGCCCGCCCTACGGCACCTCACCCGATTCGGCACGAAGTGTGCTCACCGGCGCCGACCCCTGCGAGATCCTCCCGGAAATCGGCGCAACTCCCACGCTGCCCGTAGCGGAGAACCAAGTGGTCCACCTCTGCCGTGCCGGATCGGGCCAGGGGCTGACGATCGGATACGAGTACCAGGTCGAGAAAGATGTGCTGCAGGACGAGATCATCACACTCGGCGACCGGCAGGTGTACGTGGCCCACTTCGGCAACAACGAGCAGATCGCGTACACATTCGTGGTCGGCCCACCGGTGGCCGGCAATGCGGTACCCACGGTGACCGTCCTCGGCAGCGATCGATCGTCCGTGGAACGCGCGCGCGACGCCTTGCTCGAGAAGTACCCCGCACCCTGATCACGGCGCACGGCCGGGGGTGGACCATCACCTCCCGCCCGCCGGCAGTATCGACGCACCGGCCCGCACCGCGTCCCGATCGGTGCCGGCCGTCCGCGTCGGCGCACGCGACAGCCGGGTTCGCCGGGCGGCGTGCTCACAGAACAGGCCGGGAAAATCGGCCGACACTCCGGGAGGAGGGCCGGTGGTGGCGGCGGGTGAGGCAACCCCATCGCCGCCTCCGGTGTCGACCGGGTTTCAGCACGCACTACTGCGGTGTCGTGAAGGCTCCGGCCCGGCCGGCGAGTGCGGCGGCGTGGGCCGCACGGTCGGGGAGGGTGGGATCCGGTGGAGTGCGGAGCAATACGAGCTGGTGATAGAGGGGTGCGGTGGCGTTGACGAGCAGGGCGCGAGGATCGGTGCGGGGTGGGAGTTCGCCGCGCCGGATGGCTCGTTCGACGATGATCTCGGATTGGGTGTAGCGGTCCTCCCAGAGTTGTTGCAGCGCGCCGGCCGCATCTTCCGAGCGGAACGACACCGCGACCAGCGCGGCCGCGATCGAGGGCTGCTCGGTGAAGGACTCCTGTATTTCCGCGTTCAGGGCCGCCAGGTCCCCGCGTAGCGAGCCGGTGTCGCGGGGATGCCAGTCGATATCGGCGGCTGCGGCGAAAAGGTCGGCGATGAGGCCGCCGATATCGCGCCAGCGGCGGTACACCGTGGTGCGGTGCACACCGGCGCGGGCGGCGACGGTATCGACGGTGAGGGCGTCGTAGCCGTGTTCGGTGAGTTCCGCGCGCACGGCGTCGAGGACCTGCTCGCGGATACGGGCGGTGCGGCCGCCGGGGCGGGGACGGGGTGGGGCGGATGAGTTCATCGTCGGTATCCGGTTGCTCGAATGGGTGGTGCCGTGGCATCATCCTAATGCAACTGTTGTCGCACTAGTGAGGGTGCCGATGTTCTTCCGAAGTGTTTCCCCGGTCCTGCGGTCGTCGATGGCCGCGTCCTCGAATACTTCGGAGTTCCTGTATGCCCACTCAGATCACCGCACTCGCGGTCAGCAAATACTTCCGGGGCCGGCCGGTTCTCGACGCGGTCACGTGCTCGCTCGGCGCGGGTGAACGCACCGGGATCGTCGGGGAGAACGGATCCGGTAAATCCACGCTGCTCCGCCTGTTCGCCGGGCGGGAGCAACCCGATCAGGGCGAGATCATCGTCGATACCGAGGGCGGTATCGGCTATCTCGCCCAGGACGAACAGCTACCGCCGCAGCTGACGGTGCAGCAGATCATCGACCGGGCGTTGAGCGCTCTGCGCCGGATCGAGACACGGATGCGCCGGCTGGAGGCCGAGATGGCCGCGGGCAACGACTCCGGGCTGTCCGAATACGGCGACCTGACCAACCTTTTCGAACTGCGTGGCGGCTACGACGCCGACGCCCGGGTGGAACGAGCCCTGCACGGGCTCGGACTGGGGCTGGTTTCCCGCGAACGCACCGTCGCCGGACTGTCCGGCGGCGAACAGGTCCGCCTGCGACTGGCGGCCCTGCTCGCGGCAGCACCCGAGGTACTGCTCTTGGACGAGCCCACGAACCACCTCGACGACGACGCTCTGACCTGGCTGGAAGAGCATCTGCGGGCCCGCCGGGGGACAACGGTGGCGGTCTCGCACGACCGGATCTTCCTCGAGCGGGTGAGCACCACCCTGCTGGAGGTCGACGCGGATCGCCGCTGCGTCACCCGCTACGGCAACGGTTACCGCGGTTTCCTGGCCGAGAAGGCCGCGGCACGGCAGCGGTGGGCGCAGGCGTACACGCAGTGGCAGTCCGAAACCGAACGGCTACGCGAAACCATCGCGACCACGGCGCGCCGGGTGGCGCCGGGCCGGGCGATGAGGGACAACAACAAGATGGCCTACGACCGGGCCGGCGGGCGCGTGCAGCAGTCGCTGGCCGGCCGGGTCCGCAATGCCGAGGAACGGCTGCGCCGCTTACTGGACGACCCCGTGCCGCCGCCTCCGGAACCGTTGCGGTTCACCGCAACCCCGTGGGCGCCCGCGGGCCGGAGCAGCGCACCGGACAAACATCCCGGCATCACACCCGAAGCGCCGGACCGCGCGGTGCTCGACGAGAGATCGGACACCGAACTCCAGCGGACCCGCAGCCAAATATCCGAGCGGACACGCGGCGACGCCGACGAGAAGGCCCAGAGCATCAGGCGCGGTTACGCGCAGGACGACGGGCTCGGCGACGCACAGAACCGGGGCGACCGTACGCACGGCAACGCACCCGCCGGTACCGAGAGAACCGTCCCCGGCGGGCCACGCACGGCGGTGCTCCATGCCACCGATATCAGCGTCGCGAACAGGTTGGCTCCCACGAGTGTCGCCGTCGCGGCGGGTGAGCGACTGCTGGTCACCGGCCCGAACGGCGCCGGTAAGACCACCTTGCTGCGTGTGCTGGCCGGGGAACTCGAACCGGACTGCGGAACGGTCACTCGTCGCGGCCATATCGGTTATCTCGCACAGGAACCCCGGAGCGGCGATCCCGGCAGCACCCTGCCGGCCGCTTTCGCGCACGGCCGGCCGGGCGAGGCAGACGAGCACGCCGAGCGGCTGCTGGCGCTGGGACTGTTCACCCGCGCCCAGCTCACGACCCGGGTCGGCGAACTGTCCACCGGGCAGCGGCAGCGGCTGGCGCTGGCCCGGCTGGTCACCGAGCCGACGGCCGCGCTACTGCTCGACGAACCCACCAACCACCTCTCTCCCGCCCTCGTCGAAGATCTGGAAACCGCCCTGACCCACTACACGGGCGCACTGGTGATCGTCAGCCACGACCGCCGGCTGCGCAGCCCGTGGCGGGGTGCCCGCCAGGCTCTGCGGGCTTAGGCGCCCCCGGCAGTTTACTGATGGCGGAGCCGAAAAAACTAAGACACGATACACATAACCAAGGAGTATCCGCAA
>NZ_JARWOV010000292.1 GCF_029868855.1 Nocardia carnea | reverse complement strand
CGGTTCCACCAATACACGCGCCGCGCTCGACCCGACCACCCGGGCACCGAGGGGGGGCAGCTTGCCGACTATCGCGGCGGGCCACCACCTGGCCCCGCGGGCCCGCCGCCGGTGGATCCCGGCGGTCCGCCGCCCGGCCGGGAGAGCAACGAGGCTCCCCGGCCGGGCACCGGCGAACCCTCGCCCCGGTCCGGGGCAGAACATGGTCAAAACCCGCCTCCGCTCGGTGCGGAACGTGGTGAGGCGTCTCAGCCCGGCGCGGAGAGTGGCCCGCCGCCGGCACAGTCCGGTTCTGCGGGCGGCGGTGACCGACCACCGGCGGCCCCACCTGTCGCGGCCGGACAACCGGACGAAGGCCCGGGTCGCGATTCCGAAGGCGAGAACGAGTCGTTCACGAGCCCGCTGCCCGAGACCCATGCCGAGCTCATGGACTGGGTCGAACTGCGCCGTGCGGAAATCGCCGTCGACTCGGCCGCCGACGAAGCTGCCTGGCTCCGGCGGCAGGCGTCCGGTCGCCCGGACGATCATCTCCTGCAGTTCCGTGCCGAACAGGCGGAACGGCAGCTCGGCTACGCCCGCGAGCGGCTCGACCGAATCCGGCTCGACCAGGCGGACCGGGCGGCCTGGCGCGCCCGCATGGACGCCGAGAGCAAACGTTTCCTCGCCGATGTCGAGCCGGACAACTGGCTGGCCGAACAGCGCGCAGTGCTGGCCGAATGGGTCGCCCGGATGGCGGAGGACCGGGCGCGTTGGTTGCGCGAGACGCTGGGCGGTCCCGACGAGGGCACCCCGCCGCCGCCGGAAGCGGGCCCGGACGACAACGGCCCGGATTCCGATTCCGGCCCCGGTCCGGCCGGTCCGAAACCGGTCACCGGCTCCGATCCCGAAGCAGCACAGCCTTCGCCGGCCGGTTCGCCGGTCGAACCTGCGCCGGCCTCGGGGGCGGATCCGGAACCCGGCATCGAGCCGGGCACCACAGGCAAGGACCGGGTGGACGAGGACTCCGGATCCCCGCCCGAGAAGCAGGGTCTCGAGCTGAGAGGCGAGCAGTCGCCGACCGACAGGCAAGGGCTGGAGTCCGAGGGCGGACAGCCGCAGGCCGACGGGCAGGAGCGTAAGGCACGGGGCGGACAGCCCGATGCCGAAGGACAGGTACCGCAGTCCGAAGGCAGTCGGCCGAGGATCGATGGGCAGGAATCCGAGCCCGACGCAGCCCGGTCCGACGGAGCGGGGCGGCAGCCCGGCGACGAGCAGTTCGATACCGAGGGGGGAGAGCGGAATCCGGAGGGTGAGCAGATCGGGCCCACGGGTGACCGGGCCGCGGAGACCGACCGGAACGGCGGGCAACCCGACGACCAGGATCCGGGGCGCCTGCTCGGTGACGCACTCGTCGATGCGATTCTGCGACGGGATGTGCTCGCAGCGCGGATCGGGGAACTCGCCTCGGCACTGCACACCCGGGCGGAACCCGGTGCGTTCGAACCCGACCGGATCGAAGAAACCGTGCGCGATCTGCGCGGCCGTGAGCTCGACGCCGACGATACCGGCCGAGTCGACGAGCTCACCGAACTCGCGCCGCGGTTCCTCCGCGCCCACGACGAAGTGCGCACCCTGTCCAGCCGGATCGAATACGACCGGCTGCTGCGGGAACGGCAGGCAGTGACCAGGGAACGCGAGTTCCTGCGCGCCAAAATCACCGATCGCGCGCGCAACATCGGCCTGGACAACCCGGAAGGCTGGGCGGACCTCGGCCCGGACGGCCGCGAACGGATCGTTCTGCGGCTCGACGAAGAGACCCGGTACGACACCGTGGATATCGCCGGCGGTGTCGAGGAGAGCCCGCGGCGAGATCGCTCACCGGTGAGTGAACAGGCACAGCAGGACCGCCGGGACAAGATCAGGAAGTTGATCACCCAGACCGCGGAATTCGACCGGTTCGGTACCCGGCTGCGGGAACTGGACGCGCAGATCAGCGGGATGGAAGGGGACCGGGAACATCTCGACCGCCCCCACTCCGAAGAGGTTGCCGCCGAACTCGAACGCCTGGCGCGTGAGCGCGCCGCCGAACTACACCGGATCAAACCGCGCCGCGTCATGCGCGACGATCTGGCGCGCCGGCTCGGTCTCCTGGACCAGAACAACGAACTCCGGGAAAGTGCGCTCGAACCGGACAACGTGAAATCCGAGCTGCAGAAGCTGCGCGACACGGCATACCGGGCCTTCATGGATGGCCGGTTGCGGCCCTCGCAGTACCAGCAGCGGCTGTTGCAGATCGATATGCTGGCCGCGGTCGCCGACGAGGTGAACCTGGCGCACAATCGGATCGGACGCCTGCAGGACGATATGGCCCGCGCGGCGGGTGTCTGGCGGGGGCTGGCGGAGGCCGCGGGCGGCCGGATGGTGACCGACCGGGTCGGCATCGTGGACGGTGACGAGCCGCGGATCATCGTATTCGGCCCGCGCCCGGAGTTGACGAACCTGCCCCGTGATCAGGATGCGGTTCGTTCGCGCCGTGATCACGACGCCGCTCTCGACCATGCGCTGTGGAACAGTGCCGCTGTCGCACAGGCCCTGACACATCCGGATACGAGGGTGGAGTATCGCCGGGTATTCGCCGACCGGGAGGACAACTGGCGGGTCGACGACACCATGTACCCGCCGGATATCGAACGGATGAGCACCGGCTGGGTCAATGGGGACCGCCTCGAGATGACGAGATGGCGTGACAGCGAGGGGAACTGGCATCCGGTGGATCCGGCCCGCCCGAGCTGGACGACCAACCGCGACGATTCCGAGCTGCCGAAGAAGTTCAGCCAGAAGGATCTCCCCGACGGTGTCAGCGGCTGGGCCAGTGAGGATGTCATCAACGACATCACCCTGCCCACCGACGATGTGCCCGCCGGCCAGATCCCGGAGAGCACGCTACCGGTGAACGCGCCGATGGCGCCGACACAGTACGACACCTCGGATGTGGATCCGAACAAGATCTTCGGACAGCATTGGGGCGCCGACGCCTATAACTTCATGCGGTTGGTGCTGATGGCCGCGCTCGTGCCGAAACATCCGGCGGTCAAGGCGTGGATCCAGCGGCATCCGGAAATCGGCCGGTTCGTGCTGGCGCGGCCGTGGTTGCAGAAGCTGCCGCCGTTCGGGACGGTATTCCGTGGCTACGAGTGGTTCGCGCCGCCGGACACCAATGTGCAGCCGATGCACCGCCGCTGGGACCGGGGTGATCATCTGCCACCGGCGGCGCTCACCGATGTTCCGGAGGGACTGCGCTGGGAATGGGAGCGTGAGGCCCGACTGTGGAGCGAGGTCCAGCGGTGGGCCGACGAACAGTACGAACTCTTCCTGAACGACGACGGCGATCTGGACCGTATCGCCGCCGGTATCGAGGAACACCGGCAGAACCGGCAGCGAGAATCGGCTCGCGAGTTCGTCGACCTCGTCCGGCAGCGGCTGGTCGAGGAGCTGGGCGGTATCGACCCGCTGGGTGATGTACCGGCTCAGCTGGCGCGGATCGAGGCCGCCATCGACCGGGTGGCCGACGAGGCGGCGGACCGGTTCGCCGAGGACGATCCGGAACTGGCGCGCAATACGGTCGAACAGGTGCGGGAGATGCTGCTGGGCGTGGTGGACCCGGCCGATATCGTGCCCGGTGCCGTGCCGGACGATATCGTGCGCGCTGTCGACCCGGACGAGATCGCCGAACAGCTCGCCGGCCGGATGCGCGACGACATACCGCGCTTCACCCGCGACGAACTCGAGCAGATCAAGAACCACCTCATGGTCGACGAGCACTGGGTGCGCGACGCCGACGACCCGGAGGGTCAGGTCCGCGAGCTGCCCATGGACCGCCTGGCCGATATCGCCGAAGCCTGGCACCGGCTGCGCGCCGGCAACCCGCTGCCCGCCGATTTCGTGCTGCTGCAGGACGCGCTGGCCGAGGCGCAGTACCTGATCGACAACCCGGGCGCTACCTGGCAGGCGGCCAACACCCATGCCATCGGCCAGGGTTATCACTGGGATGCCCAGCGTCCTCCGCTCACCGACTGGCGGGCGGGTCGCCGCTACGCCCTCCCACCGGTGCAGCCGAACTCCGCCTACCTGCCCCCGGCCGCCCGCGACGGCGGCGAGCCACGAACTCCCGACCAGCCGCCTGCGAACGGGGTCGGCGATACGCTCGAGATGCTGTCACCGGATCTCTCCGCACCGGACGGTGACACGCTGGAACTCCCGGCGGGGGACCAGTTCGGACAGCCGGACCGGCGGGATACCGCCGCGGGCAACGCTGCGACACCCACGTCGCCCGGACAGCTCTCTGCTGACGAGATCCTCGGTCAGCCGGGCGCGTCCGGACAGCAGGACTCGGTCGCCCGGAACAGTGGCACGCTCGCGGAGCAGTTCGGCGGCCCGGACCGGCCGGGACCCGCCGAAGTGCCGGCGACCGCCGCTCGGCGAGATCCGACGGCGCAGGACGATGACACGCTGGAGCAGACGTCCGAACAGGACAAGTCCGGCCCTCGTGATCCGGAGAGCCCCGGCGACCCGAACGACCCCGACGACCCGAGCGGCACCGGCGGTTCCGATCCGGGCAAGCCACCCACCGGTGGACCGGGCAGTACACCGCCCGCGCGGCCGCCACTACCTGCCCGCGACGGCGGGGACTCGGCACCGACCAACGACGCTCAACTGCCGCCGCCCGGTCGTCCGGATGACCCGGACGGTCGGCTCGAGCCCGGTGGTCCGAGTGAACCCGGTGGTCCGAACGGCCACGGCGGACCGAATGATCCGGGCGGACCCGACGACTCGAGCGGCCCCGGCGGACCACCGCCCGCCGGCCCGGGCTCATCGCCCGCCCGGACGGGCGACCCGCTGCGCGACCTCATCGCGTTCCTGCAGGAACAAGCGGATCGGCCCGCGCAGCGCGACGCCGAGCCGTTGACCGGTGCCACCGCCCGCCACGCGGGCAGGCTGGCCGGACACCTGGGTCTGGACGAGGTTTTCGGACAGCTGCGTGATCCCCTCGCCGCGCTGGCCGAAATCGCCGAAATCGCCCGCGTCCGAGGTTTCCTCGACGGGGTCGGTAGCGGGCCACGGATGCGGTACCCGGACGACTTCGCCGAGCTCTCCGCCGCCGACCGCTACGGCGACGAGCAGTACTGGCACCACGAGGCCGATCCCGAACTCGTGGCCGAGATCCGCGCGGATCTGCGCCGCCTCGGCCTGCCGGTGGAGGAACCGCGACTGCCGGCCGAGCGGTCGGACCAGGTGCTCGAACCCGGCGGCGACCACGCTCAGCTCGCGGCACCCGGGCAACCGGACGGTGCCGACCCGGATACGGATGCGGCCGTCCGGGTTACACCACACGCGGAGTCCGTGGTGACCACCCGCGACGAGCTGGCCCAGCAGTTCGGCCTCGACGACGCGGCGCTCGCCCCGGAACACCTGGCCGCGACCGTCGCCGATCAGCGCTATCGGATCCTGTTGCGGGCGGCCGCGGTGGAAGCGCTGGTCGCCGCACAGGCGCGCCTCGACGCCGCGACCGATCCGGTCGCCCGGGCCGACCTGCGCAACACCCGCGACACCTGGGCGCGCCTGCTCGGTCTCGACCCCGGGCCGCTCGACCGCGACCCCGCCACCGTCCTGAACCGGGCTCGGGCAGCGGCAGTGCGCGCGGCCGACGATCTCGCGGCGCTCGCCGACAGTGCCCAGGCGGCCCGGCAGAAACCCGGCCCCGGCAGCGAACCGCCGGCCGTGGGCGAAACCCACCGCTACAACATCGTGGTCGAAGGCGAACGGGTACCTGCGCGTCTGGTCGCCGACGAGGACGGCGGCTGGCTGGTGACCGAGGCCGACCGTACCGGCCCACCGGCCCGGCCGGCCGAACCCGCACCGCCGCAGCGCCGGAAGTCGCTCCTGCGCCGGCTCTGGGACCGGCTGTTCGGCGACGGTTACGTGGGGGAGACCCCGAAGTATCCGTCCGGGTCCGGGATAGACAGCGCCGGGCAGTCGGTACTCGGCCATATGTTCGGGCTTCCGTTGACGAAGACCGAGGACCCGACACCGGGTGTACCCGGCGACGAGTACGAGGTCCTGCAGACCAAGTTCAACCCCGCGCGCATCCTCAAAGAAGGCATCACCCTGTGGAAGAAGCGGGAACTGCTGCCGTTCGTGCGCCGGTTCACCTCCCGGGTCGCCGACCGCAGCCTCGATGCCCCGCCCATGCGGGACGAGAACGACAACGAGTACCGGTACTGGCTCGACGAAGCCGACCCCGACCTCGTCCGAGAGGTCGTAGGGGTCGACCTCGAGGAGCTGAAGAAGCAGGCCGGCCCGGCTCTTCCGCCGAGCGCCGAAACCCGGCCGGGCGAGCCGGCGGCCGAGCTTGCCCCCGCCGAACCCGATGGCGACGTGGTGCCACGCAGCGCGGGCGAAATCGGGTCCTGGATCGACGAACTGGCCGAGGCGGCGGCACACCGCGACGCGCAGGCCGCGGAGCTGGTCGAGGCGGCCCGCGCATTCGGTATCGACCTCGGCGATCCGACACCGGAGAACGTCCGGCGGGCGCACGACCTGATCCGCTATCAGCAGGCCCGCCGGCTCGGCGCACTCACCGGCCTCGCCGACGCTGCCCGCCGCTACAACGCCGAGCACGCCGATATCCCCTACGGCGAGTACGAAACCTTCTTCGACGCGAACCCGCTGGCCCGTTTCCTGCGCGAGGTGGTCGACGCCTACCGGGAGCCGTCGCAGGCGCCGGAGTGGCTGCCCGAGGCGCTGCGGCGCCGCTGGCCGGGTCCGGTCGACCTGCTCAACTGGCAGGGCGTGAACAACGGTGGCGAGCCGACGCGCGAGTGGGGAGATCTGTTCGATACCGACCAGCCGGGCCGCGACGACGGGACCCGGCAATACCTGGAACGCGCCCTGCGCCGCGATCAGATCCGTGACGAACGCTCGGTATGGGCCCAGATCCTCGGCGATGTGGACCTGAACACTCTCGACGCCGACCGCCTGGCCGACACCTTGGCGGCGCAGCTGGATCGAATCCAGCAGGCCGCGGATCGTATCGACGATTTCGGCCGCCGGACCGAGGAGTTCCTGCGCCGCGACGCCGAAACCGAGGAACTCATCGGTCTCATCGGTGATCTGGCGGGCCAGGAATGGGTGCATGCGAATGACGGGGTCATGTTCGGTGACCCGGCCGGGCTCGGCCTGCTGCCCCCGGAACAGCCCGGCGGGCCGATGCGGCTGATCGTGATCGACGGCCGCCTCGAACACGACCGGGTGCTGGCCGACGCGCTCACCCGCCACCCCGACCTCGCCGACGCCGTGAACGACGGTGACCTCCAGGTGCTGTACGAACTCACCCACGTGCGGCCCGGCGAACCGCTGCCCGACGGTGGTTTCGGGCCCGAACGGGTCATCGTGGCCGACGCCGGTTCCCCGCGGGTTCGTCATCTCAGCGCCGAGGTCGGCGGTCGCCACCTCGATGTCACCGTGATAGACGACGGTGACGGCTGGCGGGTGGTGCCGGACGATCCTGTGGAGCCGCAGACCGGGCGTCCCGTCGACGAGATGACCCGCGCCGAAATCGACGACGCCATCGGCGAACTCGCCGAACGGCTCGGTATCGCCGACGAAGATCTGGCCGATCCGCGGCGGCTCGCCGAAGAACTGTCGGCGCTGCGCGACGAGAACGAGATCCGTGCCGCCCAGCTGGAAGCGCTCATCGACCACGCCCGGACCGCATGGGATATCGACACCTATTACGAGGTGACGCAGGCCCGCGGCAATCTGGCGACCCGGGTCGATCCGGACGAGACCGCGCCGGTGACCGCCGAGCGGGCAGCGCTGGTGATAGCCGGTCCCGCGACCCCGAACCCGCGGCGGATCCAGCAGATCGCCGGAATACTGGACTACGCCGAAACATTGGCTTCGCTGGACCGGTCCGCGGTGGAAGCGGCCACGTTGCGCCTGATGCGGCGCCTCGACGCGCTCTCCGACGCGGTGACAGTGACCGAGCCGGGGCAGATCAGCGCCGGTATCCGGGACCTGGTCTACCGGGAGTACAGCCGGCCCGATCTGGTCGCGGCCCTCACCGATTTCCTGAACGCCCTCGGCGAGGTCGATATCTTCGATGCCGCGGTGCACGGCGACCGCGCCGTCGATCCGCGGGTGGGCCGCGCCGAGATCCCGGTGCACCACCGGGCCGTGCGGCACCTGGTGGACCTGATCGAGGATCTGCGTCACCTCACGGATGCCCCACAGCGGATGGGTCTGCTGGACGCGGACACGGATCTGCTTCCCGCTACGGAACTCGGCGCGAACCCCGATTTCGCACGCACGATCGGAGTCGATCTACCGCCCGCCGATCTGGCCCGCTGGGACGATGTCCTCGACCGCTACCGGCGCGGCGAAATCAGCGAGAACGACCCGGATCTCGTCCGCGTACGAGCCGAACTGAACCGCTGGAACGAGGTCTACGAGAAGTACCGCGACGGCCGGCTGGACAAGGAAGAACGGCTGAAGCCCGCCGAACTCGCCGAAGTGCAGGCCGAGCTGCGTGGCGAGGTGAACCAGCGCGCCCGCGACATCACCGCCACGGCCGAACTCGCCGAGCGTGCCGCGCAACTGGACGAGACAGAGCTGCGGGCCGCCCGGGCCCGGGCCGAAATGGCCGCGGAGCGGGCCCGGGCCGTCCTGCCGCCCCCGCATCCGGACCTGCCCGTGGACGAAACGGATCTGGCCTCGCATACGGCCCTGGACCAGCGGCTCGAGGAACTGCGCGGGCGGACGACGCGGGTCGACGAACAACAGGCGTACCAGCGCCGGATCGACGAATACGAGGAAGCGGCCCGCCGCGTGGTCGACGCCGAGGCCGAACTCACCCGGCTCGACGGCGTACTCGAACGCCTCCGCGAAACCCACGCCGAAAGCCCCGGCCCCACCGCCCCCCGCCCGGCACCCGCGGTTCCCGGCCGGGACGGCGGCGAAACCCTCCCGAGTCCGGACGGCCCCCGCCCGGCCCCCACTGCAGGCGAACAGGACCCGTCGGCACCCGAGGGTGACCGTCCAGAGTTCGGCGAATCCGATCCTGCGGTGCGGCGAGACGGCCGCGCCCGTCCCGGCGAATCCGACCCCGTGGGCCGCGACCTGGAGCGTCCAGTAGGGACCGGCCCGGTGCCCGGCGATCGTGACCGGCCGCAATCGGGCGAGGAACCCGCCACGGGAACGAACGACACCGGCAGCCGGGCACACAGGGGAGAACCTGTCACAGGATCGGGCCCCCGCCCGAACCGCGGCGGTCCCGACGGCCCGAACACGCCTGACGAGGAAGGCGCCCCCACCAACCGCCGTCCTCGGCTGCCCCGCGGTTCTTCCCTGCGTTCCCATATCCCGAAACGACCGCACGAATGGGAGCCCGACTTCCCACTCCCGTTCGAAAACGACCGCAAACCGTGGCCTGTCCCGCTACCCGAACTTCCCGACCGGCCGGACCCCTTGGAACCACCCGAACCCCCGGTTCCTCCGGTGCCTCCGGCGCCGCCAGAGCCGCCGGTGCCACCCGTCCCGCCGATGCCCCCGGTGCCACCGCAACCTCCGGTGCCACCGGTGCCTCCGCTGCCACCTGTTCCTCCGGAACCTCCGGTGCCACCAGAACCTCCGGTGCCTCCGGTGCCTCCGGTGCCGCCGATCCCGCCAGAGCCGCCGGTGCCACCCGTCCCGCCGGAGCTGCCTTCGCCGCCGGTTGTGCCCGGTCCGCCGGAACCGCCGGTGCCGCCGGGGAACCCCGGTCCGCCTCAGCCCCCGGCGCGGCCGGAGTACCCGTGGCAGCCGGCGCCACCGCAGGCTCCCGGATCACCGGCTCACCCGGCACCGCCCCAGGTCCCAGCGCCACCCACACCGGGGACTCCATATCCGGAATCGCCGCTGGGCCCGTATCCGGGCGCACCGGACTACTCACCCCCGGCCGCACCTCCGGGCCCGCCGTATTCACCGGGGTATCCGGGCGGTATTCACGCGCAGCCGGGAATGCCCGGTGGCGGCGCGCCCGCGGACCAGTACCCGCCGGGGATGCCGTATCCGCCGGTTGTGCCGCCGCCGCTGCCCAACGGCGGGTCACAGCAAGGTGAGCCCCGGGCCCGCTACCGCCCTCACCGGGGCGAGAGTGCTCCGGGTGTGGGTGGGCAGGGTAACGCTGCGTTCGTTCCGCTGGTCGTCCGGCCCTTTGCCGGGTTCGGGGTGCCGTCGGAATTCAATCCGTACACCGGCGCACTGCAGGCTGCACCGGCGAATACCGGTCGCGTCAGCGGGTTGTACGGTGAGATCGGCGGCGTGCCTGTCGTCCTGTACCGGCAGCACGGCCGTCTCGGGTTGCGCATCGGCGCCCATACGATCGACCTCGAGCATTCCGTCGTCGCCGAGGTGGACACCGTCGCCCACCGGACCACCCGTTTCGCCCTGTTCCAGGGCGGGACCAAGCTCGGTGAACTGACGTATCGTTCGCTGCCGGAGGAACTGGATTTCGGCGCCTATCTGCGCGATGTGCTCGCCGATCCGCAGCGCCGCGCCCAGGTGTTCGCAGAATGAGCGCGCCGCCGAGCCGTCGTGACCGAGACGGAAACAACATCGATGAGGAGCGGATATGCGTATCGACCATCCAACCGACGACGAGCTGCGGGAGAACTTCGCCGAGATGCTCGAATCGGTGCGCAACGGCGGCGGTCTGCGCACCGAAACCGGCCTCGATATGGAAACCGAGGAGGCGCTGTGGGATATCGCGCGGGCGTATCCCGATGTCACCGATGAACTGGTGACGGCTGCGCGCGAAGCCTTCGCCGGTCAGCTCGACGGTTCGAATGCCCGTAGGCATCGCGAAGAGCTCGCCCGTCAGTTCGAGGAGATGCGCCGCGCGCGCGGCGAGAGCTGAGCGCCGCGGCCCCAGTGACCGCGATAACGGTACTAGGAGAATGTTGCCGAAGTGACGAAACCAGACGAGGTGCCCGCCGGGCCGCCCGATGAAGCCGCCGGTGCGCCCACCGATCCGGCGCCGCATTCCCCGGAGCCGCCGGCCGATACCACCGCCCCGGAAAACGACCCGGATGTGGGCTTCACGCTGGCCGCGGCCGGCCGGGAACAGAACGTCGCCGAACGCGCCCGTGCGCTGATGCACCAGGTCGCCCGCGAGTTGACCGCGGTGGCGCCCGAGGGCTGGGAGCGGGTGGACGCGGTATTCGCCTCGACTGTTGCCGTCGATGTCGGTTTCGCCGTTTTCTCCGACGCGCAGCAGCGCGCGGTCCGCTGGTCCCCGACACCGCAGGTGCTGGCGCTGATCCGTGCACACCGGCAACTATCCGCCGAATCGGGTGACGGACCGTGGTGGCGGTTGCTGATCGCGTTGACCGGTTCCGGGCAGCTCGAGGTCGACTACGACTACGGCGACGAGCCGTTTCCGGACGACCAACTGTTCGCACCCGAGATCTACCGTGCCGACCTGGAGGCATTTCCCCGTAAGACCCTCCCCGTATGGTTGGCCGCCTACCTGTTCCACGGCGATCGCCAGCGGCGATCCCCGGCGGTTGCGGCGGCCCAGGCCGCCGCCGACCGTTCCGCCGGCGTAACCGGTGACCCGGTCGAGGGTTTCCCGCCATTTCCGGTGATGGCGGCGCGGTGGGCGGCGTTGTGCGCGGCGTTCGTCGCAGTGAAGTCGGAGTGGGGTCCCCGGCTCACCCCCGGCCTGCGCTGGTTCGAGGGTGCGAGCCGCAGCGGCAGCACCCTGCATTCGCTGCCGGGTGGTCGCGCCGTGCTCTCGGGTGGGGTGTGGAACTCCCCGGAGCTGGACGCGGCCTACAACCAGGAGGCGCCGTTACCGGCGTTGTTCCGCGGAGCGCCGGAATGGATTGCGGGTCCGGTCCTGAACGAACGATCGGGAACCGGACAACTCACCTTCTGCTACTGGTGGGACGGCAGCCGCTGGTATCGGGGTGAGTCCCCGGCACCCGAAGCCGTCGCCGGCGCGGTTCCGGGCATCCGGGACACTGCGACGGTGGTACGGATCGTTTCCGGCTTGATCCTCGAGTCCGACCCATCCGACGAGCGGATGGCGGCGATCGAAACCTTCGTCGCGGCCGCGGAATCCGCCACCCTCACCCGCGCCACCTTGACCGCTGTGTTTCCCGACGCGGACGGTTTCGATATCGACAGCGCCTTCCACCAGTTGGTGCTGGGCGGTGTCACCGCCCCGGAACCGCTTCCGGAGCGGCAGGCGATCGACCTGGTCGGCCGCTATCTCACCGAGAGCGGCGAGGATACGTCCGGCTACCCGGTGGACGACCTGCGCGCGGACCGGGTGGACGGCGGCTGGATGGTGTTCGCCCCGGTGGCGCCGGGCGAGATCGCGATCGGGCGGGCGATCTTCTACGTGGCCGACGACGGTGTGCTGGAACGGTCGTCGTCTTCGGTCGCGCCGTCGCAGTACCTACCGGAATTCCGCCGCCGCTTCCGCAACCGCAACCGGTCGCTCCTGTAGCCGCGTACTCCGGGCCGAGCCGGCGCACCGACCGGGCCGGCCGATCGGTGCGCGGCGGAGTCCGTCAGCCGGCGGTATGCCGGACGAAACCTTCGAGAGTGGTCAACGTCTCCGCGCGGTTGTCCCGGTGGCGCAGGCAATACTTCGTCGGATACCAGCCGGGTTGCTGCCAGGCCTGCGGTTGTTTGATATCGATACAGGAGTCTTCCTGGCTACCGCTGCGCAGGGCCTCGTATCGGGAGAGAGCCACCATCGGTTCGAGGAAAGTGATCTCGCCGTTCCAGCTTCCGTAGATGAAGGTGCTGGTGAAATCGCCGCCGTTCAATTCCGGGGTGGCCGAGTCGATCAGGTGCTGGCCCATCCCCGGTTCGACCGCGTCGAGGTCGACGTAGTCGGGGTGACGGTACTTCGGGTCGGGCAGGATCTTGCCGAGCGCGTAGTCGTCGCAGTGGGTGAGCTGCGGGCACGACCCGGGCCGGATGGCCAGCCGCTCGGCATTGTCGTTCAGATAGAAGTGGACATCGAAATGCGCGGTATCCCAGACGCCGGGCGGGACGTGCCCGTGCGGATTCCAGTTCGCGAGTACATAGGTGAACGGAATGTCCGCACGCGCAGTGAAGGCGTCACCCAGCGGTAGGACGGTCTCGTGGCCGCCGGCGCATTCGCCGTGATCGGCCACCACGCCGTCCGTATTCTTGTCGTGACACCACAGGCGGCCCGACGGCGGTTCGTACGGCAGGGCGTCGTAGACGGCGTCGTCGGCCGCCAGCCCGACGGCGAGCGGTTCACCCGCTTCGTTCGTCTGTGAGAAGGCGGTGATCCGCCCGCCGCCGAGCGGCAGACTCGCGCCGTATTCGGCGCACGGGCCGAGGTAGGACCGGGTTCCGGCGAGCAGATCGGCGACCGCGGATTCGGCGATCCGCCGGTTGGATTCCCGGGCCGGATCCCCCTCGGCCACCTCACAAACCGGCACGGGGTTCGCGACGTCGATGGTGGCCGGTGCCGCAGAATCCCGCCACAGCGGTATCACGATCAACGCCGCGACCACTACCACCACGATCAGCAGTGTGGTCAGTATTGCCGGCTTGCGTCCGGTCAGTTGCGACTTACTCAGTGCCGCAGCGAGTTTGGACATCTATTAAACCTGCTTTCCAAGCGGCGGCGTGCTCTTCGGCATCCGGAGTCGACCTCGCCTCGCACTGGTGTTCGGCCGCGGCGCCGGAAACGAAATTGCCATTCAATAGCCGAAGTTCATTACCGCCTTACCGATGCGCAGAAACAATACAACGGGCACGGCCGGTTTGTGGTGTTCTCACCGAATAGAACACAAGCCCGGCTTCCGGACGGTGGAGCGCTGGGAAATTCTGGGATTACGGCCGGTAGCGGGTCCGCGACGGATTGCCGAAGGGGATTCCCCGGAGGTGCCGGGAGCCGATGATGAACTTCTGGAGTCATCCCGGTTACGGCGGTTGTCGTTGTTGTGTAACGGATCCTCGGGCCGAGGTGGCGCTGCTTGCTAGCATTGCGGGCCTGCCGGGCCCGCCCAACTCGCAAATGCGCATGGTAATGCCGAATAGTTCCTATTAGCCGGTCGATTGCCGGGTTTGTAACCGAGTCGTGCCGATCCGGTGTCCTGTGGTGAAATTCCCGGAAATCACTACGGTCAACTATTCCCGCCGGCTGGAAACTTGTGCGATAGCAATTATATTCGGCGGTTATGGCGGCGGAACCATCGACAGTTACAGAGGCATCGGACTTTCCGGCGATAACCCGGGTACTACTCAGATCCGATGGTTCGATGACAACTCTGCTCGAAGCTCTGGTCGGTGCCCCCCTGCGCCTCGATCTGCTCGAGCAATCCCCCACGACCGCGGCCGAACTGACAGGTGGTATCCGCTGCGCTCTCGGTCTGTCCGGGGCGGAGCCGGTGATCATCCGGCGTTCGGTCCTCACCATCGGGAACGGAACCGTGGTGTCCAAGAATTCCGTGGTGATCGTGGCCGGGCACGAGTCGGCAGCGGTACTCGCCGACCGGCACCGGCCGATCGGGCACAGTATGACCGCGATGGGTTACCACCTGGCACGAATCGTGCTCGGATCGGGCCTCACCACCTGGTCCCGCGCCGGTACGGCGAATGGCGATCGCTGCGTATACAAGGAAAGCCTGCTGCAGGATCGCGCGGATATACCGGTGGCGCACCTGCACGAGCGCATCAGCCCCGAATTCGCACCGCTGGCCGAGGCGCTGTGAAGGTCCTGGTGGCCGGGGCCGGAATCGGCGGCCTGACGACAGCATTGCGCCTGCACGCCGTGGGTATCGACGTGCTCGTCATCGACAGCGTCACCGAGTTGCTCCCGCTGGGGGTCGGTATCAACCTCCTGCCGCACGCCACGGCCGAATTGTGCGAACTCGGCCTGGGGGAAGACCTGGCCGGCCTGGCGATTCCCACCGCGGAGCTGGTGCATCTGGATCGGTTCGGCAACGAGATCTGGCGGGAACCCCGTGGCCTGGCGGCCGGGCACGATCATCCGCAGTACTCGGTGCACCGCGGTGAATTGCAGACACTGCTCGCGGCCGCGGTTCGCGCTCGCCTCGGCTCCGGCGCTATTCGCACGGGTATGCGGTTCGTCGCGGCCCGGCAATATCCGGACCGGGTGTGCAGCACCGTCCATGACCGAGCCCGGGACCAGACCGTCGAGATCACCACCGACCTGGTGATCGGCGCGGACGGACTGCATTCCGCCGTACGTGCCGGCCTGTATCCGGATGAAGGCGCGCCGCGCTGGAACGGCATCCGCATGTGGCGCGGCGTCACGATGACCGAACCGTTCCTGACCGGCGCTTCCATGGTGATGGCCGGGAGTAACCACACTGCGAAACTTGTCGCCTACCCGATTTCGGCCGCGGCGCGGCGGGAGGGCCGGGCCTTGGTCAACTGGGTCGCCGAAGTCCGGATGCCGGACCATACGGAGCAGGCGGCGAACTGGCAGCGGACCGGCCGGCTCGACGAGGTACTACCGCACTATCGCGGTTGGCGTTTCGACGGAATAGATGTCGGTGCGCTCATCTCCGGCAGCGAGCGCATTCTCGAGTATCCGATGGTCGACCGTGATCCGGTGTCGCGCTGGGTCTTCGGTCGGGTCGCCCTGCTGGGCGATGCCGCGCACCCGATGTACCCGATCGGTTCCAACGGCGGCTCGCAGGCGATTCTCGATGCCGGCGTGCTCGCTGCCGAGCTCGCCCGCGCCGCCGACCCCCGGGACGGTTTGACGGCCTACGAGGCGGCTCGCCTGGATATCGCCAATGCTGTCGTGCTGGCCAACCGTGATATCCCGGCCGACCGGGTGCTGCGGCTGGTCGAGGAGCGCGCTCCACAGGGTTTCGACCGAATAACGGACGTACTCACCGAGGACGAGCTTCGCGCGATCGCCGGGGGATACCAGCGGACCAGTGCTGCCCGCGTATCCGCCGCGCCCGAGCGATCCGACCCCGTAACGGCACAGCCCCGGTGAATCGCCGGCCCGGCCGGAGCTGTACGGAGGCCCGCGTGGGCTGTATGCCGTGGGATGGGCCGGCGCCGATCAGCGCTCGCACCGGGCCACAATGTGCCGCCGATCGGGTATTCCGGCTACGACGCGGTGGTGTGCGGCAGTAGGCCCGGCCGATGAGTGCGGGTTCTTCCGGTTGGGAACGCGGGCCCGGGCCGAGGGGTACCGACGTGTCTTCGTCCGTTGGTACCCTCCGTATCGGAAGGGTTCGACGCGTGTTCAGCCGGTCGTGGGGTGGTGGTAAGTCCCGGCGGTAACCTTCGATTGTGTCTTGTGTTGTCGGCGGGGAGGACATCGCGTGCACTGTTCCGATCACCCCCGACCTGGCCGCGCGTCGAGGCACGGTGGTCGCGAAATCATTTCAGGCCCGGTCCGGGTGGCTCGGCTTGCTTTCTCGCATATCCGATTCGGCGGGAGTATGAGGTATGGCACCCGAACCCAGTAATCCATGGTCCGGTTTGTCCACGCAGGCCGAGAGCGGCGCACTGGAGCTTCAGCCGGGCGTGGTCGAGGGTCTCGCGGAGAAGTGCAACGAGGTGCTCGGCCGGGTACTGGCCGTGCGGGACAAGGTGAATCTCGTCGATTCTCTTCCCGCCTTCAGCAACCTGGGGTCGAGTGAGGCACTGACGGAGCGCTTCAATCAGAAGGGCCGGGAACTACGCGGCATCCTCGACGAGCACGAAACGATCCTCAACGACATGATGGATACGTTCATCGCGGCGGGGAAGGCGTATTCGAACACCGATGACGATTCCGCTCTCGAAATCGACCGAGTGGACCGCCCGGGATCGTTGAGCGATCGGCCGGGCCCGCGACTCGAGGAGACCACCAATGTGCCCGGATACGTGTATCCAGGGCTGACCGAGGACGGGGGCGGTCTGCCCGGGAGCCTCCGCGATCCGGCTTCGGGCGTGGAGTTCGAATCCGCCCAGGTGCACGGTGAGGACCCACATTCCCTCTCCTTCGAGCGGTACCAGTCGATGCAGGAGTCCTTCGGAAACACGGGTGACTTCACTTTCGTCAAGGTGGCGCAGGCGGCGGCCGACTGGCGGTGGCTGGCCGGGCAGCTGAACGAGAAGTTCGACGACCTGGTCAACAAGATGATCTCGACCCAGAACTCCTGGCGCAGCCCCGATCACGAGGGTGGTGCCGAAGCGGCGCGCGGGGCTGTGACCGCCTACGGAGCGGATACCGACAAGCTGGTCGCCAATATGAACTTGATCGGCGACAACCTGCAGTACACCTCGCAGTGGCTTTCGGCGACCTGGTACGAGATGGGCCAGTGGGACGCTCCGCCGCTCGACGACGGCGAGACCACCACCAGCGAGTCCTATGTGCAGAAAGAGAAGGAAGCGCGGCGGCAAGCGGCCATCCGGGCCATGGAAGAGGCATATCTTCCGGGGCTCGAACTGACCGATTCCAAGATCGCGATACTGCCGGACCCGGTCCCGCCGACGACCGACAACCCGGGACAGAACGGTGGCAACGGTGGAAACGGCGGCAGTGGGAACGGTGGTGGCGGTGGAAACGGCGGCGGTGGTGGCACTCCGCCGGGGACGACTTCTGCCGCACAGCAACAGCAGCAGGCCGCGCTCGACCAGATCGAACAACAACGTCAGGAGTTGCTGGCCGCGCAGCAAGATCTCGAAACGCAGGCCCAGCAACAGCAGGCCGCACTGCAACAGCAGCAGCAGGCCCTCCAACAGCAGTCGAGCACCCAGCCGCTGATGCAGGCGGCGCAGCAAGGATTGCAGCAACTCGGTCAGATGGGGCAGCAGTTGTCCACCGCGGCCCAGCAGGCCCTCCAACAGGCGGGTATCACGGGGCTGCCGGGTATGCCTGCCTTGCAGGACGCGGTGAAGGGCTATCAGTCCGCCCTCCAGAAGGCAGGCAAGCTACCGGCCGGCCTCGGTGGTGGGGGTGCGGGCGGAAGTTCCGGTGCGCCGGGCGGAGTGAAGCCGCCACCGGCGCCGATGGTGGAGAAGGCGGCAAAACTGTTCCCGCGGGCTTCTGTTGCGACGGGTGTTGCCGGTGGTCAATTCACCGGCGTAGCGGCGGCTCCCGCCGGGCAGGGTGCACCTATGGGTGGGATGCCGATGGGCGGCGGCGGTGCCGGTGGCGGGGCACAGGGGGCGCAGGGCAAGGACCACAAACGCGCCGACTACCTCGATTCCACCGAATGGCTCGAGGAGGGAATCGGCGATCCGTCGATCGTCGCCAAACCGGTGGTCGATCAGTGAGCCGTACCTGGACGTTTACGGATGTCGAATTCGTTGCGGCTTGGGAAGCTACGAAGGAAGGGTATCTCCCGGAACCCTTCGTCTACACCAGTGAGCCCGGTCGTCACCACGATCACCGCCGCAAGGTGATCGAAGCGGCCGAACGGGTCCGGTCGCTTTTCGGCCCGGAGTTGGCGGAGATCATGACGGGTATGGCCGCCCCCGATATCCGGGTCGTTGTCCGTGGGTTCGACGGACAGGATTTCCAGAACGCCGAGCGTTCTGTTCGGCTGCTCGGTACACGCAAGGGCGACAACGCGTATCTGGTCATCCAGGAACCTGGCCGAACCCTGTGGCACGCCGCCGGGTTCACGATGTCAGAGCACGAGGCCGTCGGCCTTGCCGATGCGGTGGTGGCGGAATTACCGGAGGTCCAACCGGGTCGACGCGCGGACTTCTCACTCCCCAGCGGTCCTGCAGGCAACGGACTGGAGCGCCCCGTGAAACGCTCGTCGGTTCTGCACCGCGACGACGATCCCACCGCATTCGGTAGGTCGTTCGGTGATGCCCCGGCCGATCTGGCCGGAACTATCACCGTGGTGCAAGGATTCTCTCGATTCGGTCCGCGCGGTATTCGACGGCTGGGACTCCGCTGGCGCGATATCACAGGTGACGGCCGGTACCTGATCGTCCCGGGAAATCCGTCGACTGTACTGTCGGTGGACCGGAAACGTATGGTCGGGGTGGTCAACCGGCAGATTGCGGAAGTCGTGCGGACGATCAAGGAGGAGCGGGCGAATCTGGGGAGCTGATGCCGTTACGGATTCGGGAGTCGATGTCCGAGATGCTCCCACTCCCGCACTGCCATCGACCCTCCCCGGTCGTCGAAGAGGATCGCCGTGGCGGGCCGCCCGTCGGGATGCCAGCGTCGTAGAACTCCGCACGGTCTGCCCCGGTAGTTCTCGCCCTCGGATTTCAGGCGACCGTCGGGCCACCACTCGCGGGTACTGCCGTGCGGGAGGCCGTCGACGTAGTACTCCTGGGACAGTAGCTGTCCCGGTACGAGCTCTTCGACGACCTCACCGGTGAACGGCTCGCCGTCGTACTCGAGCCGTAGGTCGTCTCCGATCGAGGCGGCATCGGAGTTCAGGTCGATACGCCTCATTGCGGATCTTCCGTCCGTTTGTGCACGTAATTCAGATTATCGGTCCGCGCACACGGATCCGGCGTTCTGCGTTCGGCGCGGCGGGTATGTGTAGGTACGCCGGTGCCGCGTCGACCTGAGCATTCGCGTTCCAGCGCGGAAAGCGCTTCCGGCATAGCCGGATCGGCAGGCACACTGTTAACAGAAGTGGCGCCGACCGAGAAAACCCGGTCGAGGTATATGGGGCACGCGCCACCGTGGGGAGCGCAGAAAGTCAGGAGGGGTTCTGTGGGGTTGCTGTATCCATTCGTGAGAGCAGCGCACACCGTGCGGCGGCCGGAACCGTACCTGGCCGCATCGCGGCCGGTCGGCCGGCACCGCGCCGGTCGATTTCGTATTCAGTTGTGGTTTCCGGGGGTGGGAGTCCCGGGATTGGACGGCGTCAGCGTATATCCGGATCGCGCCTGCGGGCGCCACATATGTTCCCACTCTTGGCAACCGGCATATGCTGCACGGCGTTCGCGCAGCATGCACCGATTTCCACCGGTCCCCACGCCGTTCGATAACCCCCGGTTCACCTCCTCGATCCATACTCGGGCGGGGTGCGAATCCCGCGTCGCCGGAGGCGGCGCCATAGCGAAGGCAGGAGGACGATGAGCGCAGGAGTTCCGGGAGACACCGAGTTCCCGACCGAGTTCACCGCCCATTCACTCAACGGTTCCATCCGGATCCGGACCACCGAGATGGGCCTGCCCACCTCGATTTCCGTCGAACCCGGCGAACTCCGCCGCGACCCTGATTCGCTGGCCGCCGAGATCCTGCGACTGTGTCGGCAGTCCGCGGCCCGGGCCGGCCTCGAGCGGCGTCGGCATCTGCAAGAGGCGGGTTTCACCAGCGAGATGCTGAAGTTGGCGGGCCTTCCGACGGAGGAGGAGGTCGCGCGTCAGGAGTTGGTGCAGGAGCAGGAGTACGAGACCGAACCGGAGAGCTGGCTCCGTTCTGTATAGGTCCGAAGGATTCGAGGGGTTGACATGGTCGAAACGATGGACGAACTCATCGCCCGGGTTCAGCAGCAGGTCTATCGGCTGACCGATCTGCAGGAAGCCATGGCCCGGATCGTGGTCAGCGAGACCGCACCGGACGGTTCGGTGACGGTGGAGGTGGACGGGAACGCGGCACCCGTCGGGCTGAGTTTGAGCGGTGGGATCAACAAACTGAGCCCCGCCGAGTTCGAGAAAACGCTGGTCGAGACAGCGCGGGCGGCCGCCGCCCGGGCGATCGCCGAGAAGGCCGAACTGATCGACACCTTCAATTCGGAGAGCACGAGGTAGTCACCGACTGTTAACCGGTCGGCGGTCCCGGCCGGTGGTGCCCGCTGGGTACCGTTGACGACGAAACATTGTGGGATGTTTCGGGATTGGACAAGAGACATGAACAACGTGCACGTTGTACCGGATGCAGTGCGTCTGTACGGCAGCGAATCCGCGGCCATGGCCGCCGGAATCGCAACGACCGCAGCCGTCGATCAGGCGGCTACGGTCGGGTTCGCGGTACCGGCGTTCGGGCTCATCGGCCAGGAATTCCTCGTCGCGTTCGCTTACGCACAGGCCAACCATCTGTCCTCGGTCGCCGAACTCGCCGCGGTGCATGCCGGTACCGCGCTCACCGCGCATCAGGCCGCCGCGAACTACGAGCTCACCGACGCCGGGAACGCGGTGAATATCGGCGCGGTGAACCCCGGATCATGAGCACCCCAGGAGCGGCCCCGCTCCCGGGCGCCCAGCCGCCGGCCGGCGCGGATCCGCTGGATCCGACCGTCCTGGAGCTGCTGCGGGGCAGCGCGCTGGCACCCATGCTCGATATGCCGGTGAACGACATCCTCAACAGCATGGGCCTGCCGAATCTGCCGGAGCTGCCGGCGTTCGGTCACCTGGCCGGGCTGCCGGAGTTGCCGCCGCTACCCATGATCGATCTGAGTGCGCTGATGCGACCGCTCACCGATCTGGCGTCGGCCTTCGGCTCCGGGCAGCTGGGCGCGCCGGCGCCGGCGCCCGCACCGCAGGCGTCCGCCGCGGGTGATCCGGCGGACGCTGCGGCCCCGCCGCCGGGTGTGGACCCGACGCAGTTGCTGGCGCAGGTGTCGACGGTGATGCAGACCGTGATGCAGGTGGGCACGTCCGCGCTGCAGGCCGCGATGAGCCTGTGGCAGGGGATGGGTGCTACGCAGGCAGCGGAGAAGGCGGGGCAGGCGCAGACCGACGCCGCGAAGCTGGAGGCGCAGAGCACCGCGGAGAAACTGCATCTCGCGAAGGGCGCGACCAGTGTTGCGATCGGCCGCGGGGAAATGGCCGTGGTGATCGGGGCGTTTTCCGCGAAACTGGCACTCGCCCCGCTCTACGCGTCTTCCGGTGGCGGCGCAGCCTATCTGGTCGCCTCGGCGATCGAGGCGGCGGCCGAAGCGCTGGCCATCACTGTCAAAACCAAGACCGAGCTCGGCGTCGAAGGCGCCGCACTGACGCAGACCGGCGAGAAGGTGAAGATCACCGACGCGCCGACCGGGGTCGATCCGAGTCAGCAGATGAGCCAGCTCGTGCAGATGATCGGGATGGTCACACCGCTGATCAGCTCCGCGAGCCAGGCCGCTCAGGCGCTGGGCAAACTGGCGCCCGCGAATACCGCACTGTCCGCGCCGAAACCGTTGGGTGATGCGCCCGGTGCGCCGGATAGCGACCGGCCCGGCGCTCCGGGTGGCCTGGGGGCCGGCGGCGGTCTCGGGGCCGGTGGCGGTCTGGGAGCCGGTGCGTTGGGCGCCGCGCCCGCACCGCT
Organism: Nocardia carnea; assembly: GCF_029868855.1. Taxonomy (GTDB): domain Bacteria; phylum Actinomycetota; class Actinomycetes; order Mycobacteriales; family Mycobacteriaceae; genus Nocardia; species Nocardia carnea_A. Next base: position 3,424 of record NZ_JARWOV010000292.1, on the reverse strand, counting down.
CGGCGCTTTCCCCGGATCCAAGGTCGCGGCACCCGGCCCGCTCGGTGCCGTCGGAGCGTTCGGTGCAACGTCGCCGGGTTCGGTCGCGGGTATGTCGTCGTCGGCGGCTCCCCACGGGTCGACTCCGGCCTCGGGAAACAGCCCGGGCTATATGCCGATGGGTGCGGGTATGGGGGCGGCGGGAATGGCGCGCGACGGCGAGTCGGTAACCGACGGTTCAGCGCGTGGTGCTGTCTCGGCCGAACACGGTGACGAGGTGGTCGGGCCGATCGAAGGTATCGCGGTGCCGGTGGTCGGCGCGGCGGAATCGACCTCGGAACCCCCGCCGGACAAGGAACTCACGCTCTGACACGAGCCGGTAACCAGGACACAGGAGGGTCTCATGGAGAACGAGATGGGTGAGGTGTACGACGGCGTCCGTTTCGACCCCGCCGCGGCCGGGAAGGCATCGTCGGGGCTGGATTCGCTGGCCGATCGGCTCGCCGCCGATCTGGCGGCGGTCCAGGACGCGCTGACCGTGGTTCCGGCGGGTGTGGACGAGGTGTCGGGCCGGGCGTCGCAGACCCACAACGATGTCGCGGCGTCTTATCTGACCAGTGCTCAGGCCAGCGTGCAGGAAATGCGCAAACTGGCGGCCACGCTGCGGCTCAGTACGACTCGGTTCGACGGTATGGAAACCGATAACGCCGCGAACCTCGGCCGGACCGAGGCCTGACAGGCTTCTGCAGTGCCGATGAGCGAAGGGTATTTCCCAGCGATGATCGAACCACCACGACCCGGCTTCACCGGTGTGGTGTGGCCCGCGCGGCCGGCCGACCGGCTGGCCCGCGAGCTCGCCACCGGTCCGGGCTCGGTGCCGATGGCCGAGGCCGTCCAGGCCTGGACGCGTCTGGCCGCGTCTTTCGGTGCGGCGGTGGTGGAATACGAGAAGGCCGTCGTCGAGATGCGGGGCGCCTGGGGTTCCGGCCGGAGCAGTGAAGTACTGCAGCGTATTTCGACACTGCGGGATTGGCTGGTGGAAGCGGCGGGCGCCGCCGCGGCCAACGCGGCGAGGTTCCAGGCGCAGGTCGCCGCGTACGAAGTGGCGCGGCTGGCCATGCCGCATACCGTCGATATCGAACAGATCCAGCAGGTCCAGCGCATGCTCGAGGCCGTCGGCGGAATGGTCGGTGCTCCGATCAAAGCCGTCGCCGCCGAGGTGGACAAGGATTCCGACGTGGCGAAAGCCGTGGCCTCCCGGGTCATGGAAAACTACGAGAAGGCCAGCGAACCTCTCGCACTACCGTGGCAGCAGACCGCACCGCCGATGGTCGCGCCCGAGACGGCATTGGCCGCCGAACATGCCGCGGCCGCAACGGCTTCCGCTACCGCGCCGCCGCCGGCGATACGGGGTGGTATGTCGCTGGGGGCGATGGGTATCGGGTCCGTCCCGATCCCGGCCGCCGTGCCGCGGGTTCCGTCCGCCTACAGCGCCCCCATCTACGCGCAATCGGCGACCACCTCGGAAAGGGCCCCGCAAACCACCCCGGTAACCGGTGCCGGAGCCTCCTCGCAGGCTGCCCCGCTCGCACCCGGCGCGACGGCCGGTGCAGGCGGATCGGCCCAGGACACCTCCCGCTTCCCCCGCGCCGGGCTCTCCGGCGACGAGGGCGACCATCTCGGCGCGGAGAACGAACTCCGGGCCGCGCCCGCGGTACTCGGTGGTGTCGAACCGGCGGCTTCCGCGCCGGAAGCCCGGGCCGGAGGTACGTCGTGACGACCCTGACCAACGACGCGCTGCTCGCGGTCGCCGAACGCCTGGGTGTGCAGACACTGCCCCTGGTGCTCGCCGCAGGACCGCAACAGGATTCCTACGAAGAATGGCAGGCGGCCCGCGAGCGCGCCGTCGACGAACTCACCGCGGTAGGTGTTTTCGATTCCGAAGGCGATGTCGAGCCCACTACAGCGCAGGCGTTTTTCGTACTGGCGCAGCCGGATCGCGAACTGGTGGCCCGCGGCTTCGCCGGAGATCGCACACTGCGGTTCTGTGTGGCCCGGCGCGGCGAACAGCATGCCTTGGCGGTGCGCGAGGGGGACAGTTTCGAGATCACGACGATCTGGTGCGACGGTTCACCGGAGGCGCTGGCACGTCCTCTGCTCACCGCGCTGGGACCGGCCGAGGCAGCCGAGGTCGCGGGGTTCAGCGCACCGGCCGACGACCTGGCCGGCCGGCTCGACAACGCCGAAACCACCGGCGATTTCGCCGATGCCATCTACGCCCTGGGGGTGGGCGACCGCGACGCGACGGTGCTCGCCGCGGCGTTCGCCACCTGCCGGGGCTTCACCGAAATCGTGGCCTACAGCCACGACGACGGACTCACCACCCGGGCGCCGGGCGCCGTCGCGGTCTACGACACCGATCGCGGCCGGCTCGCCGCCGCACCCACGGTCTCGCCGGATCAACAGATCTGGTCGACGGTCACAACGGGTAGCGACCATCGGGTGACGCAGGCAATCGCCACGTTGCTCGAGGGCCTGCCCGGGGGGAGGTGGCTGACACCGTAGTTCCCCAGGTGATAACCCACCGTTCTACTCGACGCGAGATGCTGCGATCGCGGCGGAAAACCAACCTCACGAAAGGAACCCAGTAATGGCTACACAGGGTGTTGATCTCGATCTCGAGCTGGTCAAGAAGGCGACCGGCGAAATGTACACGGCCATCGAAAACCTGCGGCTGTCGGTGAAGGCCGTCGATTCGGCCAGCGATGCGGCCCGTGCGGGCTGGAAGGGCGACGCGAACGCGTCGTTCGTCACCACCTCGCAGGCGTGGAGCGACGAGTCCGACCGCCTGAATCAGAAACTGGACGAGCTGACCAAGGCCACCGAGGACGCCACCCAGACCATCCTGGGTATGGACGAGGACGCCTTCATCCCCGGCGGCGGCTACACCAGCCTGTAGATCCTGTACCGGCAGCACTTCACCTATCTGCTCGACTGACAAGGAATTGGGAACATGAGCGATATCTTGTACGACCGCCCCACCATGGAGGCGCTGTTCGACTCGCTGAAGACCGAGGGCAGCAAGATCCAGGGTGAGATCGAGGCCCTGGCAACCGCCAAGGACAACTTCCTCGCCGCGATGGCGAGCCAGGGGGCGCAGGAAGGTTTCCAGACTGCGCACCAGTCGGTGAACACCGAACTGGAGGACACCCTGCACAAGCTGGACCAGCTCGCCATCGCGGTCGAGAACGCGCTGCAGCGCGCCCTCGAAACCGATAATAAGATCGGCGACGGTTTCGCCGCCTTAGGCTGATCGGTTCTAACGCGCGGCACCAAAAACCGGGGCGGGCAGAGGATATATTTAAACACCACCCGAGGGGGGTTGTTTTTTTTTAATTGTGAGGAGCCGGCAAACAACCAATAATGGAAAAAAAACACACGGGGG
>NZ_JARWOV010000291.1 GCF_029868855.1 Nocardia carnea | reverse complement strand
AAACCCCGGGGGGGGGCTCTTTACCTTTATCACCCCCCCCCCCCGCCCCCCCCCCCCCCGTTTTTTGTTCCGGGGTTGCCGGCGCCCCAACTTTCTCTGTGTGGTCCGCCCCCCCCCCCGGGGGCCCCCCCGCTGGGCACGGTTCGGATAGACGTCGGCCTACCAGCACAGGGCGGCACAGGTGCCTCGCAGCCCGGCCACTCGAAGCTGCCGGATGATCGGCCCCGCTACCAGAGGACGACGGTGCGGGGACCGGGGTCAGGGGCATCCCGGATGGCGCGGCAGCGCGCGGCCCGACAGACTGGACCCATGACTGCTCATGCTGTCGATACGGACTCGGCCGGTCCCGGGTCCGCTGTCGCCGCCGGTGCCATCGAACTCACCAAGGTGTACGGGTCCGGGGATACCCGGGTCACGGCCCTGGACGCGGTATCGGTCGATCTCACCCGCGGGGAATTCACCGCAATCATGGGGCCGTCGGGCTCGGGTAAATCCACCCTGATGCACTGTCTGGCCGGCTTGGACGCGGCGAGTTCGGGACAGGTGCGGATCGGCGATACCGAACTCACCGACCTCTCCGACAAGGAGATGACGGCGCTGCGGCGGGACCGGATCGGTTTCGTCTTCCAGGCGTTCAACCTGGTCCCGACGCTGACCGCGCTGGAAAACATCACCCTGCCGCTCGATATCGCCGGTCGCCGCCCCGAAGCCGAGTGGCTGGCCACCGTGCTGAAGCGACTGGGTCTGGAGGACCGGCTCGGCCACCGGCCCAGCGAATTGTCCGGTGGGCAGCAGCAGCGGGTCGCGTGTGCCCGGGCACTGGCCGGTAAACCGGAGATCATCTTCGGGGACGAGCCGACCGGCAACCTGGACTCGCGGTCCTCCGGTGAGGTGCTGTCGATTCTGCGGGCCGCGGTGGACGAATTCGGCCAGACGGTCGTCATCGTCACGCACGAACCCGCCGCCGCCGCGTACGCGGACCGGGTGATCTTCCTGGCCGACGGCCGGATCGTCGACGAGATGCGCGACCCTACCGCCGAGACCGTGCTGGACCGGATGAAGGCACTGGAGGTCCGGTGAACGACCAGCGCGTAACCATTCGCCGGGCCGACCGGGGTGCGGGACGCCCCCGCAAGACAGTGGAGACCCGATAGTGGCCGCACATCCGATGCGCACCGTCGCCCTGCGCAATCTCGCCGCGCACAAGGTCCGGTTGGCGCTCACCCTGCTGTCCGTGGTGCTCGGGACCGCGTTCATCGCGGGATCCTTCGTCTTCACCGATACGCTGCAGCGCACTTTCGACGGAATCTTCGCAGGCGAGGCCGCCGGGGTCGATGTCCGGCTGAGTCCCGAGGAACGGCAGTCCCCGGGTATCCCGCAGGACGTGGCCGACGATGTGGCCGCCATGGACGGGGTCCGGACCGTGGCACCCGGTATCGAGGGGTCGGTGGTGCTGCTCGACCCGGCCGGAAAGAAAGCCGTGCAGACCGGCGGGGCACCGAGCTTCGGGCTGGCCTATCTGCCACCCGAGCGATCGGTCGCCCAACCGGACCCGTTCGTCGCGGGCGCGCCGCCGGCCGAACCGGGGCAGATCGCACTCAACACCGGTGCCGCCGAACGCGCCGGGCTCGCGGTGGGGGATCGCACCAAGGTTCTGGTGCCCTCGCACGGCGGCCCGATCGATGTGACCGTCGCCGGACTGTACGCTCCGGCCACCGATACCGGCGGTTTCATCGGTGTGCAGTTCACCGAGGCCCAGGCCAGGGAACTGTTCACGGACGGTACGCACGTCGCCTACCTCGATATCGCGGCCGAGGGTATCCCCGGCGATACGCTGCGCGACCGGCTGTCCATGCTCTACCCGGACTACAAGGCGCAGAACGGCGATCAGGTCCGCGCGGAGATGAAGGCCGAGATCTCCGAGGCACTGAACTTCCTGAACTACTTCCTGCTCGCGTTCGGCGCGATCGCGCTGATCGTCGGCACCTTCATCATCTACAACACCTTCTCCATGCTGGTGGCGCAGCGTCTGCGGGAACTGGCACTGCTGCGGGCCGTGGGCGCCGGCCGCGGGCAGGTGGGCCGCTCGGTGGTCGCCGAGGCATTGATCGTCGGTGTCATCGGCAGCCTGCTCGGGCTGCTCGCGGGAATCGCGCTGGCCTACGGGCTGGCCGCGGTGCTGAACGCCTTCGATCTCGGCCTGCCGACCGGAACCATGGCCGTCCTGCCGCGCACGGTACTGGTGGCGTTCGCGGTCGGGCTGCTGGTGACCGTGGTGAGCGCATACGCGCCGGCCCGGCGGGCCTCCCGGATTCCGCCGGTGCAGGCGATGCGGGAGGAGTTCGCTTCTGCCGGGGACTCGCTGCGGGGCCGCACGGTCGCGGGCGTGGTGCTGGCGGTCGCGGGCGTGGTGCTGGTGGTGCTCGGTTCACGGAACACCGGCGGCGGAGCGGCGGCGGTCGTCGGGGTGGGCGCGCTGGGACTGATCCTCGCGGTGCTGTTCGCCGCCCCGGCACTATCGCGACCCGTGCTGGCCGGCCTCGGCTGGCTGATCCGGCCGTTCGGCCCGATCGGCCAGATGGCGCGCAACAACGCGATCCGCAATCCGCGGCGCACCGCGGCCACCGCATTCGCGCTGACCCTCGGACTGATGCTGGTCACCGCGATCGGGATGCTCGGCGAATCGGCGAAGGTCAGCATCTCCCGGCTCGTCGATCAGGGCGTGGAAGCCGACTATGTCCTCGCCGGACCGCCGATGATGGGGGTGCCGACCGGTGCGAGCGATGCGGTCCGGGAGAAGGTACCCGCGGCCGCCGATGTCGTCGGCTTGCGCGGAGTAGCGCTGAAGATCGGTGACGACGACGAATTCGGTACCTCGCCGGACGGCCCGCTCGAACAGGTCGTGAATATCGAAATGCTCAGCGGTACACCGTCGCTGGGTGATTCGGAAATTCTGCTCGGCGAGGACGAGGCGACCGAGCACGGGGTCGGTGCCGGTGAACAGCTGGTGATCAGCACCCTGGGTGGTGCCGAGATCCCGCTGACGGTGGCCGGTGTCTACGCGGATTCGCAGGTACTGGGGCCGCTGATCGTGCCGTCCGCGGTCTACGAGAAGGCGATGCCGGTATCCATGCGGACCGAGGCCGCGGTGCTGATCAAGGCGGCACCCGGTGCCGATCTGGCGGCGATGCGAACCGACCTGGAGCGGGCCACCGAGGAATTCGTGATCGTGCAGGTGCAGGACCGCGAGGAGTTCAAGGGCGAGAACGCGAAGCAGATCAACAGTATGCTGGCGATTCTGTACGGCCTGCTGGCCCTGGCGGTGGTGATCGCGGTGCTCGGGATCGTCAATACGCTCGCGCTGTCGGTGGTGGAACGACGACGCGAAATCGGTATGTTGCGCGCGGTCGGTACCCAGCGGTCGCAGGTGCGGCGCACCATCTATCTGGAATCCATGCTCATCGCGGTCTTCGGTGCGCTGGTCGGTGCGGTACTGGGACTGGGTCTCGGCGTCGGATTCCTGCGTACTCTGCGGGATCTCGGCCTGGACCAGATCGCCGTTCCATGGGATCAGCTGGTGTACATGCTGATCGGTTCCGCGGTGGTGGGTGTGCTGGCCGCGCTCTGGCCCGCGGTACGTGCCGCACGCACGCCACCGCTGGCCGCCATCGCCGATATCTGAACCGCTGGCGGGCCGCATCCAGCATCCCGGGTTCGGGGCCGTTCGGCCTCGAACCCGGGATGGCGACCGCCGCCTCGGCGGACTGCCGAGTGACCGGGGCATGCCATGACCGGGGAACCGGACCGTGTTATTGCGTGTCGGTGCCCCAATTCCGGAGGTCGCCGCGGTTGAGGGCGTCGGCCAATAGGTCAGGGAAACGGTCCGGGGTGCAGGCGAAGGCGGGAACGCCGAGTGCGGCCAGAGCGGCGGCGTTCTCGCGATCGTAGGACGGCGCGCCGTCGTCGGAGAGCGCCAGCAGCACCACCACCTGGACACCGGATTCCTTCATCGCGTTGATCCGGCGCAGCATCTCTGCCCGGACGCCGCCCTCGTAGAGATCGGAGATCAGGAAGAACAGGCTGTCGGCGGGGCGCGTGATGAGCGATTGGCAGTAGGCGATGGCGCGATTGATGTAGGTACCGCCGCCGAGTTGGGTGCCGAACAGTACATCGACCGGGTCGCTGAGCTTATCGGTGAGATCGACGACCTCCGTATCGAAGACCACGAGCGAAGTGCGCAGCGACCGCATGGAAGCCAGGACCGCGCCGAACACCGAGGAATACACGACACTGGAGGCCATCGACCCGGATTGATCGATGGCCAGGATCACGTCCCGGTGCACCGCCTGTGACCGCCGACCGTATCCGACGAGATGTTCGGCGATGATGGTGCGCTGTTCGGGAAGATAGTTGGCCAGGTTCTTGCGGATGGTGCGATCGAAATCGATATCGCGGGGTTTGGGCCGGGTGGTGCGCGTGGCCCGGTTGAGCGCGCCGCTCACCGCGGCGACGGTGCGCGCGGCGATCCGCTCCTCGATTTCCTTCACTACCTTGCCGACCACCATCCGGGCGGTCGATTTGGTGGTCTCCGGGATCACCCGGTTCAGGCCGAGCAGCGTGCCGACCAGATGAACGTCCGGTTCGACCGCCTCCATGAGTTCGGGTTCGAGCAACAACTGGGTGAGGCCGAGCCGTTCCACCGCATCGCGCTGCATCACCTCGACCACGGTCGACGGAAAATAGGTGCGGATATCGCCGAGCCAGCGGGCCACCCGGGGTGCCGACCCGCCGAGGCCACCGGACCGGTCACCGCCCGACCGGCCGCTCCCGCGATCCGAGTCGTACACAGCTCCCAGCGCCTTGTCGACGGCCGCATCGTCTGCTCCGGCGAGCTCGCCGAGCGCGGGATCGGCGGCGGAACCGAGGACGAGCCGCCACCGGCGCAGCCTTTCCTGATCCGGGACAGGGTGCGATGCGGTGCTGTTCATGCCGGTACCCCCAAAATATCTGCCACAGTGCGTAATACGAGTGCGCCGCGCTCGGTATCGATCTCGGCGGGCGCGGCCTGGGTACCCGGGCGGGGGTTACGGACGGCCGTACCGATGGCCCGGCGTTCTCCCGGCTCGAAGGCACCGAACGTACGGCGTAGCAGTGGTACCACTTCCATGAACTGGTCGGCGGTGAGTCCGGCGAGCCAGTCGTCGACCAGACGCAGCAGGACTCGGTCGTGAACCAGCACCAGCCCCCGGCCGCCGACGAAACCGTCGATCCACGCCGCCTTCGCGGACGCGGTATTGCCGATCGACAGTGCCGCGGCCAGCCTGCGGGCGGCCTCGTCCGTTTCGAACCGGCCGGCGTCGCAGAGCAGCCGGACCACCCGGCCGGTCAGCAACCCGTGGATATCCGGCCGGTCCGCCAGCCGCGTCAGTGCCGCCAGCCATCGTTCGGTGGATTCGGTGTCGTCGCGGGTGTGTATCGCGGTGTTCACCGCATCGAGCTGTGCGCGCAGGGTGGCGGCGGTATCGTCGCCGAGACCGGTGACCGCCGCCGGGAGTCCGGCGCAGATCCGTATCAGCATGCTGTCGGCCACCCGGGCCAGTGCCGAGGTATCGGTACCGCGCACATCGCCGTAGCGCAGGGTGCGCAGCACCCCCGGTAGCGCGGTGAGCAGATGGGTGATGTCGTGGTCGATCGCGGCCGCGGAACCGAGCCGGCGGATCAGGCCGTCGAGGGCACCCGGTAGCTCGGCCAGCAGCGCGAATTCCAGGGCGTCGGTCAGTTCGGCCACACCGCTGCCGGCCCGGCCCGCGGTATCGAGGATCTTCGCCTCGGCGGCCGCCCGCACGGTGGTACCCCAGCGGGCTGCTTCGATCACCCGCACCGCGAATTCCTGTTCCCAGCGCAGTTCCCAGGTCTCCCGGAACGTCCCGGTCGAACCGATCGTGCCGGTCGCGGGAACACCCCAGTGCACACCGAGTAGCCGCAGCCGATGCAGTAACCGTGATTTGGCGGTATCGCGGTCCTTGCGCAGATCCAGGTCCAGGGTGCGGGACAGAGCTTCCTGCTTCAGTCGCAGCGAGCGGGCCTGTGCCCGTAGATCGGCCTCCAACGGCACCGTGGGTGTATCGGCCGGGACCGCGCCGAGCGCCTCACCTACCACCAGTTCGGCACCGACCAGTCGCAACACCGTATCGTCGCCCTCGCACAGGACCGCCCGCGTTGCCTCGGTGACCTCGGACAATCCGGCCAATGGCCGGGAACGCAGGGTGGCAAGGGTTTCCGCCAGCCGGACGGCCTCGATGACATGCGCACTGGACACCGGCAGATCGTGACTGCGCAGCAGACGCGCGACCCTGGTGAGCCAGGAGGCGATCGGGTGTTCGGTCGCGGTGAACAGATGGTGGTACCAACCGGGGGAGGTGACACCCGCGCCGTAGCCGGAAGCCGCAGCGAGGCGGGAATGCGTCCACGGGACCCAGGTCAGCCTCGCCTTGACCTTCGGCAGGCCTTTCAGCAGACGCTGATCCGCGTTCACCGGCCCGAGCGGATCGCACAGCGCGGGCGCATGCCACGCGCCGCAGACGACAGCTATCCGGCGGGCACCGTCCTTGCGGGCCTGCCGCAGCACCTGCCGCATATACGCCTCGCGGACAAGTGTGTGCCGGTCGAGGACCAGCGGTTCCGGGCTTGCTCCGCCTCCGGGAGCGTGACTGCTGGAAGCTGTCGAGTCGTCACCCTGGGCGGAGCCGCCGAGCATGTGATCTTCGGAGAACGGTTCGCTGAGCGCGGTTTCGCGCAGGGCTGCCATGGCATCGGCGACGGCGGGGAAGATTCCGGCGTCTGTGCTGGACTCGACCACCGCGTCCCACCAGCGTTCCGCGTCGTCGTAGCCGCCCGCGGCGGCGAGTTCGGCGAGGGCGTCACGGCCGCCACCGTTGTCTTCGACGGCCAGTGCCATCGCCGCGGGCAGGTCGCAGAATCGCACCGGGATACCGTTTCCGACGGCGTATCGCAGCGCCTGCCACTCCGGGGAGAACACCGCGTACGGCCAGAACGCCGCGCGCGCCGGTTCGTCGGCGACGTAACCCAAGAGCGCTACGGGCGGTTCCATGGTCTCGGCGGCTATATGGGCGACCAGCGGGTCCGCGTCGGCCGGACCTTCGATCAGGACCATATCCGGCCGGAATTCCTCGAGCGCCGAGCGCAGCGAACGAGCCGAACCAGGCCCGTGGTGCCGTATTCCATAGACCCGGGTCTCGCCGGGCTCGCTCGTGCTGTGGTCGGTATGGTTACGCTGCGCTACTACCGTCTCCGGGCCTGATTCGCTCATGCTGTGTCTGTCGCGGATGGGCGAGGGCCCTGCGTGGTTACGCTGCGCTACTACCGTCTCCGGGCTTGACTCGCTCATCCGGTGATCTCCCGGCAGGCGCGATAGAAATCGGACCATTCGTCGCGTTCGCGGATCACGGCCTCGAGGTATTCCGTCCATACCACCGAATCGGCCACCGGATCCTTGATCACCGATCCGATCACGGCGCCCGCGATATCGGCCGCCCGTAGGACACCGTCACCGAAATGCGCCGCCAGCGCCATCCCGTTGGTGATCACCGAGATGGCCTCGGCGGTCGACAGTGTGCCCGACGGTGATTTGAGTTTGGTGCGGCCGTCGGCCGTGATACCCGCGCGCAACTCCCGGAAGATCCGCACCACCCGGCGCACCTCCTCGGCGGCTGCCGGCACCTCGGGCAGCTCCAGCGCCGATCCCAGTTGCGCGACTCGGCGAGTGACGATATCGATCTCTTCGCCCTCGCTGCCGGGAAGCGGCAGGACCACGGTATTGAACCGGCGGCGCAAGGCCGAGGACAGTTCGTTCACGCCGCGGTCGCGGTCGTTGGCGGTGGCGATGAGGTTGAATCCCTTGGCGGCCTGGACCTCTGTCCCGAGTTCGGGGATCGGCAGGGTTTTCTCGGACAGGATGGTGATCAACGCGTCCTGCACATCGGAAGGGATCCGGGTCAATTCCTCGAGCCGCGCGATGGCTCCCGTACGCATGGCGGTGAGCACCGGCGAGGCCACCAGAGCGGCGTCGCTGGGACCCTCGGCGAGCAGCCGGGCGTAGTTCCAGCCGTACCGGACGGCTTCCTCGGCGGTGCCCGAGGTGCCCTGGACCAGCAGGGTGGACGACCCGCTCACGGCCGCCGAAAGATGTTCGGAAACCCACGTCTTCGCGGTACCGGGAACGCCGAGCAGCAGGAGCGCTCGGTCGGTGGCGAGGGTGGCCACCGCGACCTCCATGAGCCGGCGCGGGCCGACGTACTTGGGGCTGATCACCGTACCGTCGTCCAGGGTGCCGCCGAGCAGGTAGGTCACCACGGCCCACGGCGACAGTTTCCACGACGGCGGGCGGGGCCGGTCGTCGGCGGCGGCGAGTGCGTTCAATTCGCCGGCGAATGCCTGTTCCGCGTGCGGACGCAGCAGCGGTGCGGACGGGGCGGTTTCGGTGGTGGTCACGTCAGCTCCTCGAGCATTACGGATCGTTGGTGGAGTTCGTGGGCGAGCAGATCGAGCGCCGTCGCCCAATCGCTGTCGGCGCAGCGGCTCGCCACCGCCTCGGCTGCTTTTCCGCAGTCGGGCGGCATATGGCGGGCGGCGGTGTGCAGCAGTGAACGGTGGGCGGCCGGAAGAGTCCCCGGTGCGCCCGGGCGACGTTCCGCGGTCCGGGCCCGCTCGGCGAAGAGATGCAGCAGGTGCCGGCCGACTTCCGGCGGCCACGGCCGGGCCACGGCAGGTAACAGCGATTCGATTTCGGACAGCCACGAGGCATCCAGCCGGACCAGGTGGCGCGCCTGGTCGGCCGCCGGGATGAGGGCGAACAACTCCCGGCGGCGCAGAATCGCCGCGTTCGAGGGCGTTCCCGCGGCGAACAGGGCGGCAGCCCAAACGGGATCACGCTGGATGAGCGTCGCGTCCATCCAGCCGTCGAAAAGCGGCTGGCGGAACCGGTCGTCGATGCGCGTCGCCACAGCCCGGTCCGGGGGTCCCAGTGTCGCGGCCCACCGGTGGAGCGGGAGGTTGGCCACGAGTCTGCGCAGCCGGGCCGCACTCAGGTCGGGCCGGCCGTTCCAGCGGTAGCCGAATTCCGCAGTGTTGTCGGTGAAACCGTCGCGGACACTGTCCTCGTCCAGGGTTTCCGGAATGTCCACCATCAGCTCGGCGGTCTGCTGCGGCCCATCGGTCGCGTATTTCAGCCATGCTGTGGCCCGTGCGGACATCCGGGCGGCGAAGGCCGAATCGGGTAACCGGGCGAGCAAGCCGGCGGCCGTGCGCCGCACATCGCCGCGGCGGTCGCGCAGGGCACGTTCGAGCAGGGCCTCGTCCGCGGGACCCAGGCCGTCGGACAGAACAGCCAGCAGTTCGGCCTTCGGCGCGCCGGATTCGCGTGGCCAGGCCGCCTCGAGGGTGTCGCGCGCGGCGGCGGGGTCGCGGTGGCGGAGTGTGGCCAGCCACTGGAGCCGTTCCGGTGGCAGCCCCAGCCGCCAGGTTTCGTCGCTCGGCTCCGGTTGCGCGGTATCGCGCCGGACCAGAGCGTGCCAGCGCGGAATCCGGCCGGCGAGCCAGCGGCCCCGGGCGCCGGCGAGTCGTAGGGCCGCCTCCCGGAGTTCGCTGTCGCGAGCGGCGAAGTCGAGCAGTTGCCCGGCCAGTCGATCCGGTGCGCGGTAGTCGTGCGGTGCGGCGGCGGAGAACCATTCCGGGAGGTATTCCGGCCGGGTTTCTATCAACAGGGCCAACCGGTCGGCCGCGGCCCGGGGCAGTATCGGCCGGGGATCCTCGGCGGCGGGCGCTGTGGGCAACTCGGCGTGCAAGGGTACGTATCCGCCACGCGACCAGGAGATTTCCAGAGCGGTGGCGGCCAGCAGCCGGCGGGCCGCGTCCGCGTCGGGTAATGCCGCTGCGGCCGCGCCGACAGGGCCGGGAAGCGGCGGGAGCGCGGGGCCGCCCCGGGCCGTGCCGAGCAAGGCGATCGAGGCCGCTTCCGGAGTGGCGGTGAAGGCGGTATGCGCGGAATCGGCAACGGGACCGGCATCGTGGTACTCCCCACCGGCGAGCACCGATACGGCTTCCAGCGCCCGCCCGGTCCAGAGGCCGAAAACGGTGACGGGACGGCCCCCGGACAATGCCAGGAGCGGCCACGCCTCGGCGGGTTCCACGAGAGGTATCGCGGTGCCGTCCGGTTCGGCGAGCACCCAATCGCCGGCCCGCTCGGTCGGGACGACGGTGCGCAGCAGCACCGGCCAGGATTCCAGCCAGGGGTCGGCCGCGGCGGCCTTGGCGAATTCGCCCAACGCGTCGGCGATGCTGCCGGCGCCGGACATGGCCGCGATTGCGCCGGCATCCGGGGTGGGCCCGGACGAAGCGCCCGCACCGGCCCGGCCGGCCAGGGCGCGCAGCGGCGCGGCCCCGGGATAGAAGTGCAGGCCGGATTCCGTTACCAGGCCGACCGGCGGGACCTCTGTGGTGAATGCCGGCGAACCGTGGGAATGGTCGATCAGCACTGCCCAGCGGCCGGTGCGTACCCCGTACAACCAGCTGCGGCGGGTGTGCAGTCCTTCCTCTTCACGGGTGCGCATTCCCAGCGTGACCCACCGGTCGCGCACCTCCGGTTCGGCGAGTACGGACTCCGCCGCCGTCGGATAACCGATATGGGCGCGGACGGTGGCGGCCGACGGCGCCGCGAGCTTATCCAGTTTCGTGTGGGCCGCCAGCAGCAGCCGCAGCCAGGCGAAACGGCCCAGCACCACTTCCGGCCAGTTCGACCGCCCGACGACCGCCGCCGGCAGGCGGCGCAACGCGGCGGCGATACCGGGTGCCTGCGCGTCGATCATGCGCGCGGCCACGGCTTCGAACGCGGCGGGGGAGCGGTCCGTCTGGGCCAGCCCGGTGCGGACCTGGTCGGTGAGCCAGGTTTCGAGTTCGACCGCGCCGGAGACGACTCGCTCGTGCCGTTGCTGTACCGCGGCCGCGCTCGGTACGCGATTCTTCTTCGGTGCGGCGGCCGCCGACATCCGGCGATCGATCCACTCGGCGGCGAAATCGGCCGTTTCGCCGGTTTCGTCCACTGTTCCCGCCGACCACAGCAGCAGTAACGACAATGCATGTTTGCAGGGGAACTTCCGGCTCGGGCAGGTGCACCGGAAGGCGGGGCCGGACAGATCGACAATCGTCTGGTAAGGCGTCCGGCCGCTGCCTGCGCACGATCCCCACAGAGCGGTCCCGCGCCATCCGGTGCCCGACCATTCGCCGTCGAGTTTGCGTGCGGCGGTGAGTGAACTCGTATCCGGCGCGAGCGCTGTCACCTGGTTCTCCGGCCACCGCGGCGTCATCCGGTGAGTCCGTGTCGTTCGATCATCGTGCCCCCGTTTTCTCGGTTCGAAGATTTGTATCGCACCGCACCGACACGAACGTCGTACGCCGGGTCATTGTGGAAGAGGTTGTCGCCGAGAGGTATTCGCGTACGCTTCCGCTTGCGTAATCCGGTGACCTCTGGCATTCTGTCCTGTTCGGCCAGGCCGAGCCACCCCTGCAGGGTGACACCAACGAGCTGCCCGACGGGGTTGGCGAGGGGTGGCCATCGGCCGGAGTCGGATCGGCCGATGACCAGATCCCATCCCCGCGGGCAGGTTCGCCTCCATTTCTCGCGTAGCCGGTTCGGAAAACGCCACCGGCGTACCGTCCCGGACGCGTGGATCCCCTCCGCGCTGCACGAGCGGGCCGTTATCCGGTAGCGTTCGGCACAGCTTTCGATCGTTCGATCACACCTGGGGCCGGGGAGCGCGTGTGGTCCCGAGGGGGTGGAGAAGTCGTGGAATCTGTGGGTGCGAAATCCGAGCGGAGCCCGATCCGGCCGGGGGATCTGATCATCCGGCAACTCGAGGCGGAACCGGATCTGCCGGCCGAGGTCGCCCAGATCGTCCGGGCAGCTCTCGCCGCTGCCGCGACGACCGGTGACCCGGCGCCTCCAGCGGAAGACAGCGCCTTCGATCTCAGCGGTATGTTCCTGCGTGCCATCCGTGTCGAGGGGTTCCGCGGGATCGGTCCCGAAGCGGTGCTGGAATTACCACCCGGGCCCGGACTCACCCTGGTCACCGGTCGTAACGGCAGCGGGAAATCCAGTTTCGCCGAGGCCGCCGAACTGGCACTCACGGGTGCGAATCGGCGCTGGGACGGCCGATCCGCCGCCTGGCGCGAAGGCTGGCGCAATCTGCATCGTCGCGGCCCGGTCCGGATCGAATTGGAGTTGCGTACCGACGGCCCCGAGCCGGCGCTGACGATCGCCCGGGTGTGGTCCGAGGGCGAACCGCTCACCGCGGGCGAATGGGTTCAGCGCCGGACCGGCGCACCCGACACCGTATTCCCCGCCGGCGGGTGGGCGCCGCCGATGGAGTTGTATCGGCCGTTCCTGTCCTACAGCGAACTCGGCGCTTTGGTCGACGGGAAACCCAGCGAGTTGTTCGACGCGCTGCATCAGCTGCTCGGTCTGGACGAACTCATCGCGGCGCACGAACACATCCGTTCCGTGCGTCTGGAAATGGAGAGCGCGGCGCGAACCGCCCGGCGGGAACGGCAGCTGCTACTGGCCGAGCTGCCCGGTATCGCGGACCCGCGGGCCGCGCAGACCGAACGGATTCTGCGCCGGCCCGAACCCGACCTCGCGGCGCTGGAACGTCTGCTGTCCGATACCGCCGTCGGACCGGAGCCGACCGCCCTGCGCGCCGTGCTGGCTCTCGAACTACCCCCTGTTGCCCGGGTCGAGCAGTTGCTCGACCGGCTCCGTGCCGCCCAGAGCGCAGTTGCGGCGGCAACCTCACCCGAATCGGCCACCGATCTGCGGATTCTCGATCTGCTTCGGATCGCGTACGCCCATGTGGCCGAGCCGGAAACCGGCGCGGACCCGGCACACCCGGAATTCGGTGAGGACGCCGGCGGTTCTGCTGCCGGGGCCGAAACAACGAAACCCCAGGCCGGGGGCCGCAACCGCATCGGCGGAGTATCCGATCCGGCGCTCGCGTCCGGCAGTGCATGCCCCTGCCCGGTGTGCGGCCGCGGGAGCCTGGACCGGCGGTGGTTGTCCGAAACGGCCGCTGCCGTCAGCGAACTCGCCGAGCGAACAGCGGACCTGGTAAGCGCTCGTGCCGGACTGAGCGATGTGCTGGCCGAACTGCGTGCTGCGATCGGGCGCGCACCCGCGGAACTCGTCACGGCGGAACCGGCCTACCTCGAAACCGGGGCCCTGGCCGAGATCTGGGCCCAGTGGCGCCGGCTGACCGAATGCCCCGACCCGGATCCGGACGCTCTCGGTGCCGTACTCGAGCGGTTGTACGGTGAACTCGGTTTCCTGCGGCAGCGTGCCGCGAAGGAACTGGACCGCCTCGAGCAGGCCTGGACACCGTTGGTGCCGCGCCTGCGTAGTTGGCTCGAACTCGCCCGGGGCGTGCACGCGCGGGCGGCGGAACTGCACACCGCGCGGGCCGCCGAGGTCTGGTTGAAATCGGCCACCGCCCACGTGCGCGACGAGCGGCTCGCCCCGCTGGCCGGTACCGCTCGGTGGGTGTGGCAGAGCCTGCGGCAGCAGAGCAATGTCGAGCTCGGCGGAATCCGGTTACAGGGCAACGCGAATACCGCCCGCCGGGTCCAGCTCGACGTGACCGTGGACGAGGTGGACGGGGCCGCCCTCGGCGTGATGAGCCAAGGGGAACTGCACGCCCTCGGCCTGGCCCTGTTTCTGCCCCGGGCCACCGTGGCCGCCAGCCCGTTCCGTTTCGTCGTGATCGACGATCCCGTGCAGGCAATGGATCCGGCGAAGGTGGACGGTCTGGCCCGCGTCCTCGCGACCGTGGCATGGGAACGGCAGGTGGTGGTCTTCACCCACGACGACCGGCTCGCCGAGGCAGTGCGCCGGATGCAGATCGACGCCCGGATCCTCGAAGTACAGCGCCGGGAACGTTCGGTGGTCGAGATCCGGTTGTCCAGCGATCCGGTGCACCGCTACCTCGACGACGCCCGCGCCCTGCTGCGTACCCCGCAGCTGCCGCGGGCCATATCCGACGAGCTGGTGGCCAGCTGTTGCCGCTCGGCTCTCGAGGCGGCCAGCCTGGCGCGTGCGAAACGGATCCTGCTCACCGACGGTATGGACCATCGTGAGGTGCAGCGGCGGATCGATACCGCCCAGTCCACCCGGGCCATGGTCACGCTCGCGGTCCTCGGTCCCGGACGGCGGATCGAGGATCTGAACAAGCGGCTGGCCAAAGAAGGAAGATGGGCGGTCGAGGTCGTCCGCGACGCCACCGCCGGCGCGCATATCCCGATCGCGCGGGACCTTTCCGAACTGATCGCCGATACCGAACGCTTCGTGAACTGGCTGGCCGGATGACGAGTGGATCAGAGCCCGCCGGGCGCGCGTCGCGGCGACGGGTCAGGCGGCGGGATCGTCGCGGTGGAAAGCCCGATCCCCAGGGGCGGGTCGGTCCGAGCCGGCGACCTGTCGAACCCCAGGCCCCGCGGCCCACAGTGGCCGAACGGCTGGCGGTGGTCGACCGATTGCTGGACGGTTCGGTACCCGCCGCCGGAGCGGTGTGGTCCCGGGCGACTGCCTGGATTCTGCGTATCGCGCTCGAACAATCGGTGGACGAGCTGTGGGCGCGAACCGAGCCCGACCTCGCGCGCTGTCCGATGCGCGCGCAGCTGCTGGCTCTGCGGGTCATCGCCGACCCGTCCGGCGCGGCGCGGACCGCCGCGCTGTGGACCGCCCTGTCCCATGCCGCGCATCATCACGACGCCGAGCTGGCGCCGGGTGTCTCGGAACTGCGCCGGTGGCGAGAGGAGACCGCGCGAATCGCCGCCGAGCTCGCCGCGGTCCGCCGTTGATCCGCCGGTGGACCCGGCCCGGACCCCGGTCTGCGCGGACGGCGCAGAATTGTCAGGCGTGGACGATTCGAAACCGTGCCCCTGTCGCCGCGGCGAGGTGTTCGCCGAGTGCTGCGGTCCGCTGCTGGCCGGCCGCCCGGCCCCGAGCGCCGAAGCGCTGATGCGTTCCCGGTTCACCGCGTTCGCGCTCGGCGACACCGCCTACCTGCGCCGGTCCTGGTATCCCGGCACCCGGCCGGAGCGGCTGGACCTCGATCCCGATCGGCGCTGGCTGTTCCTGGAGATCCACGCGATTACCGGGGGCGGCCCGTTCGAGCAATCCGGAACGGTGGAATTCACCGCCCATTACCGCGATCCCGGCGGTCGCGGCCGGTTGCACGAGACCAGCCGGTTCACCCGTGTCGACGGAGCGTGGTGCTACGTCGACGGTGATATCGGCGAATGAGCCCGGCCGCGTACTCGCCCGGCTCCTGCGCTCGGCCACCGGTAGTCTGCACGCCATGCCGCGTATCGCCATCGAATACTGCACTCAGTGCCGCTGGCTGCTACGGGCGAGCTGGATGGCGCAGGAATTGCTGACCACCTTCGGCACCGATATCGGCGAGGTCGCGTTGATACCCGGCGAAGGCGGAGTCTTCCGGATCACCGTCGACGGCGCTCAGGTATGGGAGCGCAAAGCCGACGGTGGCTTTCCCGATATCGCGGTACTCAAGCAGCGTGTCCGTGATCGCATCGCTCCGGCGCGCGATCTGGGCCATATCGACCGTGGGCAGGCCGGGACCACGGAGACACCAGGAGGCTGAGCCGGAGGCCCGTCTATCGGCGCGGCCCGGCGGGGACTGCTGAAGACCCCGTTCGCGCTCGGAGCCGGGAGCTCGGTGGGACCCGGGATCAGGCGCAGCAGCCTCCACCACAGCATCCGCCGCCGCCCGCGGGGGCGGGCGCCGAGACCGCCGGCGCAGTGGCCCGGCCGGTCGTCGCGAATGTGGTGAGCAGTTTCACGGTGTCGTCGTGACCATCCGGGCAGACCGCCGGCTCGGACGCCTGTGCCATCGGACGGTTGACCTCGAAGGTATTGCCGCAGCTGCGGCACCGGAATTCGTAACTCGGCATGCCGGAATTCTAGAGATGCCGCGAATCGGTTTTTCCGGCGCAACGCGACAATTCTGGAACCGAGTTGTAACCACTTCGGTCGTACCCTCGAATGCACAGGTAGAGGAGGTCTGTGATGAATGTCCAGTGCTTCGAGGTAACGCCTGGGGTGGACGGGTCCGCGCCGGTCGCCCGGACCGAGTTCGGTGCGGTCCGGGGAACCCGGGAGGACGCGGTATCGGTCTGGCGGGGGATCCCCTATGCCGCCGCGCCCGCGGGTCCGCGCCGGTTCCGGCCGCCGCGGGCACCGGATCCCTGGGACGGGATCCGCGATTGCGTGGCCTTCGGGCAGGTCGCCCCGCAGGATATGGACAACACCGTCCCCATGGACCGATCGCTGTCGATGGGTGAGGACTGTCTGTGGTTGAACGTCTGGGCGCCGGCCGCGACCGCCGACGAGCCGCGGCCGGTCATGGTGTGGTTGCACGGCGGGGCCTACTGCCTGGGTTCGGCCGCGCAGGCTGTCTACGACGGCGCCAACCTGGCCGCGACCGGCGATGTCGTGGTCGTCACGGTGAACTACCGGGTCGGGGCCTTCGGTTTCCTGGACCTGTCCTCGCTGCACGACGAATTCGTGCCGAATCTGGGGTTGCTCGATCAGCTCGCCGCCTTGGAATGGGTCCGCGACAATATCGCCGGTTTCGGCGGCGACCCCGGAAATGTGACCCTGTTCGGTGAATCCTCCGGCGCCGGCTGTGTCACCGCGTTGCTCACCGCGCCCCGGGCCGCGGGCCTGTTCCAGCGCGCCATCGCGCAGAGCCCGCCCGCGACCGCCGTCTACGGCCGGGAACGCGCGGCCGGGGTGGCGCAACGTTTCCTGGAATTGGCGGAACTGCCGAGGTCACGCGCGGCCGAACTGCTCACCTGCCCGATCGAGCGGATTGTGCGGGCGGCCGCGGTGCTGATCGACGAGGTTCCGTTGCAGGCCCCCGGTACGCTCGCCGCGGCTCCGGTGGTGGACGAGGATCTGCTACCGGGTTATCCCACCGACCGGTTCCGTGACGGCCGCTCGCATCGGGTACCGCTCATCATCGGCACCAACAAGGACGAGGCATCGCTGTTCCGGCTGTTCCGTTCGCCGATCATGCCGGTCACCCCGGAAGCGGTGAACACCATGCTCGAGCAGGTCCAAGCCGGTCATCCCGACCTGTCCGCGGAGCGGATCGCGGAGATCACTCGCGTATACCCCGACCTCGCCAAGCCGCGCGGCGCCCTGGCCATGTCCACCGACGCCGCGTTCCGGATGCCCGCCCTGTGGGTGGCCGACGGCCATGCTCAGCATTCCCGGACCTGGATGTACCGCTTCGACCACGCGACCCCCATGCTGCGCGCCGCCCGCGTCGGCGCCGGCCACGCCACGGAGCTGCCCTACATTTTCGGCAACTTCGGCACCTTCGACCACGACCCGACGTTCTGGCTGGGCGGCCGCCGGCAGGCCACCGAGGTCTCGGGCCGGATGATGCGCCGCTGGCTTGCCTTCGCCGCGCACGGGGTGCCCGCCGCGCTCGACGGTTCCAAGCACTGGCCGCCCTATCACCCGGAATCCCGGGAAACGCTGCTCATCGACACCGTAGATCGCGTGGTCCCGGACCCGGAAGGTGAGCTGCTCACCGCCTGGGGTGAACGCGCCGTAGGTTTCGCCTGAGCTGTCGGCGTCCACTCCCTGCCGAAACGCCGCTACACGTCCGTCGAGTACCGAATACCGCCGTCGGGAATCTCCACACCCGGCCACACCCGGGCACCACGCAGCAGTTCACACCGCGCCCCGATACTGGCCCCGTCCCCGATGACCCCGTCGCGGATCAGCGCGCGGGGCCCGATGCGGGCGCCGAATCCGATGATCGAGCGTTCCACCGTGGCGCCCGCTTCCACTTTGGCGCCGTCGAACAGGATGGCGCCGTCGAGGCGGGCACCGGCCCCCACTTCGGCGCCGCGGCCGACCACCGTACCGCCGATCAGCAATGCTCCGGGTGCCACCCCGGCGCCCTCGTGGACGAGCGATTCGCCACGCTGCCCGGGCAGGACCGGCGACGGGGCGATACCGCGCACCAGGTCGGCCGAACCGCGGACGAAATCCTCCGGGGTTCCCATATCGCGCCAGTACGAGGTGTCGACGTGGCCCTGCACCCGGGCGCCCTCGGTGAGCAGCGCCGGGAACACCTCACGCTCGACCGATACCGGGCGCCCGGCCGGGATCTTCTCGATGTATTCGCGCCGGAACACGTAGCAACCGGCGTTGATCTGGTCGGTCGGCGGATCCTGGGTTTTCTCCAGGAACGCGGTGACCCGTCCGTCCGCATCGGTGGGTACACATCCGAACGCCCGGGGGTCGCTCACCCGCACGAGATGCAGGGTGACATCGGCCTGGCTGGTCTCATGGGTCTCCAGAATGGCCCGCAGGTCGGTGCCGCCCAGCACGTCACCGTTGAAGACCATCACGTTGTCGGCGGTGAGCCGGGGCAGCACATTGCGGATACCGCCGCCGGTGCCCAGCGGTTCGGTTTCGGTGACGTATTCGATCTGCAGACCGAGATCGGCCCCGTCACCGAAATGCTCCTCGAAGACCTCCGCCTTGTAGGACGTGCCGAGCACCACATGGGTGAGTCCGGCCGCGGCGATACGGGACAGCAGATGGGTCAGGAACGGCACCCCCGCGGTCGGCAGCATCGGTTTCGGCGCCGACAGGGTCAGCGGCCGCAACCGCGTACCCTTGCCGCCGACCAGGATGACCGCGTCTGCTTGTGATGCCATGGAGCTCCCTTGTTCCATCCGTTCCTCGCGACCCGGGCCGCTGCGGGTCCGGTCAGCCGGCGAGTTCCTGCTGCCGGGCACGCAGTGCGGATCGAACCGCAATGCGGCAGCGGATCGCAAGTCCGGCACGTAACGCCCAGCGCAGCGGCGCTTGCCACCAGTGCGGATGCCGGTCGGCCTGGAACCGGTAGGCGCTGGCGTGGTGGGCGGGCAGCATCTTCTCCGGGTTACGACCGGCGGCGTGCCCTTTGGCGTGGGTGACCTCGGCGTCCGGGACGAAAACGTTGTGCCAGCCGGCCTTGCCCATCCGGTCGCCGAAGTCGACGTCTTCCATGTACATGAAGTAGCGGGAGTCGAAACCGTCGATGGAGTCGAATGCTTCCCGGCGCACCAGCAGGCACGATCCGGACAGCCAGCCGACCGCCCGTTCGGAGATCTCCTCGTTCTCCTGCCGGTAACGGCGGGTCCACGGATTGGTTTTCCAGATGGCGCCCAGGATCGCGTGACCGGCGCCGTCGAGCAGGCCGGGCACCGACCGGGCGGAGGGGTAGACGCTGCCGTCCGGTTCCCGGACCAGCGGGCCGATGGCGCCCGCGCGGGGCCAGCGCCCGGCGGCTTCGAGCATGATGTCGATGGAGTCGTTGCCCCAGCGGATATCGGGGTTGGCGATCAGCACGTATTCGAGGCCGGGGTCCAGTTCGGCGACGGCCCGGTTGATGGCACCGCCGTAACCGATGTTCCCGCCGGTCGATAGGAAACGCACATGGGCGTTGGCCTCGGCGACCAGTTCCGGGACGCCGTCGGTCGAACCGTTGTCGGCCAGGATGACCTGTGGTTTGTCCGCCGTCGCCGTGCTCAGGGTGCTGATGAAATGCTCGAGATGTTCGCCCGGTGAATACGTGACCGTGACCACGGCCAGTCGTGGCCGGTCATGCGGTTGACCCGGGGTATCGGAAGCGCTCACAGCGCCCCACCCTAACGGGCGGTCCTGGTCAATGCCTCGGTGAGCGCGGATTCCCAGGGGCGCAATGGGGTCAGGCCCGCGTCGCGCCAGGCGGCGCCGGACAGAACGGAGAAGGCGGGGCGGGGTGCGGGCCGGGGGAATTCCGCGGATGTGCAGGGCCGCACGCGCCCGGGGTCGGCGCCGATACCGGCGAAAACCGCGCGCGCCACCTCGAACCAGCTCGCCCGGCCCGAATTCGTGGCATGCAGCACAGCAGGCGCCGCGGGGCGACCGGCGAGTTCGAGCAGACCGGCGGCGAGATCGGCGGCGTAGGTGGGGGAACCGACCTGGTCGGTCACCACGTTCACCGTGTCGCGTTCCCGTTCCAGCCGCCGCATGGTGGCGACGAAATCGCTGTCGGCGCCGCGATACACCCAGGCCGTGCGAACGATATGGGCATCCGGGCAGTGCTCGCGTACCGCGTGTTCCCCGGCGAGTTTGGAGCGGCCGTAGACGGTGCCGGGTCCGGTCGGGTCGCCCGGCTCGTACGGTGCCGTCGCGGTGCCGGGGAACACATAGTCGGTGGAGAGATGGATGAGCCGGGCGCCCACCCGGGCACAGGCGGCCGCCAGGACAGCGGGACCGGTCGCATTGCCGGCGAAGGCCGCCTCGGGGTCCGATTCGGCCCGATCGACCGCGGTGTACGCGGCACAATTGACGACGATATCGCCCGGGCGCAGTACCGATTCCACGGCGGCCGGGTCGGTGATGTCGAGCCGGGAGCGCGAATAGGCGCGGGCGGCGGGCACCAGCCGGAGCAGTTCGCGGCCCACCTGGCCGCCGGCCCCGGTGATCACGAGCCGGTCGGTGCGGTCCGTTCCGGGCGGTACGACATCGTTCACCGGCCCAGTCTGGCACGCCGTCGATGGGCCGAATCGGTGTCACCCGGGCTGCCGTTGGTTAGCCTGCGTGGAGCGGAAGGTGTTTCGACGGCGTACGCGAAGTGGATCGGGGTCCTCGACCGGTCCGTATGGGGAGAGGAAGTTCAAAGGTGGCGCAGCGTGGGGAGCCGACGTTGTGGAGTCCGGCGCGGGTATTCGTCGCGTCGGTTGCTCTGATTGTGCTGGTGGGTACCGGGTTCGCCTGGCGGGGCGTGGATTCGCTGGTGTCGAATATCGAACGCATCAGCGATCTCGGGCTCGGTGGGCACCGCGACGGCGCCGTGGACATCCTGCTGGTGGGCGTGGATTCGCGTACCGACGCGAAGGGTAATCCGCTCACCGAGGCCGAACGCGCGATGCTGCACGCCGGTGACGAGATCGGCACGAACACCGACACCATCGTGCTGGTGCGGGTGCCCAACGACGGCAGCTCGGCCACCGCGATCTCGATTCCGCGTGATGCCTATGTCGATATCCCGGGGCTGGGCAAGGGCAAGATCAACTCCGCGTACGGGATCACCAAACAGGCCGCCCAGGACGATATGCTCGCCGATGGTTCCACGCCGGAAGCCGCCGAGGAGAAATCCACGCAGCGCGGCCGGCAGGCGCTGATCAGTTCGGTGGCGGGGCTCACCGGTATCACCGTCGATCACTACGCCGAAGTCAGTCTGCTCGGGTTCGTGCTGCTCACCGACGCGGTCGGCGGTGTGGACGTCTGCCTGCGCCAACCGGTCGACGAACCGCTGTCCGGTGCGTATTTCCCCGCCGGCCGCCAGAAACTGGACGGCCCGCAGGCCTTGAGCTTCGTCCGGCAGCGGCACAATCTCGAACGCGGCGATCTGGACCGGATCGTCCGCCAGCAGGTCTTCATGGCCCAGCTCGTCCACCAGGTGATCAGTACCGACACCTTGAGCAACCCCACCCGGTTACGCGAACTCAGCGACGCCGTGGGCCGCACCATCGTGCTCGACGAGGACTGGGATCTGCTGGCGTTCCTGAACCAACTCCAGGATCTGTCCGCCGGCGAGGTCACCTTCGAGACCATTCCCGTCGCCGACCTCAACGGCACCACCTCGAACGGGGAATCGGTGGTGCGGGTCGAACCCGGTGAGGTGCAGGACTATGTCGCGGGACTGGTCGGCGAGGAAGCCGGTAGCGACGATCCCGGCACGACCACTTCCGCGACGCAGGCCGCGGAACCGGGAACAGTGCAGGTCGACGTCTTCAATTCGACCTCGGTGTCCGGTCTGGCCGGTGCGGTATCGCAGGAACTCACGGCGCTCGGTTATCTCCCCGGCGAGGTGGGTAACTATGCGGACGGGACGGCTTGGCAAAGCCAGGTGCTCGCCGCCTCCGAGACAGATCGCGAGGCGGCGGCGGTGGCCGCGGCGCTCGGCGGTATCCCGGTCGTCGCGGACGCCTCGCTGGCGCCGGGGACGGTGAGCGTGGTGCTGGCAAGCGACTACGCTGGCCCCGGATCCGGCAGCGAGGACGTGATCGATTTCGGCGGAACGTCGACATCGGCCACCCCGGTGCCCCCCGCACCGCCCATCGCGGCGGCCGAGGACGGACCCACCTGTGTGAACTGAACGCCGGTGTGAATCGGACGCTGAGGAATTGGACGCAGAAAGCAGATGATGCGTGACGTAGAGCAGGCCACGACCCTCCCCGAAGCGGTACTCGAGCCGATTCTGGAACGCGAACCCGCCGCACCCCGGATCACCTGGTACGACGACGCCACCGGCGCGCGTATCGAGCTGTCCGCGCTCACCCTGGCCAATTGGGCGGCCAAAACCGCCAACTTGATCCGCGACGAATTCGGCCTTACCCCCGGGGCGCGGGTGGCGGTCCTGCTACCCGCCCACTGGCAGACCGCGGCGGTCCTGCTCGGCTGCTGGTGGGCCGGGACCGAGGTGGTGCTGCAACCGGACCCCGACGCGGAACTGGTTTTCGCCGCCGCCGACCGGCTCGCGGAAACCGAAGATGCCCCCGAGGTCGCGGCGCTTTCCCTCGACCCCATGGGGGCGCCGGTGCGTGATCTGCCGCTCGGCGTCACCGACTACGCGACGGCGGTCCGCGTCCACGGCGACCAGTTCCGCCCCGGTGGGACAGGGGTCGCGCTGGACGGCATGCCGGTGCCGGAGGTACTCACCCTGGCCCGGAAATCCGCGGCCCGGCAGGGACTCTCGGAAACCGACCGGGTGCTGTCGACCGGTAGCTGGGATACCGCCGAGGAGTTGATCGACCGGTACCTCGCGGTACTGGTCGCGGGCGCGTCGCTGGTACAAGTCGCCGATCCCGATCCGGCGCAACGGGATCGGCGCATCGAGACCGAACGGGTCACCCGGGTTCTCTGAACGTCCGGACTCCTACCACGGTAGGTGCCGGAATCCGACTCCGGCAGGTACCGCCGGGACTGTGTTCTGCGTAACGTCGGCAGGGATGCGACGGAGCAGCGACGGAGGGGTTCGGATGAAACCGCAGTATCTGTATCGGTGGGTCAACCATCACGGACTGGTCCGGGCGGCCAAGAAGGTCAAGCTCCGGCAAGGCGATCCCTTCGCCCGGCTCAACGGCGGTCCGGAAGGTATCGAGAACCCGTACGCGTTGATCGAGGAGATGCGCGGCGCGGGCGGTCTGCATCGGGTCACCTCGGCGTGGATCACCTTCGACCACGACCTGTGCCGGGAGATACTGCGGGACAATCGTTTCGGGACGGGAATGCCCGAACTGGTCCCCATGCCCGGCCGGGTGCGGGAACTGCTGCAGCGTCGGCCGGTGCCGCCCAACCCCGTGGACCCGCCGTCCATGTTGATGATCGACCAACCCGAACACACCCGGATGCGCAAACCCGTCGCCGCCGCCTTCACCCCGCGTGCGGTGGCCCGGCTGCAAGACCGGATCGCGAGCGTCACCGACGAACTGCTCGCCGCCCTGCCCGACAACGGGCCCACCGATCTGGTGACCCGGTTCGCGTCCCAGGTGCCGATCGCCATCATCTCCGAAATGCTCGGCTTCCCCGATTCGGATCGCGAGATGTTCCTGCAGTGGGGCGACGATATAAGCCCGCTGCTCGACCTGGGGATCTCCTGGCAGGCGCACAGCAGGGCAATGAAGGCCTCCGAGCGGGTGCACGCCTATCTGCTCGACCATATCGAGCGGCTACGCGCCCGACCCGGCGACGATATCCTCAGCAGCCTGGTCACCGCGGGGGACCTGTCCGACCACGAACTCTGCACTTCGGCCACCTTGCTCATGGGCGCGGGTTTCGAGACCACGGTCAACCTCATCGGCAAAGGTATCGTCTGGCTGCTCCAGCACCCGGACCAACTGGACCGGCTCCGCGCCGAACCGGACCTCTGGCCGAACGCGGTCGAAGAGGTCCTGCGCATCGACGCACCAGTGCAGACCACCGCCCGGATCGCCCGTACCGACCTCGAAATCGCCGGCCGCCGGTTGCGCCCGGGCTCGACAGTGGTGCTCTCCCTGGCCGGCGCCAACCGTGACCCTGCCGTTTTCCCCGACCCTGCCCGTTTCGATATCACCCGGGAAAACGCCAAGAACCACCTCGGCTTCAGCAGCGGAATCCACGTCTGCCTCGGCGCCGGCCTGGCCCGGACGGAAGCCACCCACGCTCTGCGCGCGCTCACCGAAACATTCCCCGACCTGCGACTCACCGACCCACCGACGCGCCGGCCACTGTTCACCCTGCACGGCTACTCCCACCTGCCCGCCCACACCGGTGCCCGGGCCCGCACCCGGGTCTGAACCGGGCAGGGCGGTCGGGCACAACACCGCGTCGGCGAATATCGGGCAGTCCGGCGGTTCCGACCATTGCGGCCGGGCTCCGCACCCGCAACGGAGGTCGCCGCTCCGCCGGTCAGCACCCGACCACAAATACGCCGGCGGAAACAACCACCACCACACGTCCTGCCGGCGCCGCGGTCGACCCGACGATCGGACCGTGCTGTTCACAATCGCCGGTCGTACACCGCATCCGACGCGCCCGGTGGACGGATTCGACGAGACATCGGATAGGCGCCCGCGTCGGCGTGCCGATAAACATAGACTCGGGTCATGGCTGATGTCGTCGTGGTGGGGTCCGGACCCAACGGGCTTGCGGCGGCGGTGATCCTGGCCGGCGCCGGGCTCGACGTCGAGGTGCACGAGGCAGGGGAGACCGTCGGGGGCGGTTGCCGGACCGCCGAGGTCACCTTGCCCGGGTTCCGGCACGATATCTGCGCCGGTGCGCATCCCATGGCGTATGCGTCACCGTTCTTCCGGGCCTTCGACCTGGCCGCGCACGGGGTGGAACTGCTCACCCCCGCCGCTTCGTACGCGCATCCACTCGATTCCGGGGTCGCGGGGGTGGCGTGGCGGGATCTGGATCGCACCGTGGCCGAGCTCGGGCGCGACGGTAAAGCCTGGCGGAGCCTGTTCGGGCCGCTGGTCGACGACTGGCCGGCCGTGGTGGATACCGCGATGTCGAATATGCGGCGGGTACCGCTGTCCCCGGCGGCGGTCCGGTTCGGTCTGCGCATGTTCGAACAGGGGTCGCCGTTCTGGAACACCCGATTCACCGGAGAGATCGCTCCGGCCCTGTTCACCGGGGTCGCCGCGCATGCGGTCCGGCCGCCGCGGGCATTGCCGGCCGTCGGCGCCGGGCTGCTGTTGGCGACCCTGGCGCATGTCGGTGGCTGGCCTGTCCCGCGCGGCGGTAGTCAGGCGATCGTGGACGCGCTCGCCGCGGAACTACGCCGCCGGGGTGGCCGGGTGATCACCGGTCATCGGGTGGATTCGCTGGCGGAATTCGGTTCGGTCCGGGCGGTGCTGTGTGATACCTCCCCGGCCGAACTCGTACGTATCGGCGGTGACCGGCTGCCCGCCGGATACCGCCGTCTGCTGGGCAACGTGCGCTACGGCCCGGGCTCCTGCAAGGTCGATTTCGCCCTGTCCGGTCCGGTGCCGTGGCAGGCGCCTGACTGCGCCGAAGCGGGCACCCTGCACCTGGTGGGCAGCCGGGCCGAGGTCATGGCCGCCGAGCACGCGGTCGCCGCGGGGATACATACCGACCGGCCGTACACGCTGGTCATCCAGCCCGGTGTCGTCGACCCCGGTCGTGCCCCGGCGGGAAAGCACACCCTGTATGCCTACGCCCACGTCCCGAACGGATCGGATCGCGATATCAGTGAGCAGATCATCGGCCAGATCGAGCGATTCGCCCCCGGGTTCCGGGACCTGATTCTGGCGAAACATGTCTACACGGCCGCCGAACTACCCGCATACAACGCGAACTACGTGGGCGGAGATATAGGCGCCGGCGCGATGACTCTCATGCAGACCGTGTTCCGCCCCGTCCCCCGCTGGAATCCGCACACCACCGGTCTGCCCGGCGTCTACCTGTGCTCCTCGGCCACCCCGCCGGGCGGCGGGGTGCACGGAATGGCCGGTACGCACGCCGCCGCGCATGCGCTGCGCACGGTTTTCGATATTCGCACCGACCCGCTCGAGCTGGCAGGCGCGAATACCGAAACCATGCCGGGCGGTTAGGCCGTACCGGCGGGCTCCCGGTACAGATCGGGTTCCAGGTAGATGACCCGCGCCGTCGGAACCGCGGTCCGGATCCGGGCCTCGGCCTCGTCGATACCCGCCGCGATCCGATCGATATCCAGACCGGGCACCACCGCGACCTTGGCCGCCACCAGCAACTCTTCCGGGCCGATGTACTGGGTCTTCATATGGATGAGCCGGTCTATCGTCGTACCGTCGGCGATGCTGTCGCGGATGGCGCGATCCTCCTCCGCCGTCGCACCTTCACCGATCAGCAGGCTGTGCATCTCGATGATCAGGATGATCGCGATGATTCCGAGCAGTGCGCCGATGGCCAGGGTCCCGACACCGTCCCAGACCGGATCGCCCGTCAGCATGGTCAGCCCGACACCGCCCAGCGCCAGCACCAGGCCGACCAGCGCGCCGGTATCCTCCAGCAGCACCACCGGCAGTTCCGGGCTGCGCGAGTTACGGATGAACTGCCACCAGCTCGCCCGGCCTTTGAGCGGCTTGGACTCGCGGACCGCGGTCGTGAAACTGTAGACCTCCAGCCCGATGGCGATCACGAGGATCACGACGGCCACGATGGGCGAGCTGAGTTCCTCGGGATGCTGGATCTTGTGAATACCCTCGTACAGGGCGTACACCGAACCCAAGGTGAACAACACCAGGGCCACTACGAAGGAATAGAAGTATCGGCTGCGCCCGTACCCGAACGGGTGCAGCTCGTCGGCCTCCTGTTGCGCCCGGTTCTGCCCGAACAGCAGCAACCCCTGATTGGCGGTATCGGCGACGGAGTGCACACCCTCGGCCAGCATCGACGCGGACCCGGTGATCCCCGCACCCACGAACTTCGCCACCGCGATCCCGGCATTTGCCGTCAACGCGGCAACAATCGCCTTCTTACTTCCACCAGCCGACATCTGCCACCCTCTGTGTTGATCGGCGGCGCCTGCGGCGCCGCTGGGTTGAGGCCCTCAGGCGTCAACCCTATAAGGGCCCCGCTGAACTCGGCACCGGGGCGGTGAACATTTCCGTAAGTCTCGACCGGCCGGCGTGGGCACGACGCGCGCGGCGTTGCCGACCGATATTCGGCCGAAGCGTATACCGCTGGGCCGCGGTGGATCCCCGGCTCATCCCACGCAGGCGCAGAAAAGGGTGACCGGGCCGTCGGCCGCGCGGGCGCGGATATCGGTGTCGGTGGCCGAGATCCACGCGGCGGTCCCGCGGTCGAGCCGGACCTCCGAAACACCGTCGAGCAGGTGGGCCGAACCGGCGGTACACAGGACGATGCCGGGACCGGCATGGGTGAGCGGAACCAGCGCCGACCCTTCGGTGATATCGAAACGGCGCAATGCGAATTCGGGGGCGGGCGTGCGGTAGCGCACCGAACCGTCACCGGCCGGTTCGGGCAGGACCAGCGGCAGGTCGATGGGTTCGAAATCCAGGACTTTCAGCAGTTCCGGTACATCGACGTGTTTCGGGGTGAGCCCACCGCGTAGGACATTGTCCGAGTTCGCCATGATCTCGACCGCGACGCCGCGCAGGTAGGCGTGCAGGTTGCCGGCGGCGAGGAACAAGCCCTGCCCGGGTTGCAGGGTGATCCGGTTCAGCAGCAGCGAGGCCAGCACGCCGGCGTCACCCGGATAGCTTTCGGCGAGTTCGAGGGTGGTCTGGGCGACCGGCGCGAATTCGCGTTCCGGGCTGGACAGATAGCGCACGCAACCGTCCAGGACGGCCGGCAGGAGTGTGTCCAGCACCGTGTTCGGCAGGGTGATCCAGCTGGTGAACAGGGTGCGCAGGCCGTCGGAATCGGGTTGTGCGGCGAGTAGATCGGCATATTGCCCGAGCTCGGGAACGTCCAGCGCGCGGAACAGTTGCACCGTGCGCAGTGGATCCCGGAAACCGGCCAGTGCCTCGAAACGTTCCAATGCGACGACGAGTTCGGGCTTGTGGCTGTCGTCGCGATAGTTGCGCATGGGCGAATCCAGCGGCACCCCGGTGCGGTTCTCCCGGGCGAAACCGGCTGCCGCCTGCTGCGCGCTCGGATGTGCCTGCAGCGACAGCGGTTCCTCGGCGGCCAGGATTTTCAGCAGAAACGGCAGCCGGCCGTCGAAACGGGTCGCGGCGGCGCCGAGTTCGCGGCCGGGTTCGGCCGAGACCACCTCGAGCAGCGAGCGTTTACCTCGTTCGGTACGGATATAGGCGGGGTCGGCGGGATGGGCGCCGAACCACAGCTCGGCTTCCGGATGCGCGGAAGGGACAGGGCGGCCGCAGAGTTCGGCGAGCGCGGTGCGTGAACCCCAGGCGTACGAGCGCAGCGCACCTACGAGTTCGTGCACTAGTAGTGTCCCCCGTCGTACCGGTCCGGATCGCCGGTCGCGACCGCCCGGCCGCCGATGAGCCGCAGGTAGGCAGCCGTCATCTCCCAGCGCAGCGCCAGTACCGCAAGGCGTTCCAGCTCCCCGCCGGCGTGGGCGGGCGGTTCCGGGGCCGGTTCGCCCGATTCGGCACGGGAGGGGTCCGCCGGGACCGTCTCGATATCGGCCGTGACCAGGTCGGCGTCGACGGTTCCGCCGCCGGCGCCCCCGAAGAGCGCGAGTTTGCGCCGTGCGGCCGGGGTATCGGTATCGGTGCTGCACAGGAAGACCCGCTTCTTCTCGACCGGCGGCGGGCCGTCGAGCTGCTCATCGTGGAACAGCGGGTCGTAGTCGGGTGCGGCGGCGGTGGCCGCATCCACCAGTTGGGGCAGCGCGGCCACGGCGACCGACAGGTCCACGGCGGTCGCGGTCCGGCCCGCGGACTGCAGCAGTACCTCCGCGGCGTGCACCGCGAGTTCGGTGGTCGCGGGGCTGTCGCCGGCCAGGATCAGCCCGCGTTGCTGCGTGCGGGCGGCCAGGTTCTTGGCGGGGTTGTGGAACACCTCGTGCTGGGGCCCGTCGCGCAGCGCTTCGGTATCGAGTACATCGGCGAGATCGGCGAGATCGGGCAGTTCGCCTGCCGACCGGGCGGGGACGATCGTCCGCAGAACCGCGATCCCGGTGGCGAGGTAGCGCAGCAGCCGGTTGGCGTCGAGCACCGGCACCCGCGGTTCCAGCACGGTGGCACGTCCGGCCGCCGCGGCCCGCAGCGGGCCTTCGTTCGGTGCCGCCACGACCACCTCGGCGCCGCGGCGCACCGCCCGGTCCACCGCATCGATCAGCCGGGGGTCCCCGGCATCGTCACCGCTGACGAGCACTACATCCAGCGGACCGGCCCAGGAGGGCACGGTGCTCACCGGAACCAGCGGCAAACCGGCCCGGTCGCCGAGCGCGGCCACCAGCAGTGCCGCCGCCCGGCCCGCCCGGCCGGCGCCGGAAACCAGCAGCAGGCTGCGTGGCTGCAGGCCGGCCAGGCCCGCGAGCGCGTTCTCGGCCACGGCCGCTGCGGTGGCCCGTACCTGGGCGCCACCGGATGCGGCGGAACGGAGGGCGCCGCCGGTATCGGCGGCCTCGAGCATTGCGGCATCGTCCAGATCGAGTACCGGCGTATCAGCGATCATCGGGCGTGGCACCTCCCCTCATCGCGCTGTTTTCGGTCTCGGCCGCCGCCACCGCCCGGGTCGTGGACACCGGGCCTGGAACGGGCGAATCCACGGTGTGTATTTCCACTATTCCAGTCAGGCGCGGACGATGCGCAGAATCTCGGTCACGAGTGCGTCTACTTCCTCCGGACAGCGCGCTTCGACGTTGAGCCGCAGTAGCGGTTCGGTATTGGAGGCGCGCAGGTTGAACCAGGCGTCCTCGGGAAGTTGCACCGTCACCCCGTCGAGGCGGTCGACCGCCACCGCCCGCCCGGCGAAGGCGTCGAGCACCGCGCCGGTGCGTTCGGCCGCGTCGTCGACGGTCGAATTGATCTCGCCCGAGGCGGCATACCCCGTGTACGACGCCATCAGTTCCGAAACGGGCCGTTTGTCCTCACCGAGCGCGGCCAGCACGTGCAATGCGGCCAGCATGCCGGAATCCGCTCCCCAGAAATCGCGGAAGTAGTAGTGCGCGGAATGCTCCCCGCCGAAAACCGCCCCGGTATTCGCCATGAGTTGTTTGATGAACGAATGACCCACCCGCGACCGCACCGGAGTGCCGCCCAGTTCGGTCACCAGATCCGGTACCGACCGCGAGGTGATCAGATTGTGGATGATCGTGGCACCGGGCTCCTTGGCGAGTTCCCGCTCGGCGACCAGCGCGGTGATCGCCGAGGGCGAGACCGGATCACCCTGCTCGTCGACGACGAAACAGCGGTCGGCGTCACCGTCGAACGCCAGCCCGATGTCGGCCCCTGATTCCCGGACCAGTTTCTGCAGGTCCACCAGGTTCGCCGGGTCCAGCGGGTTGGCCTCGTGGTTGGGGAACGACCCGTCCAGTTCGAAGTACAGCGGCACGATCGTCACCTGAGGAAGGGCGCCGAGTACGGCGGGAACGGTATGTCCGCCCATCCCGTTACCCGCGTCCACCGCGACGGTCAGCGGCCGGATGCCGTCCAGCTCCACGAGGTCGCGCAGGAACACCGCGTAATCCCCGAGCAGGTCGGTTTCCGTGGTGCTACCCGGTGCGCCGTCGTAACCCGGCACACCTTTGACGAGTTCCTCGGCGATGGTGGCGAGACCGGTGTCCTGGCCGACCGGCAACGCCCGTGCCCGGCACAATTTGATGCCGTTGTAGCGGGCCGGGTTGTGGCTGGCGGTGAACATGGCGCCCGGGCAGTCGAGTTTGCCCGAGGCGAAGTACAGCTGGTCGGTGGACGCCAGGCCGATCCGCACCACATCCAGCCCCTGGGCCAGGACGCCCGCGGCGAATGCATCCACCAGCTCCGGCGACGAGGCGCGCATATCGTGACCGATCACGATGCGCCGCGCGTTTTCGGCCCGCATGAGCCGAGCGAACGCGGAGCCGGTGTCCCGGACGAAATCGGCATCGAGTTGTTCCCCGACGACGCCGCGGATGTCGTAGGCCTTGATCACCGCGTTCACGGACTCGGCAGGGCGGGCGACTGTCATGGGGACCACCCTAGTAGGTGCATTATCGGCGCTGTATACATGGCTTCGCCTCCGGCTCCCCGAGGTTTTCGGCCGCATCGGTTTCCGCGTTCGGCCCGCGGTACTCGCAACTGCGCTGAATCCTCTCGCGAGCTGAACAAAGGAAAGGGCCGAAACCTGTCGGAACCTCGCCGATCAGCGGCGCGGCCACTGATCGGGTCGAGAACCTGGGGCGGGCGACCGAGGTGAGACTCGCCCGGCGGGCCGACCCGGTAGTTCGCTGTGCCGGGTACCCGCTGGACTCGGCGCCCCGCAGGGTGGCACCGGAGGGTGTAGGTCCGAAGCAGCAAGGCGTTCGGTGTGGCAGAGCAGATCCGTCGGTCGAATGGGCGCAGTCGGACCCGTCCGGTTCGGGCACGGTGGGAATCCGGTGCGCCGGATATCAGCTCGGTGGATCGGGAAGGACCCGGAGATGTCCGCGGCGCCCCGTACGGGTGGGACGCGGGGGAGGCGTGTGCTCGCGGTAACCGCGCTGCTCCGGTTCGGGCGGGCGGCGGCGTAGGCCCGCTTCGCGGACGGCCTCGGCCAGCGCCGTGAGGTCGTCGTCGTCGGGACTTGTGGTGAAACCGCCTTCGTGCCGGACCATATCCCAGCCCTTGGGGGCGGTGATCCGGGAGGCATGTGTTCCGCAGAGGTCCCAGGAATGGGGTTCGGCTACCGTCGCCAGCGGACCCACCACCGCGGTGGAGTCCGAGTAAACATAGGTGAGCGTCGCGACGGCCGGATTCTTGCAGCCGGGTCGGCAGCAACGACGCATGGAGATCACGTCGATGAGAGTAACCCGCGACACGGGGCCAGGTGGGGCAGACACGCTCACGGATCCGGTTGTGCACGGCGCGTCGGGGTGTGATTTGTGTCCTTATTCCGGTTCCGGGTCGATTATGTCCGGGTCGACGCCGAGGTAGGTCGCGATCTGCTGGACCAGTACTTCACGCAGCAGGTCGACCAGATCGTCCGGGTCGCCCGCGCGTAGTTCGAGAGGTTTGCGGAACAGTACGACGCGCGCGCGGATGGGAGTGCCGTGCCGGTCCACCCCGGCGGGGATGAGCCGTGACAGCGGGACCGGGCCGTCGGCGACCACCTCGTCCGGCCAGGTGACCGAATCAGGGTGCAGTGGACGAATTTTCGGGACATCGTCGACGGCGATATCCAGCTTGGTGAGGCGATCGTGCCAACGGGTATCCAGCGGCGCGAACGCCTCGAGTACGAGCCGATCGAATTTCTGGCCGCGGGTGCGCCAGGCCGGGACGGTGGGGGGAAGCATGGGTCCGCGCACGCCGCGCCCGCGGCGGCTGACCGACCGGGCGGTCGGGGGTCTGCGATTGCGGGATCGTGCCATGACTCGAACGTTAGTCACACCGATCGCCGACCGCGACGGCCCGCCCCGGCTACCTGCTCCGGGGCGCACCGACGCGAGCGGTGTCGTCAGCCGATACCGCGCTTGAGGCGCCGGCGCTCCCGCTCCGACAGGCCGCCCCAGATTCCGAATCGTTCATCGTGTGCGAGTGCGTATTCCAGACATTCGTCGCGAACCTCGCATCCCATGCAGATGCGTTTGGCTTCGCGTGTGGATCCGCCCTTCTCCGGGAAGAACGCCTCCGGATCGGTTTCCGCGCACAATGCGCGTTCCTGCCACTGTTCCTCGATGGAGTCGAACATCTCGTCGAAACCGGTCACGATAAGGCTGAGCCGGGGCGTCGATTCTCGCTCACTCCGATCGCGATCGGTCCAGCCGTTGTCAGCAGCGACGCCTCGTGCTGCGCCTGCTGTGGAATCGGTTCGCGATACACCCACCGGAATGCCGGCCGGGGCCAGTTCTTCGGCCATCGCTCCGCCTCCTCACTGTGTGTTAGCGCAGAATGATTTCTTTCCGTCGATCCACACGCATATCGACGGCCTAACTCCGCGATGTTGTCTCGCGGACTTCCCCGAGCCCGTCATTCCAATTCGAACATCTGTTCGAGTTTCCGTTCGTGCCTTGAACTTCCAGCACCGTCCGGAATGACATGTCTGTGATTAGACACGCCGCCGGGTGTGATGGTCAAGCCACCGTCACTATTCCGTTACTATCCCGCGCGGCATTCCGAGTCGATCTTGTGACCCGAATAGCAAATGAGCGGCAAATATAGCGGAAGACGCACTATTTCCCGCGCCGCATAGGGTGTACAGATGTGACTTCACAACAAGCGGACATCGGGCCCGCCAATGGTCCCCGTATCGTCGTCCTGGTCGGCGGAGTCGGTGGCGCGCGGTTCCTGTTGGGCGTACGGGAGCTGCTGCCCGAAGCGAAGGTTTCGGCCATCGTCAATGTGGGCGATGACGTCTGGATGCACGGGTTGAGAATCTGCCCCGACCTCGATACCTGCATGTATACCCTCGGCGGCGGAATAGACCCCGAGCGCGGCTGGGGCCGGCTGGGGGAAACCTGGCACGCGAAGGAAGAGTTGGCGAAATACCATGCCCAGCCGGACTGGTTCGGGCTGGGGGATCGGGATATCGCCACACATCTGGTTCGCACCGAAATGTTACGCGCGGGCTATCCACTCTCGGCGGTTACCGAGGCGCTGTGCAATCGGTGGCAACCGGGCGTCGAACTGATCCCGGCAACCGACGATCGCTGCGAAACGCATGTTGTTATCAGCGACCCGGAGAGCCCCAGCGAACGCCGCGCGATCCATTTTCAGGAGTGGTGGGTTCGGTACCGCGCCGACGTTCCAACTCACGGATTCGCCACAATCGGGGCCGATGAAGCCAAGCCGGCACCGAATGTGATCGAACTCATAGCCGATGCAGATATCGTATTACTGGCTCCCTCGAACCCTGTTGTGAGCGTGGGTTCCATCCTCTCGGTGCCCGGAATTCGGGGCGCCTTGCGGACCACCGCGGCTCCGGTGATCGGCGTATCGCCGGTGATCGATGGGAAGCCGCTGCGCGGTATGGCCGACGAATGCCTGTCGGTGATCGGTGTGGAGACCTCCGCGGAGGCGGTCGGCCGGCACTACGGATCTCGTTCGGCCACCGGCATTCTCGATGGCTGGCTGATCCACACCACCGATACCGCCGACGTCCCCGGGGTGCAGGTGCGTAGTGTCCCGCTGTTGATGACCGACCCGCCGGCCACCGCCGAAATGGTACGTGCGGCCCTCGATCTGGCAGGAGTGAAACCGTGACGGATGCGGAGTCGTTCGCCGGGGTAATTGCCGATCATGCGGCTGCGGAATTACGAATTCTCCCGATCACCGGATTACCGGAATTCCGCCCCGGTGACGATCTCGCCGAACATATCGCCACCTGCGCTCCGTGGCTGGCCGACGGCGATATTCTGGTGGTCACCAGCAAGATCGTCGCCAAGGCGGAAGGGCGGATCGTCGCCGCGCCAACCGATCCGGAGGAGCGCGATGCGGCACGGCGGCGGCTGGTGGAGCAGGAATCGGTGCGGATCGTGGCCCGCCGCGGCCGTACCTCGATCACCGAGAACCGGCTCGGGATCGTGCAGGCCGCCGCTGGAGTGGACGGGTCCAATGTCGAACGCGGCGAGCTCGTTCTGCTTCCCGCCGACCCCGACGGCAGTGCGAAAGGACTGCGTTCGGCATTGGCCACCCGGCTCGGTGTGAACGTGGCGGTGGTGGTCACCGACACGATGGGTCGCGCCTGGCGCAACGGTCAGACCGATGTCGCGATCGGCTCGGCGGGATTGCGGGTCTTGCACGACTATTCGGGCACGGTCGACGGGCAGGGAAACGAACTGCAGGTCACCCAGGTCGCGATTGCCGATGAACTCGCCGCTGCCGCCGATCTGGTGAAAGGCAAACTGGGTGCGGTCCCGGTGGCGGTGGTGCGCGGTCTGACACTCACCGACGACGGTTCCACCGCGACCGACCTCATTCGTGCGGGGACCGACGATCTGTTCTGGCTCGGTACGGCCGAAGCCCTGCAGCGCGGCCGGGAAGAAGCGGTGCTGCTGCGGCGTTCGGTGCGCAGTTTCACCGCCGACCCGGTGGATCCGGAACGGATCAGGGCGGCGACCGCGGTCGCGTTGACGGCCCCCGCGCCGCATCACACCCGTCCGGTGCGGTTCGTCTGGTTGCGCGACCGGGCCCGGCGCGAGCGGCTGCTCACTGCCATGGCAGAGAAGTGGCGGGCCGATCTCCTGGCCGATGGCCTGGACGCCGAGCGAGTGGAGCGCCGGGTGAACCGCGGGCGCATACTTTTCGACGCCCCGGAGGTGATCATCCCGTTCTGCGTGCCCGACGGCGCCCACGACTATCCGGACGAGCGCCGCCGCACCGCCGAACAGACCATGTTCACCGTCGCGGTGGGCGCCGCGGTGCAGGGATTGCTGGTTGCGCTGGCCGCCGAGGGGCTGGGTAGCTGCTGGATCGGTTCGACCATCTTCGCACCGGAGGTCACCCGTGCGGTTCTGGACCTGGACGACGACTGGAATCCCTTGGGCGCCATAGCCGTCGGTCATCCCACCGAGGAGTTGACGCCTCGGCCCCCGCGGGACCCGGCGGCGGGACTGGTGGAACGGTGAGCGCCGAATCACTGCACGCCTCGGCCACCGAGCTACTGACCGGGTGGAAACCGGGCAGCGGTCCCGAGGCCTCGCTGCGCGAGGCGATGCTGGCGTTTCTCGGGTCGGCGCCCCGCGGATGCCTGCGCGAACACGCGCCCGGGCATATCACCGCGTCGGCGGTGGTTTTCTCGCACGACGGCCGGGAGGTCCTGCTGACTCTGCACCCGCGGGTCGGGCGCTGGATCCAGCTCGGCGGTCACTGCGAGGAAGGCGACGAGACGGTAGCGGCGGCCGCACTCCGCGAGGCCACCGAGGAATCCGGTATCGAAGGGTTGTATCTCGAGCCGGAACTCTATGCTGCCCAAGCGCATCCGATCACCTGCTCCCTCGGTGTGCCGACACGGCATCTGGATCTGCTGTTCCGGGTCACCGCCCCGCCGGGAGCGGTGCCGGTGCGCAGTGCCGAATCCACCGATCTGCGGTGGTGGCCGGTGGATGCCCTGCCGCCGGATGCCGACGTCGTGCTCTTGCCCTGATTGCAGCCATCCGGTCGGTCGCGTCGTGACCCGCAGGGCTCTTCTCCGAGAACGTGGGCGTGCCGGACCGGTAAACGCACCGGGCGACTGTTCTCTTGGCAGGAGAAGCGGAATCTTCGGCCACGGCTTACCCCGTGCAGGGGTGACCCACGGCTCGTCGGCGGTTACGCCGTGACGGCGTTTCCCTGCGCGGCGGGCGCCGTGGTCGAGACCCGCAGCACGCACTCCCGCGACCACTCTGCCGGCTGCCATCCGGAAACCCCGCAGGAGTGCGGGGCCACGAACACGTGCGGCACGCCGGGATTGTCACGGTGTGTTCTCGGACCGCCGCCCGCCGACCGGGTGTCGAGCCCCGTGGGCGGGCCTGGTTACGGCCACGCGAGTGGATACCGGCGGCGAACAGGCGGTCGTTCCCACTTCCGCCGGGGCGGGTCGCGCCGAATAACAACTGCGTCAACGTAAATCGCCTGGTTACCGAAACCGTAAACCCTATCCACTCAGGGGCATCCGCGCGCCTACCGTCGGTAGCGCATATTACGTGCGTCACAGCAGTTGGCGGGAGGAAGCGAGGCGGCGGTGACCACTGAATCCAGAACCCCGAACACGTCGCGAACCTGGCGTGACCGCAAGCGTTATCTGTGGCTCTGGGGGCTGTTCGCGCCCACCGGACTGTTCACCATCGGGCTCCCACTGACGTGGATATTCGGCTCGTTGGGCTGGCAGGCTCCGGTCCATGTCCTGTTCTGGCTCGGCCCGCTGCTGCTGTACCTGGTGATACCGCTCGCGGACCGGGTGTGCGGCCAGGACGGGTCCAGCCCGCCCGACGAGGTGCTGACGGCGCTGGAGAACGACAAGTACTACCGCTACCTGACCTACCTCTACCTGCCGTTCCAGTACGCGACGCTGGTGATGTTCTGTTTCCTGGTCACCGCCGACCGGCTGGCGGTTCCCGGGCTCGCGGACGGGTTGATGCCGGTCGACAAGATCGGATTGGCGCTCACCGTCGGCGTGGTCGGCGGGATCGGGATCAATACCGCGCACGAACTGGGGCACAAGAAGGTCGGGATGGAACGGCGGTTGTCCAGGATCGCCCTGGCGCAGACCGCCTACGGTCACTTCTACATAGAACACAACCGCGGCCACCATGTCCGCGTCGCCACCCCCGAAGATCCGGCCAGCGCCCGGTTCGGCGAGAGTTTCTGGGCCTTTCTCCCGCGCTCGGTGCTCGGCAGTGTGCGCTCGGCCTGGGGTCTGGAGCGCACTCGGTTGCGGCGAACGGGGGCGCGTCTGTGGGGCCGGCACAACGACGTGCTCACCGCCTGGTCGCTGACCGTGATGTTGTTCGCCGCGCTCACCGCCGCATTCGGTCCCGGACTGCTGCCCTTTCTGCTCCTGCAGGCACTGATGGGCGTGGGTCTGCTGGAGGCGGTGAACTATCTGGAGCACTACGGGCTGGCCCGGCAGCGCACCCCCTCGGGCCGATACGAACGTCCCGCGCCGGTGCACAGCTGGAACAGCGACCATCTGGTGACGAATATCTTCCTCTACCACCTCCAGCGGCACAGCGATCACCACACCTTTCCGACCCGCCGCTACCAGGCCCTGCGCAAATGGGAGCAGGCCCCGGAACTGCCCGCCGGGTACGCGGGCATGATCGTGCTGGCGTATTTTCCGCCGCTGTGGCGGCGAGTGATGGACCAACGTGTCCTCGCCCTCTACGGCGGTGACATCACCCGCGTCAACCACCGGCCGGAAGTCCGCGGGCGGCTGCCCGCCGGGCGCCGCGCGGCCCCGAAGGGGGCAGTGGGATGAACGCCTATCGCTGCCCGGTATGCGGCTACGTCTACGACGAGCGGGTCGGTGCGCCACGGGAGGGGTTTCCGCCGGGTACGCCGTGGTCGGCGGTACCCGACAGCTGGTGCTGTCCGGACTGTGCGGTCCGGGAGAAGATCGATTTCGAGCCGTGTCCGCCCCCGGACCATCCGGGCGGCCGCGGCCGGTGGAAGGACCGATCGCATC
Organism: Nocardia carnea; assembly: GCF_029868855.1. Classification (GTDB taxonomy): domain Bacteria; phylum Actinomycetota; class Actinomycetes; order Mycobacteriales; family Mycobacteriaceae; genus Nocardia; species Nocardia carnea_A. The sequence continues at coordinate 4,057 of NZ_JARWOV010000291.1, read as the reverse complement.
ATGACCGACTACAAGCTGTATCGCTGCGTCCAATGCGGTTTCGAATACGACGAGGCCCTCGGCTGGCCGGATGACGGTATTGCGCCCGGTACGCGCTGGTCGGAGATTCCCGACGAATGGAGCTGTCCCGATTGCGGCGCGGCCAAGACGGATTTCGCCATGGTGGAAATCGAACGAACTTGAAACTTTGACTCGAGCAGGTAGTTCGTGTCAGTGTCGCTGCCATGCCGAGCACCGGATCCCGGAATTTCGTCCAGGGGTCTGCGCGTGAGTTGCTGCGCACAGCCATCCTGGACGCGATGCGTGACCTTCTCGGACAGCGGGACTGGTCCAAGATCACACTCACCGATGTGGCGGCCGGCGCCGGGGTCAGCCGGCAGACCCTCTACAACGAATTCGGTTCGCGTCAGGGTCTGGCCGAGGCCTATGCCATCCGCTTGGCCGACGATCTCGTCGACCATGTCGAGACGGCACTCGCCGCCAATATCGGTGACGCCGACGCTTCCATCCGTGACGGTCTCGCGAGCTATTTCCACGACGCCGCCCAGGACCCGCTGGTGCAATCGCTGGTGCTCGGCGAGGTCAAACTCGACCTACTGCGACTCATCACCCTCGACGCCGGCCCGCTGATCGAGCACGCCACCGAACGGCTCGTCGGCGTCATGCAGCGCAGCTGGGTGGCCTTCACCCGCGGCCAGGCCGAAACCTTCGCCCACGCCCTGGTCCGGCTGGCGATCAGCTATATCCCCACGCCACCCGGGCCGGAACACGACGTACCGGCCGAACTCGGCCAGGTCTTCGGCCCCTATGTGGCCGCGGTACTCGCCGGGCGGGCGGTATCGGAGACCCCCGCGGGGTGATCCGGCCCGACCGTTACCGGACGTCGAGGGTCACCACCTGCGGTTTCCCGGGATTTCGGCTGTGTCGGTGACTGCTCGTCGGCCGGATGCGGCGTCAGGGTACGGTTCCGGCGTGTAACGGTCACCACGTTTGGGTCGAACAACGACGCAATGGAGACACCGAGTCTGCGAATATGTAGGCCGCTGGAAGTTCGGTATTCAATAGCGGGGCAAACGTGCAATTGGTTGGCAAGTCGGCCGGGTCGGCCGATCCCAAACGCCATCTGTGGATCCTCGGTCTGATCGCTCCGGCTACCGCGCTGCTGCCCTCCCAGCTGGTGCTGCACACCGGCCTCGAGGTGTTCTGGTGGACCGGGCCGATCATGGTCCTGGTGCTCATCCCGTTGCTCGATCTGCTGGTCGGCGACGACGGTTCCAACCCCCGCGACGAGGACTACGAAACCCTCTCCAACGACCGCTACTACCGCTGGTGCACGTATCTCTTCCTGCCGATCCAGCTGATCGGTCTCGCCCTGGCCGGATACCTGTGGGCCGGCAGTGAACTCGATATCGTCGACAAGATCGGTCTCGCAGTCACCCTCGGCCTGGTGTCCGGGATCGGCATCAACGCCGCCCACGAACTCGGGCACCGGGTCGAGCGCCTGGAACGGTGGCTGGCCAAGATCGCCCTGGCGCAATCCGGATACGGCCATTTCTTCGTAGAACACAACCGCGGCCACCACGCCCGGGTCGCGACACCGGAGGATCCCGCCAGCGCTCGGTTCGGCGAGAGTCTGTGGGAATTCCTGCCGCGCAGTGTGGCCGGCGGATTCCGCTCCGCGCTTCGGCTGGAGCGCGACCGATTGCGCCGGACGGGAGCCGGCTGGTGGAGCCCGCGCAACCACATCCTGCAGGCGTGGGCGATGACAGTGGTGCTCTTCGGGGCGCTGATGCTCGTTTTCGGCTGGCAGATCCTGCCCTACCTCCTGCTGCAGGCGGTGCTGGGCGCCGGGCTGCTGGAAACGGTCAACTACATCGAGCACTACGGGTTGCTCCGGGAGCGCCGACCCAACGGGCGGTACCGGCGCTGCACGGCGCGCGACAGCTGGAACAGCGATCGCCTCGTCACCAATATCTTCCTGTTCCATCTCCAGCGGCACAGCGACCACCACGCCAATCCCGGCCGGCGCTACCAGACGCTGCGCAGTTCCGACGAGGCTCCGCAACTACCCGCCGGGTACGCGGCGATGGTGGTCCTCGCGATGATCCCGCCGCTGTGGCGCCGGGTCATGGACAAGCGGGTGCTCGCGCACTACGACGGCGACCTCACCCGGATCAACCTCGCACCCCGCAAACGACAGGCCGCGGCCGCCGTATCGCCCGGCCCCGGCATGGTCGCGGGCTGAGTCCCGCAGGTGCGCCGCGCGCCGCGCGCCCGGTACCGGCACCAACCGATACAGCCGGGCCGCATCCACGCCGAACCGGCTAGCCTTGCGATCGAGACCGTGTTTATCGGGCCTGAGCGAGGGCCCTGCGTGGTGACGCTCCGCTGCCGCCTCCGGGCCCGACTCGCTCACGCCGTAACCGAGAGAAGGCTGATCCACGCTGATGACGACCTCCGAATTGCCTCGCACATCGTTGAGCACCGATAGCCGCAACGGCGTCGAATACAAGGTCGCGGATCTGTCGCTGGCCGATTTCGGCCGCAAGGAGATCCGGCTGGCCGAACACGAGATGCCGGGGCTGATGGCCCTGCGCCACGAATACGCCGACGTCGCGCCGCTGAAAGGTGCCCGGATCTCCGGCTCGCTGCATATGACCGTGCAGACCGCCGTGCTGATCGAAACCCTCACCGCACTGGGCGCTCAGGTGCGGTGGGCCTCCTGCAATATCTTCTCCACCCAGGACCACGCGGCGGCCGCCGTCGTGGTCGGCCCGCACGGCACCGTCGAGGAGCCGCAGGGCACCCCGGTATTCGCCTGGAAGGGCGAAACCCTGGAGGAGTACTGGTGGGCGGCCGAACAGATGCTCACCTGGCCGGGCGAGCCCGCCAATATGATCCTCGACGACGGTGGCGACGCCACCATGCTGGTGCTGCGCGGGGCGCAGTTCGAGAAGGCGGGTGTGGTGCCGCCTGCCGACGAGGAGCACTCCGCGGAGTACAAGGTGTTCATCAACCTGCTGCGCGAGCGGTTCGAAACCGATAAAGGCAAATGGACCGCCATCGCCGAGAGCGTCAAGGGTGTCACCGAGGAGACCACCACCGGTGTCCTGCGGCTGTACCAGTTCGCCGCGGCCGGTGAGCTGTCCTTCCCGGCGATCAATGTCAACGACTCGGTCACCAAATCCAAGTTCGACAACAAATACGGCACCCGGCATTCGCTGATCGACGGGATCAACCGCGGCACCGATGTCCTCATCGGCGGTAAGAAGGTGCTGATCTGCGGCTACGGTGACGTCGGCAAGGGTTGCGCGGAATCGCTGGCCGGCCAGGGGGCCCGGGTCCAGGTCACCGAGATCGACCCCATCAACGCCCTGCAGGCGCTGATGGACGGCTACGACGTGGTGACCGTGGAACAGGCCATCGGGCACGCCGATATTGTCATCACCTCGACCGGCAACAAGGACATCATCACCCTCGACCATATGCGGGCGATGAAGGACCAGGCCATTCTCGGAAATATCGGCCATTTCGACAACGAAATCGATATGGCGGGCCTGGAGCGTTCCGGCGCGACGAAGTTGAATATCAAACCTCAGGTCGACCTGTGGACGTTCGGTGATTCCGGTAAGTCCATCATCGTGCTGTCCGAGGGGCGGCTGCTCAATCTGGGCAACGCCACCGGTCACCCGTCGTTCGTGATGAGCAACAGCTTCTCCAATCAGGTGATCGCGCAGATCGAACTGTGGACCAAGCCGGAGGAGTACGACAACGAGGTCTACCGCCTGCCGAAGGTGCTCGACGAGAAGGTCGCCCGCATCCACGTGGAAGCCCTCGGCGGCACACTGACCAAGCTCACCAAGGACCAGGCCGAATACATCAATGTCGATGTCGAAGGCCCGTACAAGCCGGAGCACTACCGCTACTGACCCGGCGCCCTTTCCCGGTCTCGGGGGGGGGGGGGGGGGGGGGGGGGGGGGGGGGGGGGGGGGGGGGGGGGGGGGGGGGGGGGGGGGGGGGGGGGGGGGGGGGGGGGGGGGGGGGGGGGGGGGGGGGG
>NZ_JARWOV010000290.1 GCF_029868855.1 Nocardia carnea | reverse complement strand
CGCCGGTCACCGGCGATCACCACACCGCCGCGTTAGGACACCGCGACCACGGCCGTACCGTGCGGTGCGATATCTCCCGCGGCACCGCCGCCGGGATTCCCGGCGGCGGTGGGCTGGCCCAGCGTATCGAATCTGTTGCTGGGCAACAGATCCGGCGCGTTCTGGCGCAAATGTTCGGAAAAGGATGACAGGGCGTACCCCAGATGGAGACGCAAGGGGTCACCTGCGGTCACTGGCCACCTTTCTGCACGTAGGCACGAACGAAGTCTTCGGCGTTTTCTTCGAGCACATCGTCGATCTCGTCGAGCAGGTCGTCGGTGTCCTCCGCCAGCTTCTCGCGCCGCTCCTGACCGGCGGCGTCTACGCCGTCGACGCCTTCGTCATCGTCGCCGCCCCCGGCGCGTTTGGTCTGCTCTTGTGCCATCGCAGCCGACCTCCTCTGTTTTCCACCGACCGGTGCTCGTACGCACCGGACGAATCGTGAGCAGCCTGGTGTGCTCGTTCTTCAACACTACCCAGCCGGGCCGACACGTAGTCGGATTACACCCCACCTCTGATCGGGAGACCCACCGCACCGGCCCGGCCCGGCGGTCAGGCGGTGAGCTTCTGCACCAGGTCAGCGGCCGTATCGACGCCGTCGAGCAGGTCGCCCACATGCGCTTTCGTCCCACGCCGGGGTTCGAGGGTCGGTATCCGCACGAGCGAATCACCGCCCAGGTCGAAGATCACCGAGTCCCAGCTCGCGGCCGCGATATCGGCACCGAAACGACGCAGGCATTCACCGCGGAAGTAGGCCCGGGTATCGGTGGGCGGCTTGGTCATGGCGTCCAGCACCTGCTGCTCGGTGACCAGCCGCTTCATCGAGCCGCGGGCCACGAGCCGGTTGTACAGACCCTTGTCGAGGCGGACATCGGAGTACTGCAGATCCATCAGATGCAGTTTGGGAGCGGCCCAGCCCAGGCCCTCCCGGCTGCGCATACCCTCCAGCAGGCGCAGTTTGGCCGGCCAGTCGAGCAGGTCGGCGCATTCCATCGGATCGCGTTCGAGCTTGTCCAGAATCATCGACCAGTTGTCGAGGATATCGCGCACGCGCGGGTCGTCGTTGCCCTGTTCCTCGACGAATTTGGCGACACGTTCGTGGTAGAGCCGCTGGATGGCCAGTCCGGTCAGTTCACGGCCGTCGGCCAGCGCGACCTTGGCCCGCAGCGTGGGGTCGTGGCTGATCGTGTGCACGGCGGTGACCGGGCGCGCCAGCTGCATCTCGGAGAGATCCGCGCCTGATTCGATGAGGTCGAGCACCAGTGCGGTGGTGCCGACCTTCAGGTACGTCGACATCTCGGCCAGATTCGCGTCGCCGATGATGACGTGCAGCCGGCGGTATTTGTCGGCGTCGGCATGCGGTTCGTCGCGGGTGTTGATGATGCCCCGTTTGAGAGTGGTCTCCAGGCCGACCTCGACCTCGATGTAGTCCGACCGCTGCGATAGCTGGAAGCCCGCGTTGTCACCGGATTGCCCCAGGCCGACCCGTCCGGATCCGCAGATCACCTGACGCGAGACGAAGAACGGGGTGAGCCCGAGAATAACCGCGTTGAACGGGGTTTCCCGGCTCATCAGATAGTTCTCGTGGGTGCCGTAGGAGGCACCTTTACCGTCGACGTTGTTCTTGTACAACTGCATCCGCGGGGCGCCGGGCACGCTGGAGGCGTGCCGGGCGGCGGCCTCCATCACCCGCTCCCCGGCCTTGTCCCAGATCACCGCGTCCATCGGGTCGGTGACCTCGGGCGCGGAGTATTCGGGGTGGGCGTGGTCGACGTAGAGCCGGGCGCCGTTGGTCAGGATCATATTCGCCGCGCCGACCTCGTCGGCATCGATCACCGGCGCCGGGCCGTTCATCCGGCTCAGATCGAAACCGCGGGCGTCGCGCAGCGGTGATTCCACCTCGTAGTCCCACCGGGTGCGCTTGGCGCGGGGCACCCCCTCGGCCGCGGCGTACGCCAATACCGCCTGGGTAGAGGTGAGGATCGGGTTGGCCGACGGTTCGGTCGGTGTGGAAATCCCGTATTCGACCTCGATACCGATGATGCGCTGCATGCTATCGAGCGTAGGCGACGATTCGCGATCGACAGGCGATCGGCGCCCGGCCCGCTCCGGTGAATCATCCCCCGAGTCGTACTTACGGCGGATGCCGGACCGGCTCGAGGCGCCCATGCTCGGGATATGACCAGTACCGCAGCCGATTCCGCGCCGACCGGGTCATCGCCGCGCCCCACCCGGCTGGTGGCCCTCGATGTACTGCGCGGAATCGCCATCCTCGGCACCCTCGGCACGAATATCTGGATCCTCACCGACCCGGAGGGCATGATCGGCTACCTGAACCGGCTCGTCACGGCCCCGGAGGACGGCTGGATGTGGGCGGAGAAAGTGCTCCAGCAGCTCGCCCAGGGAAAGTTCCTGGGGCTGCTCACGGTGATGTTCGGGATCGGCCTGGCCATCCAGCAGGCCTCGGCACAGCGGGCCGGCCGGGGCTGGCCGGGTGGGTATCCGTGGCGGGCGGCGTTGCTGTTCCTCGACGGTCTGCTCAACTTCCTGCTGATCGCGGAGTTCGACGTGCTGATGGGGTACGCCGTAACCGCCCTGATCGTCGCGTTCCTGCTCGCCCGCAGTCCCCGGGCGCAAGGGCGATGGTTGATCGGCATGTTGTGCCTGCATCTCACGTTGATCGCGCTGTACGCGCTCAGCCTCACCGTGGCCGGGTCCACGGACGGTGCCGACGCCGAACCGCTGTCCCCCAACCCCTACGCCGACGGGTCGTTCTGGGATCTGGTGTTGTTCCGGATCGAGAATGCCGGCCTGTTCCGGGTCGAGCCGATACTGATCCTGCCGCTGTCGATCGCGTTGTTCCTCGTCGGTGCCCGGCTGTTCCACGCGGGCGTATTCGCCTCGGGCGGGGCCTGGTTGCGCCGCCGGCTGTTGATACTCGGATTCGGTATCGCCGCGCCCGCCGACCTGTTGCTCGGAGTGTTCGGCGGCGGTGACTGGGTGCTGGTGGCCCGGTACGCGATCGCACCGCTGGTCTCCCTGGCGCTACTTGCCCTGGTCGCCGAGTTCTACGTACACCGGCCGGCGACCGGGTTCGCCGGCCGGCGGTTGTCGGAGATCGGCCGCGCCGCGCTCAGCTGCTACATCCTGCAGAACCTGGTGGCCGCGATCATCTGTTACGGCTGGGGCTTCGGGTTGGCCGCGCGGTTCGCGCCGGACGCCCGGGTTCCGTTCACCGTCGCCACCTACCTCGTGGTGGTCCTGGTGATCGCGCTGTTCGCCCACTTCTGGTTGCGCCGGTTCGAGCGCGGGCCGGTGGAATGGCTCTGGCATGCCAGTTATCGGCGTATCGCCGGGGCATAGCCGAATACCCTCCCCTATAAATTTTCCCGCCAGGCAATATTGCCCGGTGGGCAAATTTATGGGAAGCTGGATTCATGGCCACCAAACCCGACCCCGGCCTGCGGGAACGAAAGAAGCGCGATACCCGCAAGGCGCTCAGCGATGCGGCGCTGGAGCTGATGTTCGAGCGCGGCATCGACAACGTGGTCCGGGAGGACATCGCCGAACGCGCCGGGGTGTCCGTCCGCACCTTCAACAACTATTTCGCCGGAAAGTTCGAAGCGCTGGCCTACCGGCACATCGAACGTCTGCGTCGCAGCGCCGCCTTACTGCTCACCCGCCCGGCCGGCGAGCCGTTGTGGACCGCGCTCACCGAGGCGCTCGTCGAACCCCTGCGCGAGGACGGGGCCGGGGGTCCGCCCACACCCGCGATGCTCGCCGAAACCCGGAAACTTCGGGCCGCACCCGATATGCAGGCCGCCACGGCCAAAGCGCTCGGCGACGAGCTGATAGTCGCGATCGCCCGGCGCACGGGTACCGAACCCACCGACCTGTACCCGAAACTGGTCGCGGCCGTCGTCAATGCCGCCTACCTCGTCGCGCTCGACACCTACTCCCATTCCGACCCCCCGACCCCGGTCACGACCATCCTGCGCGAAGTCCTGGCGGAACTGTCCCACGGACTCCCGGCACCGGCCGACTGACCGTCCCGGTGCCAACCGCGCCGGTACCGCACCCACCGATCTGCACACAGCTCTGAGGCGACCGGCCTCGACGCCGCCCGGTCGCGCTCGATACCGATTGCGTTCCGGCCCCGCCCACACCGGTCACGACCTGACCGCCGGCCGTCCCACCCACCTTCACTCGGCTCCCCCTCCGCGGGACAACGCGCCGCCGGGCTCTGCGACCGGACCTCTACCAGCTGAAGTGGGTCCGTCCGCCGTAGTCGGCAGCGCCCACCCGTCCGCCGCCCGCACCACCACACACCCCACTCACCTGCACTCACCCACCTCGCCTACGGGCTGTGGGTCGTCCCCGGCTGCCCGCAATTCGGCGCTCACACCGAGCGGCCGAAACCCGAACCGACAAGGAAGTCCGCCCATGTCCGACAACCGAATCCACGAAACCGAGCACGACGTGCTCATCGCCGGCGCCGGGCCGAACGGGCTCATGCTGGCCTGTGAACTCGCCCTCGGCGGGATCCGCCCGGTCGTTCTCGACCCGCTGCCCGGACCGAGCGATGAACCCAAGGCCAATGGGCTCGTCGGCCAGGTGGTGCGGCTACTCGATATGCGCGGGCTGTATCCGGGTTTCGCGGCGGAACTCGCGCGTCTCGGCTTTCCCGCGGAGCCCGGCACTCCAGAGCCCGCACCGCGCTATATCTTCGCCGGAATGGCGCTGGAACTCGCGCAGGTACCGGACAATCCGCTCTACGGCCTGCCCGTTCCGCAGCCGGTTCTGGTACGGCTGCTGGCCGACCGCGCCCGTGAACTCGGTGCCGATATCCGCTGGGGGCACGGCCTCGACGATTTCACCGAATCGGACGAGGCGATCACCGCGACGATAACCCGCTCCGGCGGTAGTTACCGGACCACCGCCCGGATCATGGTCGCGGCGGACGGGGGTCGCAGCCCGGTCCGCAAGAAGCTCGGGATCGGTTTCTCCGGGGTCACCGCCGGCAGCCATATCGGCCGGCTCGGCCACGCCGAGATCCCGGCCGAACTCCGTACCGGCGACGGGGGGCTCGAGATCCCCGGCGCCGGGTACTTCCATTTCGGGCACAACAGGCTCGAAAGCGGCGGTATGTTCGTCTTCGCCGAATTGATCCCCGGTAAACCGCTGGTGAGCGTGCATGAGTACAACGCCGAGCCGGTCGCGCCGGGTACGCCGATGACCTTCGACGAGTTGCGGGACAGCGTTCGCCGCGTCCTCGGCGCGGATCTGCCGATGCAGCCGCCGTCGGGGCCGGGACCACACGCGCTGCGGCGCATCGTCGACCAGAACACCCGCCTGGCCGATCACTACCGGAAAGGCCGAGTGCTGCTGCTCGGGGACGCGGCCCATGTCCATTCGGCCACCGGCGGCCCCGGGCTCAACCTGGGTTTGCAGGATGCCGTCAATCTGGGCTGGAAACTGGCCGCGCACCTGCGCGGGACGGCACCGCAGGGGTTGCTCGACACCTACGAGAGCGAACGGCGGCCGGTCGCCGAACGTGTCATCCTGCACAGCCTCTCGCAGACCGCGTTGCTGGCGCCCGGCCCGGAAGTGACCGCGCTACGCGAACTGTTCGCCGAGCTGCTCGGAATCCCCCAGGTCGCCGGACATATCGCGCATCTGCTCGCCGGTTCCGATGTGCGCTACGACGTGGGCGGCACTCACCCGCTCGCGGGGCGCCTGGTGCCCGATCTCGTCCTGGAGACCGCCGACGGCACACAGCGGGTCGCCGATCTGCTGCACAACGCCCGCCCGCTGCTGCTGGATCTCGGGGCCGGAGTAGCCGGGACTACGGGCGACCGCGACGGCCTCGAGGTCGTCACTGCCACCGGTTCCGATACCGGCGCGACCGCCCTGCTGATCCGGCCCGACGGCTATATCGCCTGGGCAACAGACGATTCCACCGACGCAGGCCTGCGGGCGGCCCTCGAACGCTGGCTCGGCCCGACGCAGCCGGCGCCCGCGGGCATCGGTTGACAACGCTGCCCCTTCACCGGGTGGCGCGGCTCGCATTCGGCCCGCCGAGGTGAATTCGCGCACGCGGGGCGGCTGCCGAGTTGTCCGACACACTGCGGCGTTCCGGCTGTACTTGCCGTCCGGCTGCCACGATGATCCTGATCGGACACCGGCCGGGCCGCATATCCCGCGGACGGTCGCCCTGATCCGGAGGGAGTACGGGATGCAGCCGAACGGCACCGCAGGCGAATCCGATACCGGCACCACCGGCGCGGCGCGGGCGAGTACCGGCCCGACCCGGCGCCGTACCGCGTTGCGGGCATGGCTGGGTCCCGTTCTGGTGATCACCGCGCTGATGGCGCTGCTGTCGACCATGTATCTGGGGTATGTGATCGACCCGGAGAAAAACCTGCACGAGTTCCCGATCGCGCTGGTGAACCAGGACGACGGCGAAATCCGAGACGGCACACCGGTCAATATCGGTGACCAGATCACCGGCGCGCTCACCGAGCAGGTCCCGGCGGACAAGATCGATCTGCGGGTGACCGGTATCGCGGAGGCCCAGCGACTGCTCGGCAACGGCGAGGTCTACGGCGCGATCGTGCTGCCCAGTGATCTGTCGAAGCGCTTGTCCATACTCGGCGCCGGCTCGGTGGTCCCCGGGGATATCGACCGACCCGTGATCACGGTGATCACCAATCCCCGCACCGGCACCTACGCCACCCAGATCCTGCGGATCGTGACAGATGAAGCCCTTGCGCAGGTCGATGCCGAGGTCGGTAAGCAACTCACCGCGACCGTCGAAGCCGAACTGGGCTCCGCGCCCGCCGGCGGCACCGAACTCAGCGGCGCCGCCCGGATCGTGCTGGCCGATCCGATCGACGTGATCACCGAGCCCTACCGACCGCTGCCGGACGGCACCGGTCAGGGGTTGTCGGCCTTCTTCTACACGTTGCTGGTGGTCCTGGCCGGGTTCACCGGGGCCATGATCGTGCACACGATGGTCGATTCGGCACTCGGTTTCATCCCCGCCGAGTACGGTCCTTGGTTCGTCCACCATCCCACCGCGCCGCACTCGCGGCTGCGCACGCTGTTGCTGAAATGGGGGGTGATCGCGGTGACCGCGCCGATTGTCTCCGGTGTCTTCCTCGGCATCGGGAAACTGCTGGATATGCCGATCACCCACGGCCCGGCGCTGTTCCTGTTCAGCACCCTGGCGATCGTGGCGGTCGGGGTGACCGCGCTGTCGATCCTGGCGACGTTCGGCTCGGCCGGACTGCTGATCAATCTGGTGCTGTTCATCGTCCTGGGCCTACCCTCCGCCGGGGCCACCATCCCACTGGAGGCGACGCCGCGATACATGGCGTGGCTGGCGGCCTTCGAGCCGATGCACCAGATCTATCTCGGTGTCCGGGCGATTCTGTACTTCGACCTCGGCAGCGGACTGGCGCGCGGAGTCTGGATGAGCCTGGCCGGGCTGGCCATAGGTCTCGTCCTGGGCGCGGTCACCACCTTCGTCTACGACCGGAACGGTCTCGAACGGCGCAGCCGCTGAGCGGCTCGGTGTCACAGCCGCTGAGCGGCTCGGTGTCACCACGCTGAGCGGGCTGCCGCGCGACACTGCGCAATATCGGTCAAGCGGATCGGTGAGCCGACCCGACAGACTCTATCCGTGACCACCCGACGTGACCGACTCCGCGAACTCCTGGATGCCGTTCTCGACGAGGACAACACGACCCTCGGCCGGATGGCGGCGGATGTCTACTCCTCGCCGTTCCATTTCGCCCGGCAGTTCAGCCGGGGCACCGGTGAATCACCGGTGAGCCTGCGGCGTCGCGTACTCCTGGAACGTGCCTGCTGGCAACTCGGTGCGGGCGCCACGGTGACCGAGGTGGCCTTCGCCGCCGGATACGACACAGTGGAGGGGTTCAGCCGGGCGTTCACCCGCGCATTCGGTCATCCACCGAGCGCGACCCCGCCGCCGACCGGCCGGGTACCCCGATGGCTACCCGCGGCGAACGGCATCCATTTCCATCCCCCCATGTCGCTGTGGGTCGAAGGGGAACCGAAGGGACGTTCCGATATGGACCCGACCGCGCTGCTGCTGCATCACGATCTCGACGACACCCGGCTGCTGCTGAAAGCGGCGACGGGGCTGAGCGAGGAACAGTATCGGCGTCCCCGCGTGGGAGCGGCGACCGTGCTGCCGTGGGACGGTCCGGAGGAATCGATCGCCGCCGTACTGGACCATCTGATCAGGACCAAAGAGTTGTGGCTGGCCTCGATCGACGGCGCCGATACGCCCGACCACGGCGGCGACGATATCCCCGCGCTGCTGGCCCGCCTCGACGATGTGGGACCGCGCTGGCTGGGCGCGGTCCGCGAGATCGATCGGCGCGGCGGCTGGGGTGACACCCTGATCGACGCCCTGTGCGACCCGCCGGAGAGCTTCGTCCTCGGCAGCGTGATCGCCCATGTGCTCACCTACTCCGCGTATCGCCGCCAGCAGGCGCGGTACTGGATACAGGGGGACGCCCCGGATGACGACACCGTCGGCTGGGGCGATCCGATCGAATGGCTACGAAAGCGAGACTGAGTTGACCACCCCGCATACCTCTCCACGCACCGTCTACAACACGGCGACCGGTCTGGACGGTTATATCGCCACACCGGATCATTCGCTGGACTGGCTGCTGTCCCGCGAATCCGACGAAAACGGGCCCATGGGTTTCCCCGCGTTCCTGGCCGGAGTGGGCGCGATCGTCATGGGCGCCAACACCTACCAGTGGATACTCGACAACGAGGGCGCACAGCCCTGGCCCTACGAAGTGCCGTCCTGGGTGTGCACCCATCGCGACTTCCCGCGGCGCACCGATGCCGATATCCGTTTCACCCGTGCGGAGATACCCGAACTGCACAAGGAGATGACCGCTGTGGCAGCCGGCAAAAACCTGTGGATCGTCGGCGGCGGCGAACTGGCGGGCACATTCGCCGACCACGGCCTGCTGGACGAGATCATCGTCTCCATTGCCCCGGTGACGCTGGGCGCCGGGGCCCCACTGCTGCCGCGTGAACTGGAACTGCGGGTGTCCGAGGTAGCGGCAAACGGCGAATTCGCCTGCCTACGTTACGAAGTGGTACATGAACAGCGGTGACCGAAGCGCCGGGCACACCGGCGGGGATTCGTCGGGGCCGCCCGGCACTACCCGGAAGACACCGAAGCTGTCCAGGAGGCGAAGGCCCGCGGATTGCGGGTTTGCAGCAGTACCCGACCGGGGCCGGTGAAATCGAAAACCAGCCCCTCCCCCGATTTGAGCGATTGCAGGGATCGCCCGGAAACCGCCCGGCGGATGGTGAACTGCATCGCCAGATCGTAGGCCACCACATGCCCGGTATCGATGCTGACCTGCTCACCGGGTGCCAGGTCGAAGACGTCGATGGCGCCGAAAACCCCGACCACCACGTCCCCCTGCCCCTCCGCGCGGAGGCCGAAGCCGCCCTCGCCGCCGAAGAGATTCGCGAAACCGCCCCACTGGCTCTCGACCCGCACCCCGGCCGAATGCGCGATCCAGCCGCCTCGGCTGATGAAATACGGCCGGTCCGGTGCGATCGGCAGCGCGAGCATGTCACCGGGCAGCGAGGGCGCCACATCCACCCAGCCGCCGCTCGCGGGCGCGGTGAAAGTCGAGACGAAGAACGACTCGCCCGAGAGCATCGAACGTTTGAGCCCGGCCAGGATGCCGCCCTCGGCCTTGGCTTCCAATGTCACTCCGGCCGAATGCGCCACCATGGCGCCGCTTTCCACCCGAACCGGTTCCCCGCCCGCCAGCACACAACGCGCCACGGTGGACGAGGGGTTGTGCCGCAGTTCAACTTTCATGAGCCGACACTACCGCCACCGTGCGACACCGGCCGATATCCGGTACGCGACCACCCGAGTGGCCACATACCGCGTACGCCGAGGTCCACGCACGATCCGGCGGACGCTCAGGGGACGATCACCTCTGGCTCCGGCCGCACTCCTGCTCAGGAACAGATCTGTGTTACCCCCCAGCAAACAGGTGGGATCTCAATCCAGCAATCGCAGGGCATCCTCGTCGCGGGCCACGACCGCACGCCCACCGGCCGTGAACACGATCGGACGCTGGATCAACCGGGGGTGTTCGGCGAGTGCGGAGATCCAGCGCTCCCGATCGGCGGCCGTCCGCCCCCAGCCGGACATACCGAGTTCCTCGGCAATGTCCTCCCCGGTGCGGGTGATCTCCCAGGGCTCGGCGCCGAGCCGGTCCAGGACGGCCCGTAACTCCTCGGCGCTGGGCGGATCGTCCAGGTACCGGCGGACCGAATAGGCGGCGCCGGCCGCATCCAGATGTGCCAGCGCTGCCCGGCTCTTGGTGCAGCGGGGATTGTGCCAGATCTCGGTTTCCGGAGTACTCATACCGCGAGCGTAACCGCGGCGTACCGCCGCGGAGAAGGACGATCACATATGCATCCACTCGGGCCATACACGCGACCATGTGGCCCGCGGCTCCGCGCATTTCCACACCACCACGTCCCTGGTGTTGTCGAGAAAACCGAGCCGGGTATCGACGCGGCCCAGCGGCTCGAGCACGGCGAACTGCGCCCGCAGCCGGTCGGTATCCCCGCCCACGCAGACCATGGTGGTGACGGTGTCGGGCGGCATACCGAAGTAGCCGAACCCGCGGGCCGGGCTGTAGACGGGCGGTAGCCGGTCGCCCGCCAGCTGGTCCAGCGCTCCCGCCTGCCAGTAGCTGCCGGTGATCACGGCGGACTGCGCACGTTCCCGAGGGGGCAGTGATTCGTAGGCCGCGACGACGCCGGCGGCCAGTTCCGGCCAGCCGAACTCGCCGTAGAGGCTGATCTGCATCGCGGCCTCGGCGTCGTTCTCCGGTGCCGGGATGTCTTCTGCGGACTGCCACGGCGTGGATCCCAGAACCACCAGCACCGATACCGTGGTCAGCACTGCCCCGGACCCGGTGAGCAGGCGGCGGCGCAGCCGCGACGACGATCGGCGTAGGGTCTCCGACGCCGCCACCGCGCCCGCGGCGAATATCGCGGCGTACATTCCGGCCACGTAATAGATCCGCCCCCCGGTGACCAGGAAGAACACCGTCAGCAGCACCGTGGTGAGCCCCAGGAAGCGGTACGGCCGCAAGACCGGTTGCCGCAGCAGGGCCCAGACCCCGTAGCACAGCAGGACCGCGCCGAGCACACCCGCGATGAGCACCGCCAAGGGAACGAACGCCACCACACCGCCGGTGGCCTGCTGCTCCCGGCGCACCGCGGCGGTCAGGGCGAGCTGCGGCCATCCGTGCTCGGCCTGCCACCACAGTGCGGGAGCAGAAGTGAGCACAACGACGAAACCGCCGAGCCACAGCAGCGGGCGCCGGAGCAGATCACGGGGCCCGACAACCAGCACACTGACGACCACTGCCAGCCAAAAGAACGGAACAAGCCATTTGACCTGCATATCGACGGCTGTCACCGCCGCCGCGGCGAGCAACAGACCGTCGCGGCGGGTCCGCACCCAGCGCACGACCAGCCAGGTGATCAGCACCCACAGGGCGGTGTCGATGGCGTTGGTGGACAGGTTCTCCGCTTGTAACAGCAGAAAGGGCGAGGTGGCATAGGCCGCGGCGGTGAGAAGCTGCGCGGCACGGCCTCCACCGATTTCACGCGCGATCTGCGCACTCACCACCACCGCGGCGACGGTCAGCACGATGGCCGGCAGCCGCAACGCCACGAGGGAACCGGGCGCCAGGCTGTCCATCGTCCACGCGAGCAGGGGCAGAACCGGTCCCTGGTCGGCATACCCGAAGGACAATCGCCGCCCGGCCGCCAGGAAGTACAGTTCGTCGCCGAAATAGCCGTAGCGGGTCGCCGAGAACAACAGAACGAGCGCCGATACGGCGGCCACGCCGAGCACCGGTGCCGTGGCGAATGCGGGCAGGGCCGAGGTCTCGCGACGGGGCGGGTCTGCGATTCGGATGGTGGTCACGGGATCTCCTGAGGGGTGAACCTGGCCAATGGACCATATCCGTGCCCGACTCCGCTGCCGTCCACCTTCCGGACGATTCGGGGTTGTGTATCAGGAGTGGCGATATCCACCCGCAGGACGATCGGCCGAGGTACCGGAGCGATCGGACCGCCCATGAATCAGGGCCGCGCCCCCGAGGGAGCGCGGCCCTGACAGCAGTGCCTCTACAGGTACTGGCCGGTGTTGGATTCGGTATCGATCGCGCGGCTGGCGCTGGCGTTCTTACCGGTCACCAGCGTGCGGATGTAGACGATCCGCTCACCCTTCTTACCCGAGATACGGGCCCAGTCATCGGGATTCGTGGTGTTGGGCAGGTCCTCGTTCTCCGAGAACTCGTCCACGATCGAATCGTAGAGATGCTGGATCCGCAGACCCGGATTTCCGGTGTCCAGAACCGCTTTGATGGCGTACTTCTTGGACCGGTCCACGATGTTCTGGATCATGGCGCCGGAGTTGAAGTCCTTGAAGTACAGGACCTCCTTGTCACCGTTGGCGTAGGTGACCTCCAGGAAGCGGTTGTCCTCGCTTTCGGCGTACATCCGGTCCACCACCCGCTCGATCATCGCGCGGATGCAGGCCACCTTGTCACCGTTGAACTCCGCCAGATCGTCGGCGTGCAGCGGCAGATGCTCGGTGAGGTACTTCGAGAAGATGTCCTGCGCGGATTCGGCGTCCGGACGCTCGATCTTGATCTTCACGTCCAGACGACCGGGCCGCAGGATCGCGGGGTCGATCATGTCCTCGCGGTTGGAGGCGCCGATGACGATGACGTTCTCCAGCCCTTCCACACCGTCGATCTCGCTGAGCAACTGCGGCACCACGGTGGTCTCCACATCGGAGGAGACACCGGATCCGCGGGTGCGGAAGATCGAGTCCATCTCGTCGAAGAACACGATCACCGGGGTGCCCTCGGACGCCTTCTCGCGGGCCCGCTGGAAGATGATCCGGATATGGCGCTCGGTTTCACCCACGAACTTGTTCAGCAGTTCGGGACCCTTGATGTTCAGGAAGTAGGACTTCGCCTCCTTGGCATCCTCGCCTCGCGCCTCGGCGATCTTCTTGGCCAGCGAGTTGGCCACCGCCTTGGCGATCAGCGTCTTACCGCAGCCCGGCGGGCCGTAGAGCAGGACACCCTTGGGCGGGCGCAGCGCGTACTCGCGGAACAGGTCCTTGTGCAGGAACGGCAGCTCCACGGCATCGCGGATCTGCTCGATCTGCCGGCCGAGGCCACCGATATCGTTGTAACCGACATCGGGCACCTCTTCGAGGACGAGATCCTCGACCTCGGCCTTGGGGATGCGCTCGAACGCGAACCCGGCCTTGGTATCGACCAGCAGGGAATCCCCCGGCCGCAGTTTGCGGATCGGGGAATCCGGATCCTCCAGATCGTCGGCGTCGGCGAGTTTGGACAGCGGACCGGACAGCCAGACCACCCGCTCCTCGTCGGCATGCCCGACGACCAGAGCGCGGCGGCCCCCGTCGAGGACTTCGCGCAGGGTGCCGATCTCACCGATGGAATCGAACGTGCCCGCCTCCACGACCGTCAGTGCCTCGTTCAGCCGGACTGTCTGGCCGTAGGCGAGGGTGGACGTATCGATGTTCGGCGAGCAAGTCAGGCGCATCTTGCGGCCGGAGGTGAACACGTCGACGGTCTGATCCTCGTAGACACCGATCAGAATCCCGTAACCGCTGGGGGGCTGACCGAGCCGGTCGACCTCCTCACGCAACGCGACGAGTTGCTGCCGCGCTTCCTTCAGGGTATCCATCAACTTGGTGTTGCGAATGGTCAGCGAATCGATACGGGCTTCCAATTCCCGTGAGCGATCCGGTGAGTCGGCGAGTTGCCTCCGGAGTGCAGCCGCTTCGGCGCGTACTGCCTCGAGTTCTCTCCAGGCCGCCGAATCCGAATTCTCGATGGGGCTCATGTGCTGCTCCTCCCAGTCCCGGTCTATCAACGCTACCGGGCGCGACCCGTTTGCGCTGTCCGACATGATTTCGTGGTGATCACATCTGGCCCGCGACCATCATGCTGGTCAGACCATGTTAGCCTGCCCTAACCCTCGATCGGTGGGGTTCCCCACCGACTAGCCGAAAGGTTGCCAGCTATGCACCTTCCCGCACGGACCCTCCGGCTGTCCCGCGTAGCGGTGGCGACGGCCGCGGCCGGCGCACTGGCGCTGGGACTGACCGCTTGCGGATCCGACGACGACACCGGCGCCGCCGCAACCTCCAGCGTCGCGGCCACCACCAGTGCGCCGGCGCATGACCACGGCGACGATCACGAGCACGGCGATTCCGCGGCCGCACCCACCGCGCAGAGCCTACAGTCCGTCCTCGAACAGATCACAAATCCGGACGTCACCGTGGACCAGAAGGTGAACCTGATCGTCGACGGCGAGAACCGGCGCGGCCAGCTGGAACAGCTCAACGCCGCCCTGCAGAACTACCGCGGGCTCACGTACACGGTCGCCGACATCACTGTGGAGGGCGATACCGCCACCGGCCAGACCACCATCACCAGCCCGCGGGGCGGCAGCGCACCGCCGGCGCCGGTCACCTGGCAGGAGGAAGACGGCGCCTGGAAACTGTCCGACGACGGGGCCTGCCTGCTGCTCGGCTTCGCGCAGATTCCCTGCGCACCGGCGTAACTGCTCGAGCGACCGGGGGGGGGGGGGGGGGGGGGGGGGGGCCCCCCCCCCCCCCCCGCGGGGGGCGCCCCCCCCCCCCCCCCCCCGCCCCGCGGGCCGCGCGCCGCGCGCGGCGGGGGGCCGGGCCGCCGCCGCCCCCCGC
>NZ_JARWOV010000289.1 GCF_029868855.1 Nocardia carnea | reverse complement strand
CCCCGGCTCCGATGGAAAGTACCCGTACCCGAAGGGCAATAGCTCCGGTGCGGGCCTTGTGCGTGGGCCTACTCGTTCTCGGCGATGCTCTTCATCGCCTTCCATCCGTGCGTGACGCCGCCACCGGCGCGCAGGGCGGCGGCGACCATGACCGCTTCGGCGATATCGGCCTTGGACGCACCGGCCTTGACCGCGCGTTCGGCGTGGTCCTCGATGCAGAACGGGCACTGAGTGGTCACCGCGACCCCGACCGCGATCAGCTCACGCGTAGCCAGATCGAGGTTCCCTGTGTTCTTGTCGAACACGGCCTTGTCGAAGCCGAAGAACGCCGACACCATTTCGGGCGCGGCCTCTTTGATGTCGACCATGAACTCGGCTTCCTCATGGGAATGCATAACTGTCCTTTCGTAGCGCGCGTTGCGGTCCGGCGCCGGTGCCCCGGCGTGCCGGGCGGTAGTGGCCGATGACTCGCTGAGCTGCTGGTCGCGCACTGCGCGGCCTTGCTGGGCTGTCGCGATTCGGCCCGTCAATACCGTAGGGGGGTACGGTTTTACCGTACCGATTCGGGGTCCTACGATCAATCGGAGGGCCGGATGTTCAGGCAAGCGTCTTCCCGAAGAGCGACCGTGCCCGAGCCGATCCCGGCGTGGGCGGCGACGAGCATCGACACTCAGCCGGAATCGACGCGCAGGGCGGGACGGTCCGGGTGATCCCAGCGGACGAAATAGTCCGGAATCTCGGTGTGCTCGCGGTCGTGGGCAAGGAGGGCAGGAACAGTCCAGGTGTCCGAGGTCGCGGTGCGTCGGGTGAGCGCGGCCGGGCTGAGGTCGAGCCGGAGGGTGAGGTCGAAGGGGAGGCCGCGGCCCAGCAGCATCGGGCCCGCGACCAACAGAACGGTACCGGGGCTCGCGCGGCGGCGGACAGCGCGAGCGGAGCGGTCGGCCGCTTCGTCCCAGAGCGCCGGTAGCCACTGTCCGTCCGTGCGCAGTGGCTCGAGGACCTCCCGGAGCAGCGCCGGATAGTCGAACCAGCCGGTTCGGTAGGCGGTTTCGTCGCGGCCGAATTCCATGCGCAGCGAGGCCGGCCGGACGTAGTCGTGTAGCGAGACCAGCTCGGCGGGCCGGCCGTCGCCACGGAGACGGTCGGCAACCAGCCGGGCGAACGCCAGGGGGTGCGCGGCATCGGCGCCGTCGACCGCGACCAGTTGCCCGCCGGAATCGTGTAATCGCTGGACGACCGTCTCGGCGAGCGCGTCCTGGGTGATCGGGGTGAAACGCGGCATCGGTTCATCACAACAGGTCCGGTAGTGCGGGCGGTGACGGGGATTACCCGCCCGCGGATCATGGGATATGGGACTCCTCGGGCTAATCTCGGCCAATGGCGACTATCGAAGAGGCATTGGAGCTCGAACGCCTCGAGCGCGATATCTTCCGCGGCGCGTACCCCAAGACCCAGCTCCCCCGCACCTTCGGCGGGCAGGTGGCGGGTCAGGCGCTGGTCTCGGCGGTGCGCACGGTGGAGCCGCGATTTCAGGTGCATTCGCTGCACGGCTATTTCCTGCGCCCCGGAAACCCGGAAGCGCCGACGGTGTACATGGTGGACCGTATCCGGGACGGCCGTTCCTTCTGCACCCGCCGGGTCACCGGTGTGCAGGACGGGGACGCGATATTCACCATGTCCGCGTCGTTCCACGTAGGTGACGAGGGGCCGTCGCACCAGGACGAGATGGCCGAGGTGGCGCCGCCCGACGACCTGCCCGACGCCAAGACCTCCATGGACCCCGAACGCCTGTGGGCGATGCGGGAATGGGAGCACTGGGATATCCGCCCGGTCCCGCAGGAGCAGGTGACCCAGCGTCCCGGTGTGGTGTCGCCGCAGCAGGTGTGGTTCCGGTACCGGCATCCACTGCCCGACGATCCGCTGTTCCACGTGTGCACGCTCGCCTATATGAGCGATATGACCCTGCTGGGTTCCTCGAAGGTCACCCATCCCGACGAGCCCACACAGAACGCCTCGCTGGATCACGCCATGTGGTTCCTGCGTCCGTTCCGGACCGACGATTGGCTGCTGTACGACCAGTCCTCGCCGTCGGCCGGTTTCGGCCGGGCGCTGACCGGCGGGAAGATCTTCGATCGCGGTGGCCGGCTGGTCGCCGCCGTCGTACAAGAGGGGCTGATCCGCACCCTGCGGCAGTGATATGCCTCCGAACGCTCCCGCTGCACCGGTATCCACCGCACAAGGCGGCGGTGGGTACGGCTCTCTCAGGGGGCTCTCCTGGTCCGGCGTGACCTCGCGCACATCGGACGGCCTCGTAAGCTCGCACGAGTGAACGAGTCTGCGGTTTCCCGGGACACCCGGCCGGAAGTCGATCTCGCGCGGCCCGCCGACCGGCCCACCATCGGCGTGCTGGCCCTGCAGGGCGATGTCCGCGAGCATGTCGCGGTGCTGGACCTGTGCGGTGCCGATCCGGTACTGGTACGCCGCCCGGCCGAGCTCGCCGCGGTCGACGCGCTGGTACTGCCCGGCGGGGAATCGACCACGATCAGCAAACTGCTGCAGGTGTTCGAACTGCTCGAACCACTGCGGGAACGGTTGCGTGACGGTATGCCCGCATTCGGGTCGTGCGCCGGCATGATCCTGCTGGCCGACGAGGTGCTCGACACCCGCCCCGACGCCGAACATCTGTCCGGTATCGATATGACCGTGCGCCGCAACGCTTTCGGTCGGCAGGTGGATTCGTTCGAAACCGATCTCGAGTTCGCCGGAGTGGACGGCGGCCCGATGCGGGCGGTGTTCATCCGGGCGCCGTGGGTGGAGCGGGCCGGTGCCGGGGTCGAGGTGCTGGCCAGGGTGCCCAGCGGGCCCGCCGCCGGCCGGATCGTGGCGGTACGCCAGGGCTGTGTGCTGGCCACCTCGTTCCATCCCGAGGTCACCGGCGACCATCGTGTGCACCGGCTGTTCGTCGATCTGGTTCGCGACCGCTGAACTGCTCACCGGCCGCTGTGCGAGTAGGGTGACGGAATTGTCCGCCCGGCCAGCCGGTAGCGTGAACCAGCAGACCAGCCATCGACCTGAAGGAAGTAGGGAATGAGCGGCCACTCCAAATGGGCCACCACCAAGCACAAAAAGGCGGCGATCGATGCGAAGCGCGGCAAGCTGTTCGCCAAGCTGATCAAGAACATCGAGGTGGCGGCCCGCACCGGTGGCGGCGATCCGGAAGGCAACCCGACTCTGTTCGATGCCATCCAGAAGGCGAAGAAATCCTCGGTTCCCAACGACAATATCGAGCGGGCACGTAAACGCGGCGCCGGTGAGGAAGCCGGCGGCGCCGACTGGCAGACCATCATGTACGAGGGCTACGGCCCCAACGGTGTCGCCGTCCTGATCGAATGTCTCACCGACAACCGCAACCGGGCGGCCGGCGAGGTCCGGGTCGCGATGACCCGCAACGGCGGCAATATGGCCGATCCGGGATCGGTGGCCTACCTGTTCCACCGCAAGGGGATCGTCACACTGGAGAAGAACGGTCTCTCCGAGGACGATGTGCTGATGGCGGTACTCGACGCCGGTGCCGAAGAGGTCAACGATCTCGGTGAATCGTTCGAGATCATCAGCGAGCCGGGCGATCTGGTCGCGGTGCGTTCGGCCCTGCAGTCGGCCGGTATCGATTACGACTCCGCCGAATCCGGGTTCCAGCCTTCGGTGAGCGTCGCGGTGGACGTGGACGGCGCCCGCAAGGTGTTCAAACTGGTCGATGCGCTCGAGGACAGCGACGACGTCCAGAACGTGTACACCAATGTCGACATCTCCGACGAGGTCCTTGCCGAACTGGACTGATCGATCCAGGGCGACCTCCTTCGCCTCCTGGCCTGTGTGCTGCCTTCGGCGTGACGTCGGCACCGAGTGTGCGGTGCCGACGCGGCGGTCCGCGCCCGGCGCGCGGCCGGGGGTTTGGTTAGGCCCGGATCCGCCAGTCGACGGGATTCACCCCCGCCGCCCGCACGGCGATGCGTATCCGGCCGGGGCCCGCATGAGGCTCGTCGGCATCGACGAGTTGCA
>NZ_JARWOV010000288.1 GCF_029868855.1 Nocardia carnea | reverse complement strand
CTGGATCGAACGGACCTACCACCGCCGACGGAGGCAAACCCGGCTCGGCCGGTTGACCCCGATCGAGTACGAGACGATCATGACCCCAGCAGTAGCCGGTCAGGCTGCATAACCACTGTCACCTGATCGTGCAGCAGCCCCGTCCCACAATGACCAACATGGCGATGAGCCCGAGAAATGGCGCCGTCATTCGCAGGACGCCACGAATCGGCACCCTGATCTCCAGCCGCCCCGGCCCGCCCGGCACGACGGGCACCCGAGGACCCCCGTTGCTGACGTTCAACAGGCGGATCAGCACGACCCGGCGGCGAACCTCGAAAACCCAGCAGCCGAGCCACAACGCGATCACTACGAGCCCGGCAACCGCCATCGGCAGGATGTCCAGCACCACGAACAGCCCCAGTGGCAGTCCCACGCCCAAGCCGATAAAGAAATAGACCAGAAAGTTCCGGGCCTGCGAGCGGCCGAGCTTCTGCTCCGCATATGCCCTCCCGATCCGGTCGGTTTCGGGATCGCCGGCAGGCTCTCCCCGCAGTAGTGCCTTCCGGGCGGAAGGGTCCAGATCGCGCCAGGTATTCATATTTTCACCTCGTTCAGACGGTCTAAATCTCGACCGATCCGTACAAGGTACGTACTCCCCACCGGATCTGAAAAGATCCTGTCTCACTCACCCACAGTGAGCCGGGCGGGCACGCCCGTCAGGCGAGCAGTTCCTCCGCCGCGACAACTTCGAGAGCCCTCCGCAGCCACTTCTGCAGCTGGTCGAGGTCATCGCAAGAAGTGATGACATCTCGGACCTGGTCGGACACATCTATTCCACGGGCGTCGAGGACAGTCAGGATCGAGTTCGCCTCACCCTTTGCCTCACCCTCGGCCCTGCCCTCGGCGATGTACTTGCGGGCGAAGTCGCTGGTGAAGTTGTAATCACGAAGACCGGTGGACATAAAAGCCTCCCAAGCAGGACGAACAGCACGCGGCAGCATCGTCAGGATGAAGTCATGGTATCGCAGGGCCGGGTCCGCCCCCAGTGTTCGAAAACTCGTGGCCAGGGCCATCCAGATCCGGGCGTGATCGGGGTGGTGCGGGTGGGCGACGGCAGACAATACGGCCAGTTCCGGCAGTTCCGTTGCCACCTGCGGGTCGGTGACCACCGGTACCGTCGACGGGTCCAAGACCAGCGGCGTCACAGTGGTGGGTGGATTACCGAAGCCGATTTCGAGGGGTTTGGCAGCCCACTTCGCGGTCCGCCGATCCGGGCAGACGACCAGAAGCAAGACCGGGCATTTCAACCACAACGGTGCCGCGCCGGTTGCTCGTGCCGCAGTCCCGATGGCCGGAGCGATTCCGTGATCCCCAGAGGCTGCCCACCGACTCCTGTGAAGCTAGCGCGCCCCATATGGAGGCGGCCACTGTGGATATTGCTGTGCCTGGTCAGGGGTGTCCGACGGCGGACGATACTGGGCTTGTTGCCTCGGATAGTACTGCGCGGTCATCGAGTCATAACCAGCCGGAGCGCCGGACCGGCTGTCCGGCAGCCAGTCATCTCCGGCAGCCGGTGCACGCCATCTCGAAGGGTCCGGAACAGCTGTGTCCGGCCGGGCTGGTTCGATGGACGGGAGCGCGGCGGCAGCGCGCCGGTAGGCCTCGATGATGCTCGCCGCCAAGGCGTCGGGCCCCTTGGCGAAAGCGTGGACGTCGATGGTCAGGCTGTGCAGGTGACCGGAGGGATTCAAACCGATCCCGATACCCCGGACATCGGCGGTGGTGATTGCCGTCGGTCCGCCCCGCGGCTTCGCGTATTCCGCCACTTCAGCGCTACTGCCGGGCACATTCCGGTCGTTGGGCAACACGATATTCAGACCGCTCCGGATCGTGCTGATATCGGCTACGGCGGTCGGTGAGGCGGCACGCACCGTGGCAGTGACCTGAACCAGATACTGGACAGGGCCTTCGCTTATCAGGATGTAGCGCGTGTATGCAACCAACTCGTTGTCCTCGACGCGGTACCTACCCAGTACCGCGACCGCTGGAAACCCGGCACAGGGGCTGGTGTCGGCCTGGATCTCCTGCCACGCCGGCATGCGCCGCGAATCGGTGTACCCGCAGCGCAGCAAGGTGGCAGAATCCACCGACCGGTCCAAACGGCCGACCATGACGAGGACGTTGTCCGACCAGTTTGTAGCACCCTCCGGAGCCTTCGCCCAGGCGCAGTACGCGCCGGGCAGGATCTCCCGAGGGACTTCGCGCCACTCCGGTGGAGCCTGGAGCGATATCCGGGGTGCCCCTACGGTATCCGGATGGACGGGCGCCGAACGCACCTCGTTTTCGGCGAGGTATTCGGCAACGCTGACATAACCCTCTGCCCGGCTCGACGTTACACTCACTTCTCATTACCTTCTACTTCGCGAACTCGGTAACAGTTCCGGCCACTCCGCTCTATTCGAAGAAACCACTGCGGAGCATCAGGATGAGCCAGGAGTGAACGCGACCGACTATGGTCTTTCAGATACTGCATGATCGACAACAGTGAATTGAGGTCGCATCGGACGAGATGGATCGGCAGCCCCAGCACACCGGGCCTGTCGAAAACCTTGTTCCGGGATTCCACAACGGTACCCGAATACTCGACTTCCATCATCGGGGGAGATGAATTGTACGTAGAAAACGATGCCGGCCTGAGTGCGCGAATATCATCCCATAGGATAAAGTCCTCACGGCTCCGCCCGAACGGTAGAGCAGTTTTTCTCGCCACTCCATCAGGATATATTTCCACCGTAATCATCCATCTGAATGAGATAGCCAGCAGTACACCAATGACTGCTGCCGTGGACGCGAGCACCAGAATCCAGGTGGCACCCGCTCGATCAGACTTGGACAAGGGCAACAAATAGCTACCGCCGGTTTTCCAATCCAGCCACGCACATAGCCCGTACAGCGCACACCCCGCCAGGGCACACAAACCGATGATCTGATTGGAATGCCCGATGACCAGCCGGATTCCGGGCCCGCGTGAGGTGTCGACATGGTGCCTGACGCCCGAATCGCGGCGACGGACCAACCACGACAGCTTGCCGATGAACGCGGACGCCGCGCCGAGCATCAGCAGCGCTCCGCCGCATGAACCGATAACCGGTATCCACCCGGCATCGAATGGGACCATACCGAAGAGAAGCGCCGCCAACACCAGAAACAGCAGCGCGAAGATCAGCGGGACTACAACAGCGCCGACAGAGCGGTCTACTGGCCAGTGCTCGCGCCATTCCACGTCGGGGAATCGATCGTTATCTTCATCCGTCGCTACCATAGCCATTGAATCCCTTTGGAGGTTCCGTAGGCAGTAGCCCCACCGATAACAATACCGGAAACGAACCCTATAGCAGTACCGACACCAGGTACCGCCGATCCAGCAAGAGCTCCCGTAGCGGCGCTGCCGATCATGGAACCCAAAACGGTTCCGGTGACCATACCAGTCGCAGTACCGGCGGATTCGCTCACGATTGCCTCCGCGGGCGCCATCCCTCCTTCGATATCATTCACAATTGCCGGTACTGTACCGATCGCATTACCGATTATTCCGAGCCTGGTGATTCCAGGCGTGTATTTTCCCCAGTCCTGCACCCATTTCAGAACTGCTGCGTCGTCGGCGGTCTTTGCCGCCCCCTCCAACCCCATCTTCACACCGTCGGTCATCGCACCGGAGATTGCGGCGGCCGTCATTGCCGGCACGTCCGGTTTCCAGTGGGCCCAGGGTGATTCCGCGATTTCGTCCGGCAACGCCTTGGGATCGTCGGTTTTGATCTGCTTGACGGCGTTCACGATGGCAGTAAGAGTTTCATCGGAGGCCATGCGTTCGAGTTCGGCGTTGGCGTCGGCCAGTCGCGACCCCCATTGGGCGTCGGCCGTCAACAGCGCCTCCGCGAGACCTGGCAGGCGGGCGAGTTGGACTCCGGCCTCGGAATTCCAGTCCTCGACGCCACTCACACTCCAGTCCTCACCGACCACCGCAGGAGCATGCACGTAGTTGCGGAAGAGCACCTTTATCTCGGTGAGGGTATGTTCCATCGCCTGGTAAGCGCCGGTGGCGGCGGCCGCGAGGTCGTCGTAGGCGGTGGCGATGGCACGCATCTGCGCCTGTTCCCGGTCAGCTTTGCCTTCGGCCGCAACCTTGGCGTCACCCTTCCACATGAGGCCGTTGTGGAGCGTGTCGTACATGGTGCCCGCAGCTTTGATGATCCCGTCGGCTATGCCTGTCGCGTTGGTCGCCACGGTGGGCAGGCTCGAGACGTCCCAGCTGAGAACTTCGGTTGGTGTTGCCATCCCGGACTACTTCACTGCATGCGGATCGCCGGAATTGAGATCGACGGCAGCAGCGAGCCGGTGGGCAGCGTCGACGTCGGTTCCGGTGAAACTGTTCGCCGACATCGCCAACAGGCCGGACAGCTGATTGAATCGCGCGTTGATCAGGTTCTTCGCCCGAGTACTTGCCGCGTTGGAACCCATCAGCGCGGCACCGACGGCGGAGCCTCTCAAAGTATTCCCGGCTCGTTCAGCGTCGAGTTTCGGTACCGCGTCGATATCGCTGGGCAGTAAAGCCAACGCCGCAGCTGCCTGCCGTAGGCTGTCCTCGTCCACCTCGATAGACATGCATCCCCCTTCGCCCTTACATGCCCGCAGCCATAATCCGATCCATCAATTCGTACCATGATCGGACGTAGAGCTTCCGACCGGATGCGCCGGAATAGTGCGACGAGGCGCACCGCCGACCGGGCCTGCCGAAGCGGGCAATTCGACAGTCGCGGGATGGGCCGGCTGACCTCGCCCGCCGGCCCATCCGGCCCTATCGCACTGTGGCGCTACCGGTGCGTTACACCGACACCGTCAGCGGCCAGGCCGGTGAGGAAACCGGCCCATTCCGCCGCCCCGAAGACCAAGGCCGGGCCGGTGGGATCCTTGGAATCACGCACCCCCACCGTCTCGCCGTCCAGGAACGCGACCTCTACGCAATCGCCCTGACCACTACTCTTACTACTCTTGAACCATTGGGCGGTAGATAGGTCCCTCATTGCTTCCACTCCTTCAATGCCGCCAGCATCAGCTCACCGGATTCCTGCTCCGAGTGAGCTGTCCGCTGCAACCTTTCCCTCACCCGCGCATACTCGGCGACCTCTGGCCCGTGGTCGATGTATATCCTGCCGAAGCGTCCTTCCACGTAGGCTACCGGCGCCTGCCGCAGCCGTGATGTCGGCAATGGAGGGAGATCGAACAGCACGAATGGCCCGGTGACCGCGCCGATCGGGTCCTTGGCGCTGCTGCCTACGATCTGCACGAGAACATTCGGCCGATGAGAGACCTCCAACAGGTATGACAACTGGTCTGCAAGTACGGCCGGTCCACCTATCACCGTGTTCAGTGCCGACTCTGCGATCAGACCCTCGAATCGAAAATCTTTCTTGTTCAATAGCTCTTGACGGCGCGTAAGGACATCGAGGCTCGCCTCGACCTCATGAGACGGCATATCCGGAAACTCTGCCCACAGCAGTGCACGACGGTACTTCCTTGTTTGCAGCAATCCTGGAACCAGGCAGGTTTGCCACGAGAAGATTTGTGTCGCAGATTCTTCCAGGCTGATGAAATCGCTGAAGTCGCTCGGAACCGCGTTCCCATGCGACAGCCACCAAGCACCATTGAAACCAGCAGATTTCCTGATAGCCTGCGCGAGGTCGAGAACGATCTGCCGCTCCTCATCCGCACTGGAGAAGGCATTACACAGTGCGTTCATGGCCAGATCGGTGACTTTGGTCGGTCGGCCATCCTCCAACCGTCCGTACGACTGCGGTGACACTTCCGCGACCCTTGCGGCGCCGGACTGTGCCATCCCTTCCCGCAGGCGCATTTTACGCAGCTGGCGCCCCAAGGCGCGGCGGGGAAGCATGGACCCACTACCCACGATGATTACCCTCGCTAACTGGATTGTCTCGATATGGAAGGCGCCGTGGTGGAAATTCAGCTCTACCACGACATTTCCCCAGTGCAGAGGCAGCGCAACTGCGTGCCTGTCCTATCTACTGGAGATACGCCCCGCGCGGGACGTTCCGTGACTTGCCTTCGCGAAACGTCCCCACTGCCACACCGAAAGTTGGTGGGAGGGTCCGGCACTGTCCATGTGCCCCCGCCGGATCCTGCGCCGGGCGTAGGCCAAGACTAACCCGAGGAGTGAAAGATGGTGGACGATTGCACTTCTGCGCCACCGATCGCTATAGCGACGGCTCATATCCGCCGGTGCCCGCTGCCGTGGGAACAGCGGGGGCCGGGCGAGAATCGTTCAGAACGGGGCGATCATTTGTGTGAGTGCACGTTTCAGTTCGTCATGCGATACCGGGTCGATATGGAAATCCTGGTAGCGGTGCCGGTAGACGTAGCGGCCGTCGTCGGCGATATCGAACCAGCTGAGGTAGCGCGGTTCCGGCGGTTCGGGATCGCGGAGCCGGTGGCGTACCTGCAGGAAGCCCGAGCCCGCCCGGGGCGCTTTCAACATCCGGCGCATATGGTCCGCGGGTTGCGGTTTTCCGCCGTTCCAGATCTCGTAGGTATCGCGCAGCCGATCGATACTCTCCACCAGCGGCGGACGGGTGCCTTTGGGCAGTTCGCCGAGGATCTGCAGGAAGATTCGCGGGACGATCGCCGTGGCCCCGATCTGCACCACGAATTTTCCGTCGAAATCGGTTTCGGTGCCCGGAAACTGCACCACGGTGACTCCGGCCGTTCCCGCGAAGGCACCGTAGGCGCGGATGCGGCGGCGCCGGCTGCCCGACAGTGTGAGCGTGGATTCGGGATCCGCCGCCGCCCGCAACGCGGCTGTGAGATCGGGATCGGCACCACGCGGGTACTCGGTTTCGATCCGGGCCGCCAGCCGCTGGTATTCGTCCTCCCATCGCACCGACGAACGCAACTCCAGCGGATACGGATAGCGGTCCTTACCCGTCTCCTTCCAGACGTGCATGAACTCGTCCGGCGTGAATTCCCATTTCACCGACGGTCTCCACGATCATCGGCCGGTTGCGCGGCAGGGGCGTCGCCGCCCAGCACACCGTCCAACAGCTGGGGCCGGGCACCGAACAACTCTTCCTCGCGATCATGAACGAGGTAGTCGGGCACCTTGTGCTCCTCGTCGTCCTCGCCCCGCCTGGCCCCCGCGCCGCCACCCATCATCCCGGGCATACCCGACATACCCCTGTTGGTACCCGCCGCGGCGGCAGCCGCCGCGGGCCCGCTGACCGGGCCGTTCGGCGTACCGCCGGGAGCTCCCGGGACAGTCTTACCCGGTGCCTGATTCTGCGGCGGCGCACCGCCTGGCATCCCGGGCGAACCGGGAGTCCCGGTAGGTGCTCCGGGCGAACCGGGCGCAGTGGTCGAGGAGGTTGTCCGCTGCGGATCGCCGGTCGGGGTGCCGGTAGTGGTACCCGGCTGTTGTGTGGTGGGATTCTCGGTGCTGCTCGCCGTAGTCGTCTGGGGCTCTTCCGCCGAACCGGGGGTCTCCTGCGGCTGCTCGCCGGTTTCGTTCTCTCCCGGATTCTCACCGTTCGGCGCCTGCGAACCGGGTCCGGAGGTAGTGCCACCGGGTCCGCTGGTAGTCGTCCCGCCTGGTCCTGCTGGACCGGGCTGATCCCCCGGCATCTGCACAGGGACGAATGTCGGCACCCCCTCACCCGCAGGCTGGTAGGTGGGCTTATAAGCCGTGTTCATCACCTCGACGGCGGCCAGCCGCTGATCTTCCTTGTATGCGTCGAACGCGGCTTGGGTCGCCGGATCGGTCGCGTTGACCACGGTCTGCGCAACCTGGGCAGGGTCGTTCACGGTTGTGGTCACGGCGGTACCCCCGGGGGCCGCCCCCGGGGTAGGCGGTGGCGGTACGGACTTCTTCACCACCTCCGCACCGTAGGCGGCCGCATGGATTCGCATACCAACGGCGTTGATGACCTCTTGCACGTCGGTTGCCTGGTCGAAGAAGGTTCGCGAAGCTTGGTTCGCCGCGTCCGCGAATTCGCCTGCCATACCGTCCGAGAGCTCACGCTGGATGGACAGCAAAGAGCCGAACAGTGCACCGCCCAGAGAATTCGCGATGGATTTATAGGCATCTGCGACACCGTGCATGACGCCGGGGGTCATCTCGCTGACCTTCGCATAGATCTCTTCGTGCTCGAGCCCTTCGAAAAGCTCCATCTGAGTGATATACGCGGGGTCCTGCCCATCATGGGACAGCTGCGAACCGAAATGTTGTGCACCGGAAAGACTTGTCTGGCTCGCGAGCCGATCCTCCACAGATCCGGGGTCGATACCCAGCCCCGGCCCGGTCGCCCCGATCCCGCCGGGGTAGTCTTCATCGCTCATCGATCAGTTCTCCTGCCCGATTTCGGGTTCCAGGGCTGTCGCGATCTCCAGAACGCCGTCGCAAAGCTGAAGTCCGGCCTCGGTCCCTTCGAAGGTTCGCGTCGAGCTGAACATGACCAGACCGACCTTGGTCCGCACGTGGATGCTGCAAACTCTGACCAGCTGCGGATCTTGCACCAGTCGTGCTTCCCGGCCGTTTACCGTCAGCGGTTCACTGTGTGCGCCGTTCTTCTGCTGATCCTCTTCCCAGGTCACATTGCCGGAACTGATCGAGAGATCGCGAAGTTCGCCATCGAAGTCGCAACTCAGAAAGGTGTACTCCGCCACGATGTCTACACCTCGGCGGCGGGTTGCCGGATCAAATCCTGCTCCGCTGACGGCCTCATCACTGACCCATGTGCACGGATCGAACACCACTTCGGGACGGCCCTGCGTCGTGTACTCGTTCTCCAACGGCGGAGGCTGCAATCGGGACTCGGTCAGCGTCGGCCGCGTCGAGCTCGTTTGCGAAGCCACAGGTGATGAAGACGTATCCGAAGCAGTTTCGTTCGGCTCATCTGGTGCCGAGCAAGCCACCAAACCTGCGAGAGCCCCTGCGGCGACAACAATTGCCAACAAGCTTCGAGAGTTCATTCCACAACCTCTCCTATGACACTCAGCGCACGACTATTCATCGCGTCCGCCTCTTCGAATGCGCCGCCGGCGTACAAGTAGGCTGCGGCCATTCGCAATGCGGCTTCTTTCATGCTCAGAAGCGCATCGGTCACCGATGCCCCTTTGGTCGCGAACCCTGTCTGAAGTTGCTGCGCCGACACGAATCCGCCGAATCCCGATAGCTGGTGAAGGCTTTCGGAGTCCGCGAGCTGCTGGTCCAGGCATGTATCCACCAACCTGGTGTACACCGCCGCGCATCGCTCCGCAGCTCCCCGCTCCATCCGGAAAGTCCCCGACACAGCCTGCTGATACAGCCCGTTCGCGGTCCCCTGCCCCACATCCATAGCGTTCAGCCCACCCTTCGTAAAACTTCACTCACCCTACTGGACGCACTCCATCCCGCCGGGGTTCCCTCGTCTGCCCTTCTGGACTCGATAGAACCCCGGTAAGTCGGCCATACCCGGCGCTTCGAACCGATCCGGGAGCCACGAGCCGAACGAGCCTCGTACCCCGCAGACGGTGTCCCGAGCACCCCGGTGGCGCGAGCGGGCGCGTCGATACGGCAGCGTTCGGCTCGCGGGCAAGCCCGGGTTCCGACCACCCACCGGCGACCGTTCGCGCCGCCGAACTTCCGACCTCCCATTCCACAGGAACCCCGTGCACCCCGTCCCCAAGCGCGGCATAGTGAGTTACATCACCACAGCAACCCGGCGCGTATCACTGCGTCCGAGTCGAACGAGGAGCTCCTCATGACCTACGCCAAGCCCGGTGCCGACGGCAGCATCGTCAGCTATGCGAATCGATACGACAATTTCATCGGTGGTGAATGGACCGCGCCTGTCGAAGGGAAATATTTCGACAATCCGTCGCCGGTCGACGGTGAAACCTTTTGTGAGGTAGCGCGTTCCACCGCGCCCGATGTCGAGTTGGCGCTGGATGCCGCGCATGCCGCCACCGACGGCTGGGGTGCGACGTCCACGACCGAGCGCGCGAATATCCTGAACAAGATCGCCGACCGGATCGAAGAGAATCTCGAGGCCCTCGCCGTCGCGGAGACCTGGGAGAACGGGAAACCGGTCCGTGAGACCAAGGCGGCCGATCTGCCGCTGGCGGTCGATCATTTCCGCTATTTCGCCGGGGTGATCCGGGCGCAGGAGGGCGGGATCAGCGAGATCGATGCCGATACGGTGGCGTATCACTTCCAGGAACCGCTCGGGGTGGTCGGGCAGATCATTCCGTGGAATTTCCCGATTCTGATGGCCACTTGGAAGCTGGCGCCCGCATTGGCGGCGGGGAACGCGGTGGTGCTGAAGCCGGCGGAGCAGACGCCTGCGTCGATTCTGAAGGTTGTCGAATTGATCGCCGATCTGCTGCCGCCGGGTGTGCTGAATGTGGTGAACGGGTTCGGCGTGGAGACCGGTAAGCCCCTGGCGTCGAGCCCGCGGGTGGCGAAGGTGGCGTTCACCGGGGAGACCACCACCGGCCGGTTGATCATGCAGTACGCCAGCGAGAACATCATTCCGGTGACCCTGGAACTCGGCGGTAAGAGCCCGAATATCTTCCTGCCGGATGTGATGGCCGCCGATGACGATTTCCTGGACAAGGCGGTCGAGGGGTTCGTGATGTTCGCGTTGAACCAGGGTGAGGTGTGCACTTGCCCGTCGCGTGCGCTCATCCATTCGTCGATCTACGACGAGTTCATGGCCCGGTGTGTGGAACGGACGAAGGCCATTGTGGGCGGCGATCCGCTCGACGACGCCACCATGATCGGCGCGCAGGCCAGTAACGATCAGTTCGAGAAGATCATGTCCTATATCGATATCGGCCGGAAGGAAGGCGCCGAGGTGCTGACCGGCGGTAACGCGCGCACGGTCGAGGGCTACCCGAACGGCTTCTACGTGGAGCCGACCATTTTCAAAGGCAGCAACGATATGCGGATCTTCCAGGAGGAGATCTTCGGCCCGGTCGTCTCGGTCACCACCTTCGATTCCACCGAGGAAGCCCTGAAACTCGCCAACGACACCCTGTACGGACTGGGTGCCGGGGTGTGGACCCGCGACGCCAACACCGCCTACCGTCTCGGCCGCGGTATCAAGGCGGGCAGGGTGTGGACGAACTGCTACCACGCGTATCCGGCGCACGCGGCGTTCGGCGGCTACAAGAAGTCCGGGATCGGCAGGGAGAACCACGCCCAGATGCTGGACCACTACCAGCAGACGAAGAACCTGCTGGTGAGCTACGCACCACAGAAGCTCGGATTCTTCTGATGCCGGAGCCGAACCGGGTGGAACTCACCGCGGCCGCGGCCCGCCTGCTGCACGAGTTGATCGAGCGGCACGGCCCGGTGATGTTCCACCAGTCCGGCGGCTGCTGCGACGGCAGTTCGCCCATGTGCTACCCGCGGGGCGAGTTCCGGGTCGGCGGGCAGGATGTGCTGCTCGGGGAGGTCGACGCGGATACGCCGTTCTGGATGAGCGCCGACCAGTACGAATATTGGAAACACACCCATCTGACCGTGGACGTGGTGCCCGGGCGCGGCAGCGGGTTCTCGCTGGAGGCGCCGGAAGGTGTGCGTTTCCTGATCCGCTCCCGGCTGCTCACCGACGCGGAATTCCTGCAATTGGAATCCGCGCCACCGCCGAGGACGGGCGCCGAGTAGAACGATGGGGTGCATGCACATGCACCCCATCGGAAAGTGCGTCGCCATCCAGATCGACGACGTACGGAAAGAAGTCCCCGATGCGATCACACGCCGAGCGGCATCGCGAGACCGATCGACTCGAGCCTGTTTACGGGCGCTGCTGGAGCGGGAGTTCCGAGCCGAACGCAACAGGCACCTGATCGAAAGCTCGGTGGGGCGCCGTAACCCGGTCATGGATGCCGAAGAAGCCTCCCGACCGGTTCAGGAATGTGCGCGCAGGTACTCCAGGTAGAACTCGCGCAGCGCCTCGGCGAGGTCGCCGTCACCGGCATGGATGTAATCGTCGAGCATGGGAACCACCCATTTGATATCGGCCTCGCTCTCCCCGGCCCGTCCCGCCGTGGCCTCCGCGGCGGGTATACGGGTGAGCAGCTGCCAGAGGAAACGGATATCGCCGTGCCGCACCGCGAGCTTGACCGCCCGGTCGTGCAGTTCCTTCGACGACAGGCCTTCCAACTCCTCGTTCGTGCCCATACGCCGACTCTAATCCCGCCCGTGGCCTCCGGTCGCGTTTCCGCCCGGGAGCTTCACCCCCGCGTGGCGCTACCGGGCCGGCCGGCACACGTGATGCGATGGCGTGATGACCGACGAGACCTTCGCCATCCCCAGCGGCTTCCAGGTCAAACGGGCCTACGAGGCCCCGGAACCGGATGACGGTTACCGGGTGCTGGTCGATCGGCTGTGGCCCCGCGGGGTGACCAAATCTGCCGCCCGTATCGACGAATGGGCCAAGGACCTCACGCCGTCGACCGAGCTGCGCCGCTGGTTCCACGAAGACCCGCAGAGCCGCCGCGACGATTTCGCGGACCGGTACCGGGAGGAACTCGCGGGCCGGGCGGCCCGGGAAAGCCTCATCCGGTTGCGCGGTCTGGCGCGGACCAATCCCCCGGTCACCCTCGTCACCGCGGTCAAAGACCCGGGTAACAGCCATATTCCCGTACTGATGCAGTCGCTGGGCGAATAGCCGGCAAGAGCGGCGAACACACAGAACGCATCGCCCGAGGCGAACACGGAGCGAACCCGGCCACCGGGCTCCCGGTGACGGCGATACCGCGACGACCTCCGAACGAACCCCCGAATACCCTGTCTGAACTGGGAGGATAGCCCGATTCCGGACCGCGTTCACACCGAATTCATCAAACCCTCCCGCATTTCTTCGAGCGCAAGAGGGCTGGTACGGGGTAGCTTCGGAGTGGCGGGTCACGCGTTGTGGCTCGCTCGGGAGGTCCTGACCGTGACTGAGCAACTCAGTACGAGGGGGCCGGCACCCGGCCCTCGTGGCCGCTGACGCACCCCGTCAGCCGCCATCCGGACCGACCGGCCCAGCGAGACTGTCTGTGTGGGTGCCGCGCAGATCTAGGAGCCTACCGTGACTGATAATCGCTCCGTATCCGCCCCCTCGGCGAATTCTCGCTTCATTGAGAAAGGTTTGAAGACCTTCGTCATCGACACCTCCGTGTTGCTGTCCGATCCCTGGGCGGTGACCCGGTTCGGTGAACATCAGGTGGTGTTACCGCTGGTCGTGATCAGCGAACTCGAAGGTAAACGGCACCACCACGAACTCGGCTGGTTCGCCCGCGAAGCCCTGCGCATGCTCGACGACCTGCGGGTGGCACACGACCGGCTGGACGAACCGTTGCCGATCGGCACCGAAGGCGGCACATTGCAGGTGGAACTGAACCACACCGACCCCACGGTGCTACCGGTCGGTTTCCGTACCGAGAGCAATGATTCCCGCATCCTGGCCTGCGCGTTGAACCTCGCCGCGGACGGCCGCCAGGTAGTGCTGGTATCCAAGGACATCCCGATGCGGGTGAAGGCCAGCGCGGTAGGTCTACGCGCGGAGGGATATCACGCTCAGGACGTGGTGACTTCCGGTTGGTCGGGCATGGTCGAAATCGACACCGCCTCCGAAATCGTCGACCAGCTCTACAGCGAATCGGTCGTCGATCTCGA
The DNA here is from genome assembly GCF_029868855.1 of Nocardia carnea. Lineage (GTDB taxonomy): Bacteria > Actinomycetota > Actinomycetes > Mycobacteriales > Mycobacteriaceae > Nocardia > Nocardia carnea_A. Next base: position 50,461 of record NZ_JARWOV010000288.1, on the reverse strand, counting down.
CGAGGCGCGCGAACTGCCCTGCCATACCGGAATCCGGCTGCTGGGCAGTAGTTCCAGTGCACTCGGCCGGGTCACCGCGGACAAACGCGTACAGCTGGTGCGGGAACGGGAGGCATTCGGGCTGCACGGCCGCTCCGCGGAACAGCGGGTGGCGCTGGATCTGCTGCTGGACGAAAGCGTCGGGATCGTCTCGCTGGGCGGCCGTGCGGGCACCGGCAAATCGGCGCTGGCACTCACCGCGGGCCTGGAAGCGGTGCTGGAGCGGCGCACTCAACGCAAGGTCGTGGTGTTCCGGCCCTTGTACGCGGTAGGCGGACAGGAACTCGGCTATCTCCCCGGTACCGAGAACGAGAAGATGGGCCCGTGGGCGCAGGCTGTTTTCGACACGCTCGACGGCCTGGCCAGCCGCGAGGTGATGGAGGAGGTCCTCAGTCGCGATATGCTCGAAGTTCTTCCGCTGACCCATATTCGCGGCAGGTCGCTGCACGATTCGTTCGTGATCGTGGACGAAGCCCAATCACTGGAACGTAATGTGCTGCTGACCGTTTTGAGCCGGTTGGGCAGCGGTTCCCGGGTGATACTCACCCACGATGTGGCGCAGCGCGACAACCTGCGGGTGGGCCGGCACGACGGCGTCGCGGCGGTGATCGAAAAACTCAAGGGCCACCCCTTGTTCGCGCATATCACCCTGACCCGCAGCGAGCGGTCGCCCATCGCCGCGCTGGTCACCGAGATGCTGGAGGAGTACGCGCCGAGCGCCTGATGCGCCGTAGAGAAACCAACTGACCAGGCCGTTCGAGGGTTGCCGGAGCGGGCGCCCTCGAACGGCCGCCATCAGCGGCCGAGTACGGCCCTGACGAGACCCACGGCGGTTCCGCGCAGGAAGTTCTCCCAGCTGAAGTGGTCGTGCCAGAGAATGATCCGGCCGTCCACCAGTTCGAAGGTGCCCATCACCCAGAACTCGATACCTATCGGTCCGAAGCGGAGGATATCGGTGCGGTCGGTGAGCACGATGGCGCCGTCGGCGGCGATATGGTGCATCCGCGCGGAGAACCCGAACTGCTCCCGGTCCAGTCCGCGCAGCAGTTTGCCGACCCGCCGCGCACCCCGGACATCCGGGAGTGAGGTGTTCTTCCAGACGATATCGGGATGTACCAGTTCCAGCGCTTCGCCGACCGCGCCGATTTCCAGCGCAGCAAAGAATTCGCGGACAGTGGTGACCGCGTCCTGGTTCAACTCGGTGTCCATCTCACGAGCCTAGAGCAGCACCGCCCCGCCCGCCGGTTCCACGACGCGGGCTGTCAGCCCAGCAGGTTCCAGTCCTCCAGGTCCTGGTACAGCGGGAAGTCCTGTGCCAGTTTCGTCACCCGGGCGCGCAGCGCATCCAGATCGGCGCCACCGGCGAGGGCGGTGCCGATGATATCGGCGACCTCGGCGAACTCGGTATCGCCGAAACCACGGGTGGCCAGGGCGGCGGTGCCGATGCGCAGGCCGGAGGTCACCATCGGGGGGCGCGGATCGAACGGGACCGCGTTCCGGTTCACCGTGATACCGATTTCGTGCAGCAGGTCTTCACCCTGCTGGCCGTCGATATCGGAGTTACGCAGGTCCACCAGCACCAGGTGCACATCCGTACCACCGGTGAGCACGCTGACCCCGTTGTTCGCGACATCGGCCGCGGTGAGCCGTTCGGCGAGGATCTTGGCGCCGGCGATCGTGCGCTGCTGCCGCTCCGCGAACTCCGACGTGCCCGCGATCTTGAAGGCCACGGCCTTGGCCGCGATCACGTGCATGAGCGGGCCGCCCTGCTGGCCGGGGAACACCGAACTGTTCAGCTTCTTGGCGTAATCCTGCTTCGCCAGGATCAGACCGGACCGCGGGCCACCGAGCGTCTTGTGCACGGTGGAGGAGACGACATCGGCGTAGGGCACCGGCGACGGATGCAGCCCGGCCGCGACCAGCCCGGCGAAATGCGCCATATCGACCCACAGGTAGGCGCCGACCTCATCGGCGATCTCCCGGAACGCCGCGAAATCCTGGTGCCGCGGATACGCCGACCAGCCGGCCACGATCACCTTCGGCCGCGATTCCCGGGCGATCTCCCGGACATTGTCCATATCCACGCGGTGGTCCTCTTTGGACACACCGTAGGAGTGGACCTCGTACAGCTTGCCGGAAAAGTTCAGCCGCATACCGTGCGTGAGATGACCGCCGTGCGCCAGGTCCAGGCCGAGCAACCGGTCGCCCGGATCCATCAGCGACATCAGCACCGCGGCATTGGCCTGCGCACCCGAATGCGGCTGCACATTCGCGAAATCCGCGCCGAACAGCGCCTTCGCACGCTCCCGGGCCAGGTTCTCCACCACATCGACATGCTCGCAACCGCCGTAGTAGCGGCGGCCGGGGTAACCCTCGGCGTACTTGTTGGTGAGCACACTGCCCTGCGCCTGCAGCACCGCGCGCGGCACGAAATTCTCCGACGCGATCATCTCCAGGGTGTCGCGCTCACGGGCGAGCTCACCTGCCATCGCGGCGGCGAGCTCCGGATCGAGCTCACCGAGAGACTGGGTATTGACAGAGGCGGTCGTCTGCGTCACGGCGCCAGTCTATGTTCATGGCGGGGCCTCCGGAGGCGCGGGGTCTGGGGGGTGTTGCCTCCTGCGCTCGCAGGTTGACACCGGCCTCTCGGTTGACAGCCGCTCTCGCAGGTCGGCGTTGGACTCGCAAGTTGACGTTGATCTCGCGGTAGACCGTCCGTGAAGGGGCGGGCTGTAATTTTGGAGCCGCTCCGCGGCTCGAGGGTGGGGCCCTATTAACCCCTGGTCTTCCCTCCTCCGCTCCTCCGCTTCGCTCCCCCGCTCCGTCAGTCCAGACCAGGGGCGGGCCCCACCCTGGGAAGGCAGACAGTTCGGGAGGCAGTGACGCACAGACTCGGTTCCCGCGATAGCTGACCGAGCCACAGATCGGATCAGCGCAGGGAGGACGGGATGAGGGGTTCGTCCAGTAGGCGACGGAACCTGTCGGCGCGGTCGTCCGCATCCGTAGCGCGGTCCAGCCAGCCGCCGAGCAGTTTGTAGCCCTCGACGTAGGTGCTGATGTAGGCGCGCCACAGGGGGGAGGACAGGAAACGCAGCGACTGGCGGGCGCGGTCGGGTGTCGTCAGCGACCAGCGCTCCAGGAACCCGGCCACCTCGTCGGCGTCCTTGCCTCGGTCGTGCAGCATGAGCGCCGCGTCCTGGCGGACACCGAGCAACTGCGCCGACGCCTCCGACAGCCGTTCGGCGCGTTCACCGTCGAACCGCAGACCCAGATCCGCGTAGATCTCCTGCGCCCATTTCCCCCAGCCGTGGCCGATGATCGAGTGCAGCGCCAGATCGGCGAGCCCCTCGGCCATCAGGCACTGTGGCGTGTTCACCAGAAAGATCGTCTGCTCGCCGTGCCCGGCGGCCACCAGCCCGGCTTCTTTGCGGCAGTGCTCCGTGTGATGCCCCGGGTACGCCTCGTGCGCGATGAGTTTGGGGAGTACCGCCATGTGCTGGGGCAGATCGGAGTTGATCGCGACCTTCGAGCGGTAGTTACCCAGGTAGTAGTTGAACCCGGACCACGGCTTGTCCCCCACCACCTCGTAGGTGACATGTTCGTGGTCGGGCAGCGGATACCGCGCACGCACGAGCTCGCGCAGCGCTCCGGAGAATGCGTGTACGCAGTCTTCGAGCCGGCCCGGTGGGATCTCGTCGGCCTTGCGGTGGGCGGCCATCCGTTCGGCTAGTGGCCCCTCACCATCCAGCACCTCATCGATCTTCTGGTGCGCCTCCCGGTATTCGGCCGGGTCGCCGAGTGCGATGTCCACATCGAAGTACCTGCCGACCTCGTCCACGAAGCCGATCTCGTCGCCCGCGAACTTGCGCGCGGAGCATTCCAGTGCCCGCAGGTGCGCGTCGAGGAACGCGGTGCGCCGCGGCCCGAGTCCGGCGGCCAACAATTCGGCGCGTAACCGCGTAGCGGTACGGGCCAGCTCACGGGGTTCTGGCCGGGGCCCGTTCTCGACATCGCGGCGCAACTGCGGGGCGCCGGTGTAGGCGTCGACGAATCCCTCTTCGAGCCGGTCGAATGCCAATCCGAGCCGCAGGTATTCCGTTACCACAGGATGGGCTTGCATCCATCCGACGATAGCCGCGAACGCGATCTCTCGCGGCCCGTCCCGGCGCGCACCTCGTCATCGGCTCGAATATCCCGGTGCGCTGTGGTTATACCGACTCGTAATGGACCCCCTCGTCGGTCCACTCGTACCCGAGGGGCAGAATTCAGCCATGAGGGCACAGCCAGAGCGCCGGACCGACCACATCAGAGGTCACCGAGAGCACGGCATCTCACAGGTACGGCACCGGGAATACGAGTGTCCGGCAGAGTGGAGCGCTGAGTAGATGGCCAAGGCGAGCGAGCCCAGTCCCTATGTGGAATTCGACCGGAAGCAGTGGCGCGAACTGCGCAAATCGACTCCGCTGGTACTCACCGAAGAAGAATTGATCGGGCTGCGGGGCCTGGGCGAGCAAATCGACCTGGAAGAGGTCGCGGAGGTCTACCTGCCGCTCGCGCGACTCATCCACCTGCAGGTCGCCGCGAAACAACGGCTGTTCGCCGCTACCGCCACCTTCCTCGGCGAAGCACACCCCGATAAACAGGTGCCGTTCGTAATCGGGGTAGCCGGCAGTGTCGCGGTCGGTAAATCCACCACCGCTCGTGTTCTCCAGGCGTTGCTGGCCCGATGGGATCACCATCCGCGGGTCGATCTGGTGACCACCGACGGTTTCCTCTATCCCACGGCCGAACTCACCCGCCGCGGCATCATGCACCGCAAAGGTTTTCCCGAGAGCTACGACCGGCGCAAACTGCTGCGCTTCGTCACCGAGGTGAAATCGGGCGCCGAAGAAGTATGCGCGCCGGTGTATTCACATATTTCCTACGATATCGTCCCCGGCGAATTCCACTGTGTACGCCAGCCGGACATCCTGATCGTCGAAGGCCTGAACGTCCTGCAAACGGGGCCGCGCCTGATGGTTTCGGATCTGTTCGATTTCTCGATCTATGTGGACGCCCGAATCGAGGATATCGAGAGCTGGTACGTGCGCCGGTTCCTGAGCCTGCGCGCCACCGGATTCGCCGATCCCAAGGCCCATTTCCACCACTACGCGAAATTCACCGATTCCGAGGCGACCGCCGCCGCCAAGGACATCTGGAATTCCACCAACCGCCCGAACCTGGTGGACAACATCCTGCCCACTCGTCCCCGCGCAACGCTGGTTCTGCGCAAGGATTCCGACCACAGCATCAACCGCCTCCGCCTCCGGAAGCTCTAGCTCGCCTCAGGTTCCATAACGGCGGTGGCGGGCGGCGTAATCACGGAGGGCACGCAGGAAATCCACGCGGCGGAATTCGGGCCAGTAGACCTCGGTGAACCAGATTTCGGAGTAGGCGCTCTGCCAGAGCAGGAAACCGGAGAGGCGCTGTTCGCCGGAGGTGCGGATCACCAGATCCGGGTCGGGTTGCCCGGAGGTGTAGAGGTGCTGACCGATGGCGTTGACCGTGATCGACTGGACCAGGTCCTCCCCGGTTTCCCCGGCAGCGATCTCCTGGCGGACCAGCTGACGTACCGCATCGGCGATCTCTTGGCGGCCGCCGTAGCCGATGGCGACGTTGACGTGGGTGCCGGTGCGTTCGCGGGTGCGTTCGGTGGCGGTGCGCATCCGTTTGGCGACCAGATCGGGCAGTCCGTCGAGGGAGCCGACGATTCGCACTCGCCAGTTCTGCTCGGGGGCGGCCAGTTCCTCGACCACATCGGTGATCACTTCGAACAGTGTTTCCAGTTCTTCTTGTCCGCGGCGCAGGTTCTCGGTGGAGAGCAGGTAGACGGTGACCAGCTCGATCCCCTCGGCCTCACACCAGCTGACCAGTTCGGCGACCTTGAGAGCCCCGACCCGGTGCCCGTGGGTGATATCGGTGAACCCGTTCTCCCGGGCCCAGCGGCGGTTGCCGTCGCACACCACGGCGACGTGGCGCGGATGCTGTTTATCCGCAAGCTTCTTGGCCAGACGGGCCTCGTAGATGCGATAGGGAAAGCCCCGCAGCCGACTCGGAAATTCCACGACGACCTACAGTACGCCTTTCCCGGGTTTCATCCGCATTCGCCGCCGAACGTGGGGTAGGACACAGTGGCCCGTGTTCGCGGCGAACCCGGTACAGTAACGATCGAAGCAACTTACGCTGCCGTAGGTTACTGGCGAGTCAAGGATTGACCGGTGGGCCGTAACGGCGAATCATCCGGGTCACCCGGACAGTCCGAGCCGTCGCCGCCACGCCCAGCCGCTCAGGAGGTTCCGTGTTCGACCCGGCAGACCCGAGATCCGGCACCGGCGAGCCGCCGGAAGATCCCGGCAACCGGCGGCGGTATACCCGCGCCGGCGAGAGCCGTGCTCCCGGCCTCGACACCGCGCGAAGCCCCGATGACGACGATCCGGTACCCAACCCCGCCGAATCCCTGGTCGCGCTTGTCAAACCCCGGATGCGTGGCTGGATCCACACCTGGGCCACCGGGATCGCAGCCGTCGCGGTGATCGCTCTGGTCGCCGCCGCCACGACCGTATCGACCACCGCTGTCGTCGCGACCGCTGTCTACGGGCTCACGATCTGCGCACTGTTCGGGATAAGTGCCACCTACCACCGGATCACCTGGACCACTGTGCGGGCCCGGGTCCGGATGAAACGCGCCGATCATTCGATGATCTTTCTCTTCATCGCCGGTACCTACACCCCGTTCGCTCTGCTCGGGCTGCCTGCCTCGACCGGCCGGATCTTGCTGGCGGTGGTGTGGGCCGGGGCCCTGGCCGGGGTCGCGCTGAAGATGCTGTGGCCGCATGCCCCGCCCTGGGTAGGAGTGCCCCTGTACCTGCTGCTCGGCTGGGCGGTCGTGCCGGTGGGCGGGGAACTCTACCGATCGGTGGGTCCGGTGGCGGTGCTGCTGCTCGTGGCCGGCGGTTTGGCCTACAGCATCGGCGCGGTGCTCTACGCGACCAAATGGCCGAACCCGTGGCCCACCACCTTCGGCCACCACGAGTTCTTCCACGCCGCCACCGTGTTCGCCGCACTGTGCCATTACGTGGCGATCTGGCTGGTTCTGCTGGATTGACCGGCCGCCGCACAATGGGCCGGATCGCATGCCGATAGTGGGCATATGCCCAGCTGTGTCGATTAGGCTGCTGACTCGTGTCCTTCGATACCGGCCGCTCCGGCGACCGCGGCCGCCGCGGGTAGTCCGGCGATGAGCGACGGCGGTACGGTCCGGCGCCGGCCCGGCGCGATCTCCCGGCTGATGCTGTGGAGCGTCCGTGCCCGCTGGGGCCTGTCGCTGATGGTGATCGCCGCGCATTTCGCCGGTCTGGCCGTGATCGTCACCGAACTCTGGCTCATCGGATTCCCGAGCCGGGTCGGCGCCGATCAATTGGGCGCGCTCGCCGCCGTCACCGTCTATCCGGCGCTGGCGATCCTGGCGGGGATCGGTTTGGCCGTCCGCGACCGGATGGCTTACTTCGGCTGGCTCGACCAGTCCCGCAAACCGACCCCGAACGAGGCGCGCCGCCTGCTCCACCTGCCCATCGCGGTATCTCTCCGGGCGATCGCCATGTGGACACCGGGGGTGGTGATCTCGGCGGGGCTGCTGGCCCGGCTCACCGCGGAGAACGATTTCGTCGTCCTGCTCGCCATGTTCACCATCGGCGGCCTGGAATCGGCCGGTCTGACCTATCTCGTCGTCGACCGGGTGATCCGGCCCGTGGTGCCGATCGTCGCCGGTGTCCTCGGCGCGACCATGCACTGGAGTTCCTCGGTGTTCGTGCGGGTCGGGCTGGCCTGGGCGGTATCCGGTGCGATGCCGCTGAGCGCGTTGATCGTGGTGCTGGCCGATCCGGCCGCCACCCAGGAGCACCGGATCCGCACCGGAATCTATCTCGCGGCGATCAGTCTGGTGGTCGGGGCGGCGGCCACCTGGGCTCTGGCCCGGGCAGTGGCCACCCCGTTACGCACCCTGCGGATCGCGGTGGACCGGATCACCCGGGGCGATCTGGACGTGCGAGTACCGGTGGGCAGTGCCAGCGAGATCGGCCGGCTGGAACATTCGGTGAACGAGATGTCGGCGAATCTGCGGGAGCGGCTACGGCTGCGCGATGTGTTCGGCCGGCATGTCGGCGAGGAGGTCGCCGAACGCGCCCTCGCGGGCGGGGTCGACCTGACCGGTGATGTGCGGGAAGTGACGGCCCTGTTCGTGGATGTCACCGGGTCGGTGGCGATATCCACCGGACTGCCGCCGCAGGAATTCGTCGCCAAACTCAACCGGCTGATGGCGACCGTGGTCGCGGCCACCGAGGACAACGACGGCCTGGTCAACAAGTTCGAAGGCGACGCGGCGCTGTGTATATTCGGCGCGCCGATCGCCCTGGCGGACAATGCGACCCCCGCACTGCGCGCGGCCCGCCGGATCCGGGACGAGATCGCGGCGGCCGGGGAGCTGGATATCGGTATCGGGGTGGCCCGGGGCCGGGTGTTCGCCGGCGATCTCGGGACCGACACCCGGCGCGAGTACACCGTGATCGGCGATGCGGTGAATGCCGCCGCCCGGCTCACCACCCGTGCCAAGGAGGTCCCGCGGCGCATCCTGGTGTCGCAGAGCGTTGTCGACGCGGCCGCGGCGGACGAGCGGGCGAACTGGGTGAAGTACGGCGCCGTAGCGCTACGCGGGATCAGCGAGCCCACGTCGTCGTGGACCGACTGGGAACCCGGGCCGACAGCGTAGGAAATCGGCACCCGGGCGGCTCCTCATCGTTTCACCGCGCCTCACCCCGATGCGGACTCCCTGGTCAGGGCAGCACGTAAATCATCCGGTGTGGTCACCGGGAGATCGCAGACTGTTCCGCGGCACACGTAGGCCGCGGCGGTGCCCTCGATCGCGGGGCGATCGGCGAGCAGCGGGACGGTATCCGCGGTCGCCCGCACGACGATCGCGCCGCCGGGCGCGTGGGTACGCGTGACCTCCAGCAACTCCACATCACCCACCGGCACGTAGCCGGTGGTGGAAATCGCGATCTGCAAGGGGCCCTGTAGCGCGGCCTCGGCGACCGTGAGCCACTGCCCGGCCGAACGCGGCGCCTTGGCGAGCACCACCGCACCTCGGGCCAGCGTCTGATCGGCCAGTTCGCGATAGCGGCCGGCGTGCTCGGGTTCCACCACGGCGGAGGCCGTCAGCAGCGCCTCGGCCAGCACGGACGCACCAGCCGGGGTGGCGCCGTCGATCGGGTCACGAGGTCGCGCGATCAACGTTTCCGCATCATCGGCGGTATCGAACCAGCTACCGGGTTCGTCCGGGTCGGCGAAATGGGTGATCGCCGAATCCAGGATCCGCTGGATATCGGGCAGCCATCCGGCCGACCCGGAGTACTGGTGCAATGCCAGCAGCGCGGTCGCCAGCCACGCATAGTCCTCGAGCACACCGGCCGAGGTTCCGGCGACTCCGCCCAGCGAGGCGCGCAGCACGCGGTCGCCGACCACGTGGATATCGAGTATCACCCTGGACAACTCGTAGGCGGCGTCGAACCAGTCGCGCCGGTCGAGTGCGTGGGCCGCCTCGCACAGCGCGGTGATCGCCATACAGTTCCAGGCGGTGACCATCTTGTCGTCGCGCTCGGGTTGCGGGCGGCGGTCCCGGGCGGCCCGCAAGGCGGTGCGTACCCGCTCGAATCGTTCGGTGTCCTCGGGGTCGTGGAGACGGGTGAGTACCGAGCTACCCTGCTCGAAGTTGCCGGCCGTGGTGACCCCGAAAACCTCGCCCGCCCAGGCCCCGTCGACCGGGCCGAGTTCGCCGGCCAGTTCGGCGGGGTTCCACACGTAGGTGGCGCCCTCGATCCCGGGCGCGCCCGGTTCGACCTGGGTGTCGGCGTCGAGGCCCGAGGCGAAACCGTTCGCGGTCGACAGATCGTCGAACAGGAAGCCGACCAGTTCCTCGGTGATCCGCCGGGGCAGCGGATCGTCCGGCGTACGCCGGGCCAGATGCGCGTAGAACCGCAGCAGCTGCGCGTTGTCGTAGAGCATTTTCTCGAAATGCGGGACCACCCACGCGGCGTCCACCGAATAGCGGGCGAACCCGCCACGCAACTGGTCGTAGATACCGCCGCGGGCCATGGCCTCGGCGGTACGGTCCACCACCTCGCGCACTTCGGGATCGCCGGTGCGTTCCCAGCTGCGCAGCAGCCCTTCCAACAGCGCGGCCGGCGGAAATTTCGGGGCGCCGCCGAAACCGCCGTGCACCTCGTCGAAATCGCGGACCGCCGCCGCGACGGCATGATCCAGTAGTTCCGGGGTTATCCGGAATTCGCTCTCCGGGAGCCCGCTCGCCTGCGCGCGCAGCGCATCGGCCACCTGGTCGGCCGCGGTATCGACGTCGGCGCGCCGGTTGCGCCAGGTATCGGTGATGGCGGTGAGCAGCTGCGTGAACGACGGCATCCCGCCGCGCGGCACCTTCGGGTAGTACGTCCCACAGTAGAACGGCTCGCCCGCCGGGGTCAGGAAACAGGTCATCGGCCACCCGCCCTGACCGGTCATGGCGACGGTGGCGTTCATGTACACCGCGTCGAGGTCGGGACGTTCCTCCCGGTCGACCTTGATACAGACGAACTCCGCGTTCATCTGCGCCGCCGTGCGCTCGTCCTCGAACGATTCGTGCGCCATCACATGGCACCAGTGGCAGGACGCGTACCCGATCGACAGGAGAATCGGCACGTCTCGGGCAGCAGCCTCCGCCAGCGCTTCGGAACCCCATTCCCGCCAGTCGACGGGGTTGTCGGCATGCTGACGCAGATAGGGCGAGGTCGCACCGGCCAGACGGTTCATACCTCCAGCCTTCCACAACCGTGCGAAACCGGCCCGAACCGCCGCTCGCCCGAATCCCGTGATCGGTTCACCGGCCGGCGCAGCCAGACCTTACAAGTGTTTGAGTCGTTTCGGCGGGTGGTCGATCACGAATCGCAACTACTGTTCGTCGGGTGAGTGAAGCACCGGGCTGGGCCGCTATCGATGCGGGCCTTCGACAGCTGTACGGGAATGCCGAGCCGTTTCATCTCGGGACGAAACAGCCTTGGGCGCTGGGGGGACCTGATCCGCTCGACGGAATAAGCATCTACCAGCACGACGGCCCGCTGCCACATTGGCATTACATCGGTTTCGGCATGTCCGAACTGTATGAAAAGAGTTCACCCGATCCCGAGATCTCCGGCTGGGGATTCGAATTCACCTTCCGACTGGTTCGTCGGCCGGATGAGTCGCAGCCACCTATGTGGCCCGCCGTACTTCTGCAAAAGCTCGGGCGCTACGTGTTCGACTCCGGCAATCGGTTCGAACCCGGCCACACCATGCGGGCCAGTGGTGCGCTGGCGGCCGACCGGCCCGACAGCGCGATCCGCGCCATGGCCTTCACCATCGACCCCGAACTCGGTGAAATGGCCACGCCGCACGGCATCCTGCGATTCCTTCAGATCGTCGGTCTCACCGAGGAGGAATATCGAACAGCCCGCGGCGGAAACAGTCCCGCGGTACTGAACCATCTCGCCGGTTACCTTCCCCTCCACGTCACCGACATCGATCGTGGACCGCTGATCGCCGGCTGAACCGATTTCGGCGAGTTGACAGGCGGGACCGGCGGCACCCGGCAATACTCCCGGTATCGCGGAAAACCCAGACGACACGAGAACAGATGGCCAATATCGTAGCGGCGGCACGTGACTTGATACAGGTCGTCGATGGAACCGATTGGGAGCCGGCGCGAGTTCGCGCGGCCCAGGACACCATGTATGCGGCTCTCGACGCACGGGACGGCGATATGGACGAGGCTTTCACAGTGTTGCTCGGCCGGCTGTCCCGTTCCCGGGTCGAAGACGGTGACGGCGTTGCCCATGTGGCGATCACCGCCGGCGCGCTGGTCGAGGCCGGCGCATCTGCCCACATGCTCGTCGATGCACTCCTGCCGAAGCTGGTGCCCGTGCTCCGGGCGGCTCGCCGTTACGCCGATCGGTGCCTGGACCAGCTCGAACCGCCTGTCGCCGGCGACAACGAGCAGGACAGGGAAGACCTCGGGGAGACGATGGCCGACGCCGCGCTGCGTGTGGACGGCCGACCCATCCCTCGTGATCTTTTCCGGGCGGGGATGGCGGACGACCGGCCGGGCGCGACGAGCCTCTACTGGCTCGGCCAGTGGGTACGTCCTGCCGTGGCGGCACTGACCCGTGATCGGGATTCGCTCCGGCGGGCAATCGCCGATCGGGAACTCGTCGCCACTACCCGTTCCGTCGCCGACGCCGGTGCGCACTGGCTGGATGTTCTGCTCGGCGTGGAGCTCGACCAGACGTGGTTGGTCCTGTGCCCGCTGGAGGGCCGGGGTTTTCGCGTCCAGGTCGATGGCATCGCCGACAACTTCACTCTCCATGTCCTGCTGGCCGATGCTCTGGGCCGGTGCGGCATCCCGACGGAGCACAACCCTCCTGAGCTCTTCGACCATCTGCGCGGCATCGTGGACGACTGTCCACGCAACCACATCGTGGGATCGTTCAACCTGTACGACTTCCGTGCGGCCGTATACGACGTCGCAGAGCCGAGTAACGTCGCGCAGGAGTGCTGGGTATGGGGCGAAGGGAATCCCCGCGACGTACCCCTTTTCGAGGGAGTCCGAACGCTGGTGGTCGGCCCGCCCTGGGCCAGGCGCATCATCGGCTCGGACCGCACATTCTGGTCTCTGCCCGCAGACGTGCAGGTCATGGACGAACTCGCGCCGGAAGAACTCCAAGCGGTCCTTGCCCGAGCCGCCGCCGGTTCGGATGTTGAGCAACTTCCCGGGTGAATGTTCCAGGTGCATCTACAGCACAACAGCTTTCACGCGAGCGAACGTGACCGTACGGCGTCGTCGCGAACAAATTGCCGGGTCGGGTGAAGAAGTCCTCGGACGTTGAGAGCCGCCCGAAAGGGCGGCCCGGTTCAACCGATCAACCGCATTCGTCGGGAGCGGGTTCTCCGCGCAGCCTGGCGTCGAGCCAGGCGAAGGAACCGGGGAAGCCGGTGCCGAGCCCGCTCACGTGTTCACCGGGTTCGCTGCGGAACACGGCGGGAACACCGCGTGCGCACTGCTGCCGGTAGAGTTCGCGCGCTCCTTCGATGGGGATCCACAGGTCGTGTGCCGCGTGGTAGATGTACAGCGGCGCCCCGGCGGTGCGGTCGCTCAGGTCCGTACGCGCGAAGATCTTTTCGGCGACATCGCTGTCGAGCGGATCGGCGACGTTCGCGGTGACATCGATCGGTATGCCGATCACGCCCATCGGGCCGGCGAGCTCCCCGCAGGCGTTCTTGAGGGGAGAGGTCGCGGCCCACTGCGCCAGGTTGTTCAGGTGCCCGAGGATTTCGGGGTGTTCACGCGCCATCGCGAGGACGACCACCAGCAGGACCCCGGAGGCGAAATTTCCGTTGAACCGGTCGGCGATATCGCGATTGTCCGTGACCAGTCCACCGGTGCTCACACCGGCGACGACGTCGGACAGGTCCGGGGCGTATTCGTCGAGCAGCATGGCCGTCGCGTAGGAGGCGATACCGCCGCCGGAGTAGCCGCCGACGGCGAAACGGCTGTCGCCGAATTCGGCATCGGGCAGCGACCGTACGGCGCGGATCCCGTCGAGTATGACCTGTCCGGCGACATTGGGTTCCGCGTAGGCCATCCAGGGACCTTCATGATCCGGGATCAGCACGGCGTAGCCCCGGTCCAGAGCCCAGGAGGCGGTCGGCGGGAACGCATCGGTGGCGCTGCTGCCGCTGACGTTGCCGCCGAGTCCGTGCGCCAGCGAGTAACCGGGAGTGCAACGCTTGCCCAGCGAGTTGATCGGCCGGGCGTCTACCAGGACCGGCCGGGTTCCGGGACCGGGCCATGCGGTGGGTGGGGTGACCACTGTCGCCGTGCCGTAGGAAGGTTCGCCGTTCGCGGAGGTCGAGCGGTATTTCAGCAACCGGGCGCGGCCGACGGGCGCGGTGATCACCTCGGCCGCCGTAGCCGTCACATCCCGCTGCTCGAGGATATCGCCGGGTTTCGAATCACCCAGCCGCTCCGGCCACGTATCGAAGATGGGATCGCCGGACGGCGAGGACTGCACCGCATGCCACAGTGCCGCGAGTTCGGGGGCGATATCGGCGTGCGGTGGTGCGGCTGCCGGTGGAATGGGTGGCGCGGGTATCACATCATCGATCTGTTCCTGCAGTTCCGACGGTGCCACCGGCTCGGCGCGCCCCTCGGCGGCGGCCCAGTGTTGTCCGGTCAGGAGCAGGCAGCCGATCGTGCTCGTGATCAGCAGCATGCGTAGCGACCGCCCGCGAAAGAGCCGCGCAGGTCGATCATTCATTACGTGTCCTTCAGCGATCGGTGAACAGGTCGGTGCCAACAGGCATCGTGGGCGCCTTGTTGATCGGATGCCGTCTCGTAGCCGAACGCTATGACGCACTGTGCGTTTCGAGCAGCGCAGTCATTCTACTGATCTTGATGCCCTCGGGACCGTGGCGAAAACCACAGGGCGACCACGTGATTCACTGTGAGATTGCACCGATCTCCTGCCTCGATTTGCGGCTCACCGCAGGCAGCCACCGATACTGGTGGGAGTGTGTGAACAGAGGGTGAGGTACGCGTGAAGCCGCTTCTGGCGATCATGGTTGCTGTGCTTGTCGGTTGTGCGTCGCTGGGCGGGCAGTTACCCCGTGCCTCCGCGGAACCAACGGCAGAGCCGGAAGTGTCGAATCCGTCACCCATGCAGGAGTGGATCGACAACACGATCCCGGCTCCATCACAATTCACAGGTAGCGAACCCGACGAGGCGCTGTGGCGCGGGGTACTGCCGTCGGCGGTCGGCGATCCGATCTTCGACACCTGGCCCGCCGACCTCGCGACGCTCGCCCCGGGCCAGATCATCGAAACACGTGACATCACCGCGACGGCCGCCGTGCGAATGGCGACCCCCATCGCGCGGGCGACATTGCTGAAGTACCGGTCCACATCGGCCACGGGTGGTCCGACATTCGGAACCGCGACGCTGATCGTGCCGGCGGCCGCATGGACCGGACCCGGGCCCCGCCCGGTGGAAGTGAACGCGATGCCGATCAATTCGCTCGGTACCCACTGCACCCCGGGCTTCCAGTTGTCGCACGACCTCCTGGACCGGCCCAACGGCGATTTCCCGGTCTTCCTGCCGTCGGTTTGGCTGGCGCTGAACAAGGGATACGCGGTCCTCATGCCGGACCACGAGGGCCCGCTGATGGCCTACGCAGAACCCAATATCGCCGGACACGTCATGCTCGATTCGATTCGCGCCGTCCGCGCCCACGCACCGGCCGAGTTCGGTGCCAGCCGATATGTGGCCGTCGGCTATTCCGGTGGTGCGATCGCCGCCTACGCGACAGCCATGCTGCTCGACGAGTACGCACCGGAACTGGCCGATTCGCTGGTGGGCGCGGCGGCAGGTGGCCTGGTCACCGACAATGCGAACGTGGCCCACCAGTTCAACGGCAATATCTCCTCCGGGATCCTGCTGACGGTGGCGCTGGCAGTATCGCGGGAACGTCCCGAGATCTTGCAGTACATGAATCATCTCGGGCAATGGGTGGCGACCTCACCGCTGCGCGATATCTGCGGCGACACTTCCGGGCCTCTCGGTGTGGTCGGCATTCCGATCGATGTCGCGGCGAATACCGCGGGCGCACTCGACACCCCGTTCGCCGCGAGGATATTCGAGCAGCTGGACCTGACCGGCCGGACATCGACCGTACCGCTGTTCATCTACCACGGCCTGCACGATCCGTGGATCCCGCTCGGCGATGCCCAGCGCATGTATCGGCAACAGTGCGACCGCGGTGTTCCCGGCGTCTTCCGCGTCGTCGGCGGCGAGCACCTGCTCGGTTACGTGAGCGGCTATCCCGAACTCAGCGGCTGGATCGATGCGCGCCTGCGCGGCGAACCCGCGCCGAACGAATGCTGACCGGCGACCACGCCGTCGTCAGGTAGTCGCGGCCTTCTACCGTGGTCGGGTGATCAGAACCGCCGCGCTGGCCCATATTCGTGACCGTCGACTGATCCAGACCCGTTCGGTCGGAAAGTCCGTCTTCTACATGGCGGGCGGGAAGATCGATACCGGGGAGACAGCGGTGCAGGCACTGCACCGGGAGATCCGCGAGGAGCTGGGGGTCGGGGTCACCGAGGTGAGTGAACTGGGTGTTTTCCGGGCCGCGGCCTACGGCCACGCGAGCGGAACCCAGCTGCATATGACCTGTTTCCTCGCCGAGGTCACCGACGAGCCGAGGCCCACCGGAGAGATCGCGGAATTCCGGTATTTCACCGGTGGTGAGTACGCGGCCATGCCCGAAGTCGCGCCCGGTTCACTGCTGGTTTTCCGGCATCTGCACCAGCTCGGCCTTCTCGACTGGTAGCCGGTACTCGCCGCGCCGGTCCGGCGCGGATCCGCCGAATCGGCACCCAGTGGCTAGGAAGACCGCTCGGAATCGCTCACCGCACCGTTCGAGGACTTTTCGGCCCGGCGGGCCACGCCGGGTTCGGTGCCCTCGTCGGCTGCCTGATCCGGCTCGGGATGTTCGGGTTCGAAGGTTTCCGGCAGGTTCTTCAGATGTTTGTTCATCGAGCGGACCAGCAAGAACGTCCCGGCGAGCAGGATCAGTACCACCGCCAGCCCGAGCGGGGAGGCCTTACCGAACTCCGGGCCGGTCGGGGTACCCGGAGTCTGCGCCAGCAGCCCGGAGGCGAATACGGAGAGTTGCGTCACGGTCATCAGCGGTACTCATCGGTGATGCCGGCGAACAGGTCGGTTTCCGGGATATCGGTGCGCACCCGGGTGCGGGCCAGTTCGAACTCCTCGGTCGGCCACAGCCGCTGCTGCATTTCCAGCGGAATGGCGAAGAAAGCGCCGTTGGGATCGACCTGGGTGGCGTGTGCGCGCAGGGCGTCGTCACGACGCGGGAAGTATTTACCGCATTCGACCTGAGTGGTCACCCGGGCCATGATGTCACCGCGTTCCACCGCGTACTTGCGGGAGCGGTCCAGCCATTCCTGCAGCGGGAACGGTTCACCCATCCGGGCGAACTCCTCGGCGAAAACCTCCATCCGCCGGATCGTGAACCCGTGGTCGTAGTACAGCTTCAGCGGTGTCCACGGCTCGCCTGCGTCCGGGAACTTCTCCGGATCACCCGCGGCTTCGAACGCCGCCACGGATACCTCGTGGCACCGGATGTGATCGGGGTGCGGGTAGCCACCCATCTCGTCGTAGGTGGTGATCACATGGGGTTTGAACTCGCGGACCACCCGGACCAGCGCCTCGGTGGCCACCTCGAGCGGCACCAGGGCGAACGAATCCTCGGGCAGCGGCGGCAAGGGGTCGCCCTCCGGGAGCCCGGAGTCGACGAAACCCAGCCATGTCTGCCGCACACCCAGCGCGGCGGCCGCGGCGGCCATCTCCTCGCGCCGGATCTCGGGCATACGCTCCAGCACCCCGGGGGTGTCCATGGCAGGGTTGAGGATGCTGCCGCGTTCGCCGCCGGTCAGCGTGACGACGAGGACGTCGTTGCCCTCGTCGGCATATCGGGCGGTGGTGGCACCGCCTTTACTGGATTCGTCGTCGGGGTGGGCGTGCACCGCCATGAGGCGAAGGCCACTCACTTCTCGTTCACCGTCGCTCTCGGTCGCGGGTGTTCGGACTTCATTACCTATAGTTCCATCCGGACCCATTCTGTTCCGAGCTACCCCCCGGGAGCACTTGATAATGACCGAGCCCACGTCCGACCCCGGGCGCACCGACGCGGCGGATCCCGCCGGCGCCTCCCGCGGGGAGACCGGCGCGGGCAGCCACGACCACTACACCGACCGCTACGGCCGCGGCCCCCGCCCGAAACGGTGGCGCCGGACGGGCGCGCTGCTCACCGGCGTGGTGGTGCTGGCCGGTATCGGGATCGCCTATGTGGGCTGGACGAAATTCGGTCCGAAGGACATCGAATCCGAACAGCTCGGCTATACCGTGCTCGACGATTCCTCGGTCGAACTGCGGATCCGGCTCACCCGGTCCGACCCCTCGGTGCCGGTGGTCTGTGTGGTCCGGGCCATGTCCCGCGACCTGACCGAGATCGGCCGCCGCGAGGTCGTGATCGCCCCCTCGGGCGACGAGGAGACGGTGCGGGTGAGCACGGTCATCGAGGCCAGTGAGCAGCCCGCTTCGGCCGCGATCTACACCTGCACCGACAGCGTGCCGGGGTACCTGCGCACCGAGTGAATTCGGCTCCCGTATTGCGGACCCGCCAGTAAAAACTCTCCGACCTGCATCTTTGTGATTCATGCTAAAATGGCTTCACACACGGTTCCGGGGCACGGAGCCGTGTTTGCTGCATTGGCGGCCGACGCGGTCGATGCCGGGTAGGCGAAAGGTCCGGCATCAGGCTGTCGGGGTATTCGAACTTCCCGCAGATCGCGATAGCCGTCGGCTGAAGCATGCCTGCCTGCGGGTGGGTCGTGCGGCAGTGATCAGGAATCCCGGCCTGCCGGGGACAACTACTAGGGAGTGATCGAGATGACTGAGACCCAAGTGACCTGGCTTACCCCGGAGTCGCACGACAGGCTCAAGAGCGAACTCGACGCGCTCATCGCCAACCGTCCGGTCATCGCCGCCGAGATCAACGAGCGCCGCGAAGAAGGCGATCTCAAGGAGAACGGCGGCTACCACGCGGCGCGCGAAGAACAGGGCCAGCAAGAGGCCCGGATCCGGCAGCTGCAGGAACTGCTGAACAATGCCAAGGTCGGCGTGGCGCCCACCAAGTCCGGTGTCGCCCTCCCGGGGTCGGTCGTGAAGGTCTACTACGACGGTGACGAAGACGACACCGAGACCTTCCTCATCGCGACCCGCGAGGAAGGCCTGGGCAATGCCGACCTGGAGACCTACTCCCCCAGTTCTCCGCTGGGCGGCGCGTTGATCGACGCGAAGGTCGGCGAAACCCGCGAATACACCCTGCCCAACGGCAACACCATGAAGGTGACGCTGGTCAGCGCGGAGCCCTACCACAGCTGATGTGACGGCCGCGGCGCAATGCGCCGTGGAGCCGGCCAACGACACGAGCGGCCGCATCCGGCTTCCCGGATACGGCCGCTCGTTCATATGTATCCCTGCCGGCCTATCGGCTCAGCGCCTGCTCGAGATCGGACAGCAGATCGCTGATGTCCTCGATACCCACCGAGAGGCGGACCAGATCGGCCGGAACCTCCAGATCAGACCCTTCTGTGGAGGCGTGGGTCATGGCGGCGGGATGTTCGATCAGCGATTCCACGCCGCCGAGCGATTCGGCGAGGGTGAACACCTCGGTTTGTGAGCACAACTTCCGGGCGGCCTCGAGGCCACCGGCCAGCCGCACCGAGATCATCCCGCCGAACCGCCGCATCTGCTTATCGGCGACGGCATGGCCGGGATGTTCCGGCATACCGGGGTAGATGACCTTGCTGATGGCCGGGCTCCGGGACAGGAACTCGGCGAGGGTTTCGGCGTTGTCGCAATGCCGGTCCATTCGCAGCGACAGCGTTTTCGTGCCACGCAGCGTGAGGAAGGCGTCGAACGGGCCGGGGACCGCGCCCGCACCGTTCTGCAGGAACGCGAAGGCGGCGTCGAGTTCGGCGTCGTCGGTGATCAGCGCGCCGCCGATCACATCGGAGTGGCCACCGAGATATTTCGTGGTCGAATGCACCACCACATCGGCGCCGAGCAGTAGCGGCTGCTGCAGATACGGGGTCGCGAAGGTGTTGTCGACCACCAGTTTGGCGCCGGAGGTGTGCGCGATATCGGCCAGCGCCGGAATATCGCCGATATTGAGCAGCGGATTGGTGGGCGTTTCCACCCAGATCAGCTTCGTTTCGGGCCGGATGGCGGCGCGCATCGCATCGATATCGGCGACGGCGGCCGCCGTATAGCTGATACCCCAGCCGGTGAAGACCTTGTCGATCAACCGGAACGTGCCGCCGTAGGCGTCGTCCGGGATGACGATATGGTCGCCGGGCCGCAGCATCGCTCGCAGCGCACAGTCGGTGGCCGCCATACCGGAGGCGTACGCCCGGCCGTACCGACCCGATTCGAGGGCGGCGAGGTTGGCCTCCAGCACCGTGCGGGTGGGGTTGCCGGTGCGGGCGTATTCGTACCCGTCGCGCAACCCGCCCACTCCGTCCTGGGCGAAGGTGGAGCTGGCGTACACGGGCACATTCACCGCGCCGGTGCGCGGATCGGGATCGTAACCGGCGTGTACAGCCCTGGTGGTGAATCCCAGTTCGCTCATTACCCCACCATAAACGTCGTGCTCCGGGGTGTTGCACGCCGGTCGGGTCTATTCGTGCCGCGCGTGTGCCGAGGGCGAAAACCGCAGCTCGGAGCGGTAGCGCGGGTCACCCCGCCCGGCCCGTTCGGCCCCGTCCTCGGCCACCCCGGAATCCGGGATCCGGCCCGGCGGCGCGAGTTTCTGGTGTCAGTTCTTCGATCGGCCGCCCCGCACCGAGCAAGCCCGCACCACTTACCATTTCGGCGCACTCCACCCACCGTTCGCGGCGAATACACTGCCTCACAACGCGTCCCGCCCGAGCGGAGCACATTGTTACCAACCGTCACCCTCGGGCCATCTTCGTGTCACCCGTTTGCCCGGCAGGCAGCGCACGCTGATATCGCACCCGCGGCGAGTCGGGAAACGCTCCGGGTGAAGTACACGGAGGTGCGTTATGAATTCGCAGTCGCCCGGACCGGGCAATCGGCGGCCGGCCACTACAGCCGAAGCCGCCCCGAATTCGGGGATCGCGCGGAATTCGCGTGAACGCCCCGCCGCCCTACGATTACCCGATCAGCGCGAACTCGTCGCCGCATTCACCGCCGCCGAATACGCACCGGCCGGGCAGCCACTGCTGACCTGGGCGAACGCCTTGGCGCATCTGCACCGGCGCCGGCACGGCGATCCGCTGTCGACAGCCGGGATAGATTGCCGCCGGTCCGAAGTGGTCGAGCTGATCGACCGCTGGGTCAGCGCGCAGGCCACCGCGGCCCGGCCCCGCCGGATACGTGCCGATTCGCCGGGGACGACGATCGACCGGATGGCTGCGGCGCATGTGCACGCGAACCACCTGCTGCATCATTGCGAACGTGTATCCGACGACCGAGTGCACGCGGCGTGGTACCGGCTGGCCCTGCTCGCCGACGAGTGGACCGATCTGGTGACCGGAGCCGAACCGGTACGGCGCCGCGATTGACCTGCTCACCCGCCGCCACCTGCAGAATTGCGCTGAATATCACAATTCGATAAATCGCGGCGTGTTGTTACGATCGAGCAATGTTCGCCCTGGGTCCCCGTTTGTTCGAAATTTCCGCCCGTCGTTTCCTGGAGGGTATCCACCGAACTCACGGGGCTCCGGCGCTCGCCGCCGCGGCGGCGCTGCCCGGCCTGTCCGCGGAGTTGGATCAGCACGCCGCCGCGGTACGCGACATCCTCGAGCTGGGCGTCGACTCGGCCGACCGGATCCCCACCACCGTCCTGCTGGCCGGTTACATCCGTGGGCTCCTGGCCGAGCTGACCGCCCCGATCACCGAACCCGCCGATTGGGCGACCGCCGAATGGCTGCATCTGCGCCTGGCCGGAGCCTGCCTGCACAGTGTCCATGGCGTCGCCGCCGGTGTCGCGGGGCCGGAGTCCTATTGACCCGGCCCTCCCCGCCGGTCGCTCCAGACCGGGGCGGATTCCGACCACAAGTGATTTCCAGGCCCTGATAAATCCTTCCGCCGTGTACCGGAACCGGCACACGGCGGAAGGATCGCTGGGGTGACTCGCTTACCGCAGGTGGCGCGGTTCACCACCACCGTAGGGCGGCTGACCGCCGTACGGGTTGCCGTACTGCTGCCGGTAGTCGTTACCCGGCATCTGCTGGCCGAACTCACCGGGTTCCCCACGGAATCCGCCCTGTGCGGGCTGCGGATGATCCCACTGCTCCGGGTTGCGCGGCCCCGGCGCCTGTCCCCGGGCAGACTGCTGAGCACCGGCCCGCTGCCGGGACGCGTCCTCGCGGCCGCGCTGGTAGGCCTCGGCATGCCCACGCACCGCGGGCAACTCCTCTTCCAGCCCGCCCAGCCAGTTCTCCCAGCGCTGCTGCATCGGCCGCACCAGACCACCGCCGATACCGACCACCAGGATGCCGCCGACCGTCGCCAGGACCGCGATCAAGATCGGCGTAGTGACCGCGGTGGCCACCCCGATCTGGTTCAGTGCGGCGATGATGCCGATACCCCAGATGAACACCGAGGCGATCCGCCCGATCATCGGGCCGTAGCTCAGACCGCCCAGTGCATTGCTCACCAGATCGCTCACCGCATGCGCGATCGCGCCCGCGATACAGACGATCAGGATCGCGACCGCCAGCCTGGGCAGCCAACTGACGATGCCGTCGATCACATCACTCACCGGATTCGGCCCGAAAACACCGAAACCCAGCTGCAATGCGATCAGCAGGATCGCGTAGTACGCCAATTTCGCCAGCAGATCCGAGGCATCGTATTTGCTGCGCGAGAGCATCCGCTCGATCCCGCCGCGCTCGACCAGACGATCGAATCCAACCCGCTCCAGCACCTTGTCGACGATCGTCGCGACAACTTTGGCGATGATCCAGCCGATCAGCAGGATGACCAGGAAGCCGGCGAGCTTGGGCACGAAGGTCGCGATCGAACTCCACGCGTCAGAGAAACCCTGCTGGAAATCGATTGCCAAACTCGAGGTTCGCACAAGCCCTTCCCTTCGCTCTCCGAACGAACGTGGCATTTGCCACGAACGGTACCGGACTGGTTATACCCCGGAAGAGCTGCTCGAACCTAAGATTGCGGAATAATTGCTAGTGCACGGTCCGTCCGGTGCTCACAAAGCCCAGCAGATCATGGCGGGTGATCACGCCGACCGGTTTACCGTCCTCGACGACCATGAGCGCATCGGTATCCGACAGCGCCTTGGTGGCCGCGGAAATCGGCTCGCCCGATCCGATCAGCGGGAAGGACGGGCTCATGTGCTGAGCCACCGAATCGGTGAGCTGCGCGCGACCGGAGAACACGGCCGAGAGCAGATCCCGCTCGGAGACGCTGCCGGCCACCTCGCCCGCCATCACCGGCGGTTCCGCACCGACGACCGGCATCTGCGACACCCCGTACTCGCGCAGGATCTCGATGGCGTCACGCAGCGTCTCCGACGGATGGGTGTGCACGAGATCGGGCAGCTCCCCCGATTTACCGCGCAGCACATCGCCGACGAGGGTTTCGGTGGTGGACCCGTCGAGCGGGGTGCGCAGGAACCCGTAGGAGCTCATCCACCGGTCGTTGAAGATTTTCGACATATAGCCGCGCCCGCCGTCGGGCAGCAGTACCACCACCACCGCCTCCGGATCACGCCGTGCGACCTCGAGCGCCGCCACCACCGCCATACCGCACGAACCGCCGACGAGCAGCCCCTCTTCGCGCGCCAGGCGGCGGGTCATATCGAACGAGTCCGCATCGGAAACGGCGATGATCTCGTCCGGGATCGCCGGATCGTAGGCCGTCGGCCAGAAATCCTCGCCGACGCCCTCCACCAGATAGGGCCGGCCGGTGCCGCCGGAATACACCGAACCCTCCGGATCGGCACCGATGATCTCGACCTTCCCGCCGGATACTTCCTTGAGGTAGCGCCCGGCGCCGGTGATCGTGCCGCCGGTGCCGACACCGGCGACGAAATGCGTCACCGTGCCCTCGGTATCGCGCCAGATCTCCGGGCCGGTGGTCTCGTAGTGGCTGTCCGGACCGTTCGGGTTGGAGTACTGATCCGGTTTCCAGGCGCCCTCGATCTCGCGCGTCAACCGATCGGACACGCTGTAGTAGCTGTCCGGGTGCTCCGGCGGTACCGCCGTCGGGCACACCACGACTTCGGCCCCGTAGGCCCGCAGCACATTGCGCTTGTCCTCGCTGACCTTGTCCGGGCAGACGAATACACAGTGGTAACCGCGCTGCTGCGCTACCAGCGCCAAACCGACACCGGTGTTACCCGAGGTGGGTTCGACAATGGTCCCGCCGGGCTGCAACTCGCCCGACTTCTCGGCAGCCTCGATCATCTTCACCGCGATGCGGTCCTTGGAGCTGCCGCCGGGGTTCAGGTACTCGATCTTGGCCGCCACCAGCCCGGCCCCCGCGGGAGCCACCGAGTTCAATCGGACCAGCGGGGTGTTGCCGATGAGGTCCACGACATGATCCGCGATGCGCATACCCCCATCGTTGCAGAGGCGTTGCCGGTGGCCTCGGCGTGGTCCGCCGCGGCACCGCGTCCACCGCCCGCAAATCCGGCGCCCCCGCGCCCGAGCCTTTAGGATCTGGGATTTATGAGGCTGCCGAAGTTCGCGCGCGCCACCGTGTTTCTGGCCGGATCGGCGACAGCACTGATCGCCGCGGCCGCAGCACCGGCCGGCGCCGCGACCCATCCCTTCCCCGATGTTCCCACCCTGGCCTACGGCGGGCTGTGCGGAACCAGCATCCGCACCTGGGCCGACACCAGTCAGCAATGGCCGGGCCGGGCGGTGATCAACGTCCGCGCCAACCCGGTCGTCGGCGTGGGCCCCGGCATCCACCCCTTCGCCCCGCTGTGCGAGGTTGCGACCACGGTGACCTGGCGCAATCTCGACACCGGCGCCACCGGCAGCTACGTCAACAATGTGGTGACCGGTATCTACGGCAGCATCCAGTACTCGCTGTTCCAGGACACCGGGCCGGGCCGGGTCGAGGTCGTGGTGACCACGAACCACGCGAGTATTCCGGCGCGCGGCAGCTTCGTGGTCCCGGCATAGCTGAACCCCGTCCACTACGAGACCTCGGGCGCCCTGCCGGTACGGGCGACCCGGCAGAGCGCACGCTCGCACGAGTTCCGGGGGCCTCGTAAAATCGCTGCACATGGGCGAGACTCGGATCGGATGGCGGACGGCCGCGATGGCCGGGGCCGCCACCGTTGCACTCGGTTCCGGGGCGGGGACCGCGTCATGGGCAGCGTATCGGCTGCTCACCACCCAGGCGGGTGCCGCCCGCGGCATGATCGGACGCGATACCTCCAAGCCGCCCGAAGCCGACGGTATCTACTCGCCGGACGGTTACGAACCCTGGCGCACCGGCAAGTACGCCGATCTGCACCTGATGATCTTCGGGGATTCGACCGCGGCCGGCCTGGGTTGCCGGACCGCCGCCGAAGTCCCCGGGGTCCGGCTGGCACACGGTTTGGCCGATGCCACCGGGCAGCGCATCCGGTTGAGCACCAAGGCGATATCCGGCGCCACCTCCAAGGGGCTGGCGGGGCAGGTCGACGCGATGTTCGTCGCCGGGCCGCCGCCGGACGCGGCGGTGATCCTGGTCGGGGCCAACGATGTCACCAAGAAACATTCCATCGGCCGCTCCGCGCAACGGCTCGGCGCGGCGGTGAGCCGGTTACACGGCGCGGGCAGCATCGTGGTGGTCGGCACCTGCCCGGATCTGGGCAGTGTCACCGCCATCCCGGAACCGCTGCGCACCGTGGTGCACCGCTGGAGCCTGCAACTGGCCCGGGCGCAGGCGGCGGCGACCCGGGCGGCCGGCGGTCGCATCGTGGCAATGGGCGACCTGCTGAGCAAGGATTTCCGGGCCGCGCCCGAACAGCTGTTCTCGGCCGACGGTTTCCACCCCTCGGCCGCGGGCTACGCGCTGGCCGCCACACATCTGCTACCGGAACTGCTGGTATCGCTCGGTCAGCGGGATATGGCCACCGCGGATATTTCCCCGCAGGCCGCCGCGACGTAGATTCGAAGGGATCGTACCCGCGAGTAGTGCGCGATCGGGCAGTTTCGGACCGCGCACGCTCCTCGACAAAGGAGTCCTCATGCCAGAGGCCGTCATCGTTTCCGTTGCTCGCTCCCCCATCGGACGCGCCAACAAGGGGTCGCTGGTGAGCATGCGGCCCGACGACCTCGCCGCACAGATGGTGCGCGCGGCGCTGGACAAGGTTCCCGCCCTGTCGCCTGCCGATATCGACGATCTGATGCTGGGCTGCGGCCAGCCGGCCGGTGAAGCCGGTTTCAACATTGCCAAGGTCGTCGCCACCCAGCTGGGTTACGACTACATGCCCGGAACCACCGTGAACCGCTACTGTTCCTCGTCGCTACAGACCACCCGGATGGCGTTCCACGCGATCAAGGCCGGTGAGGGTCACGCGTTCATCTCCGCCGGGGTGGAGACCGTGTCGCGCTTCCCGAAGGGCACCGCCGACGGCTGGCCCGATACCCACAACCCGCTGTACGAGGCCGCCGAGGAGCGCACCGCGACCCGGGCGCAGGGCGGCGCCGGCTGGCAGGATCCGCGGGAGAAAGGCGACCTGCCCGATATCTATATCGCCATGGGCCAGACCGCGGAGAACGTCGCCTCGTTCACCGGTATCTCCCGGGAAGATCAGGACCACTGGGGCGTGCGGTCGCAGAACCGCGCCGAGGAAGCCATCAAAGCCGGTTTCTTCGAACGCGAGATCACCCCGGTGACCCTGCCCGACGGCACCGTCGTCTCCACCGACGACGGCCCCCGCCCCGGCACCTCCTACGAGAAGATCTCGCAGCTCAAGCCGGTGTTCCGCCCCGACGGCACGGTAACCGCCGGTAACGCCTGCCCGCTCAACGACGGCGCCGCGGCGCTGGTGGTCATGAGCGATACCAAGGCCGAGGAACTGGGCCTGACCCCGCTCGCCCGCATCGTCTCCACCGGCGTCTCCGGCCTGTCGCCCGAGATCATGGGCCTGGGCCCGATCGAAGCGGTGCGCAAGGCGCTGAAGCTGGCCGGTAAGACCATCGGCGATATCGACCTGTACGAGATCAACGAGGCCTTCGCCGTGCAGGTCCTGGGTTCGGCCCGGGAACTCGGCATGGACCTGGACAAACTGAACGTCTCCGGCGGCGCCATCGCCCTCGGCCACCCGTTCGGTATGACCGGCGCCCGCATCACCGCCACGCTGATCAACAACCTGCAGACCCACGACAAGCAGTTCGGCCTGGAGACCATGTGCGTCGGCGGCGGTCAGGGCATGGCGATGATCATCGAACGCCTGAGCTGATTGCGCCGCTTCCGGCCGCACGCGCCGGGCAAGGCCCGGTACGGAACCTGATTTCGTACCGGGCCTTACTTGTGCACCCCAACAGGCCCGGCACCGGAAGCGAAGAACTGTCACCGCCGATCGGCGGTGCAGGGGACCCGGCAACCGATTGTCAGCGGAGACCGGCTCGATAGAGATCCCGTAGCAGCGCGATCTCTGCACCGTGGTGCAGCAGCTCCCGCTGCGTGTGGAGCACGATTCCCGCGGTCGACCAGTCGGCGAGCATGCTGCCCGACGGCCCCGCCGGTGCCGCCAGCCCGGTGACACCGAGACCGGCTACACCGCCGATCCACGCCTCGTAGGCAGTGTCGAGCTGCTCCAGCGCCGCCGCCGCTGTCCCGGCGTAGCGGAACGTGGCGAAATCGACGGGCGGATGACCGAACCGTTCCAGACCCGCCTCCAGCAGGACGATCACATGCCCGAGCCGCCACGCGATGGTGGTCACGGGAGCCGGCTCCGGCGGCGGTATCGCGAAGTCGCAGACGAACCCGCCCTCCGCCGGGCGAACCGACCACATACCCGGCACCGGCTCCCAGAAGTATTCCGCATCGGTGAGCCCGTCGAGCCGGGTGCGCAGCTGTCTGGCCCAATGCGCCTCCAGCTGGGCTCGTATCTCCGCATTCCAGTCCAAGTCCATGGCGTACACCCTGTGCATTCCTCCCGGAGTGGACAACCGGTTTTCGCAGGACCGAACCCCCGGGTGCACGGTCGACAACGAAGGAGCTCGTGCTCGGCTGTCCTCGCCCACCGCCGACTGAGTCCGGGCTCGTCACGTTCCGTTCTCCAGGGCACCGGTCGAAGTCACCAGATCCGCGATCCAGATGATCGCCTGCCACACCGGCGTTTCCCGGACCTCCCGTCCAGTCAGATACGGAATCAGCACTACCTCGGCGGCATGGTCTAGTGCGTGCTGGACGGCAATCCGCGCCGTCAGCTCGGGACCGGTATCCGTGTAGACCGTGTGCACCACGCGGAGGCCGTGGGCCTGCACAAGTTCCACGATCTCCCCACTGTCGCAACCGATCCGGCAGACCACGATCGCTCGCCGCAGTGTGGTCACCGGCGCGCCTGCGCCGCATACGCCGCCGCCACCGCATAACGCGGGCAGCGATGCGCGGCATGAACATCCATCACCTGATGGGCGTGCGCATACCCGCGAATCGGCTCCCGCGACAAGCAGTGCGGCGTGGGATGGCCGGCAGGTAGCGCCCGTAACCCGTCCGCGAGCCGGCGCAGCACCGCCGGGTCGTCGGCAACCCATTTCCGACCCGCCTGCCAGAGCCGCACTGCCGCAGCCATGGCGAGGTTGTTCGGGGCCCGAACGGGCAGGACCGGTATCTCGTGACGCATAGGGAACCTCGTGTCGTAGTCGTTGCGTGTTCACCGCGCCTGCTCTCGATAAAACCGATTCGGTTGGAGAGGCTGAACAACGGTAGGAATCCCGAAACCGCTGACGGGGTACGGTTTGTACCTCGGACCATTTACGCTGGGAGACAGGATCACCAGCGAAAGGGGCTGCGGTGGCGATCAATTCCGGTGACGAAGTACCTATCGGTGCTCGAATCAAGAAGCTTCGTGAGCGGGTGGGCATGTCCCGTCCCGTGCTGGCGGGTCTGGTGGGCCGGTCGGCCGAATGGCTCAAGGCCGTCGAGAACGGCCGTCTACAGCCACCACGGCTACCGATGCTGTTGCGTATCGCGCGGGCGCTGGAGCTGAAGGATCTCGCCGAACTCACCGGAAACGGATATGCGGTTCCGGTATCCGTATTTGCCGGTGAACAGCACGCCGCTTTGACCGATGTGCAAGCAGCGCTGACCGATTACCATCTCGCACCGCGGGGCTCACCTCCGAATATCCGGCATCTCGAAGTGCGACTGCGACAAGCATGGACAGTGCGCCACGCCAGCCCGGACCACCGCACTCAGCTCGGCGCGCTGCTGCCAGGGCTGATCAAAGACACACAGGGCGCAGTCCGGACAGGCGGCGACAGCCTTCGACAGGCAAGGCGCGTACTTGCTGGTGTCTACCAGCTGGCGGACTTCTACGTTGCGTACCAACCGGCCCCGGAATTGGTCTGGCTGGTGGCCGATCGCGCCCTCTCCGAAGGCTGCGCGGCCGACGACCCGTATGTGATCGCATGCGGGGCCTGGGCGATGACTCAGGCATTGCGGGATTCGGGACGCTGGGAAGAAGCGATAGCACTCGCCCGGACTGCCACCGAGCGGCTGACCCCTTACCTCGACCGCGACCGGACGCCGGATGATTGGCACGGAATCCACGGGGCGCTGCACGCGGAAGTCGCCTACGTCCATGCCCGCCGCGGACGGCACGGCGATGCCTGGGCGTACTGGGAGAAAGCGGATGAGATCGCGCAGGCGCTCGGTCCGGAGTATCGGCATGTGCAGACGTCGTTTTCCATCCCGGTGATGGCCGCGCACGCGACGACGCTGGGAGTCGAGCTACGCCGGTCGGGCGAAGCGATCCAGTCGGCGCGTTCGTTCGATGCCGACGCGATAGCCTCGCTCCCTCGCCGGAGCCGGCATTTCATCGAGGTCGCCCGCGCCTATTTCCAGCGCGGCGAATTCGTTGCCACTCTGGCACTCCTGGACAAGGCGGCGCGGACTGCCCCGGAAACGATCCGCTACAACGGGTATGCCCGGCAGATGCTGCACTCGCTGCGGGAGGAACCACCATCGGGAATGCGCACCGAGGTCGCCGAACTGTGCGAGCGAGCGGGGCTCACGCCGGCCGCCTGACTACCGGACACGCTCAGCCCACTGTTGCGCATACCGGTGCCGGGCGGCTACAGGCCGGCCGAGCCCAGGGCTTGGGCAACACCGCCGAGGAACTGAGTGATCGCGATATAGCCCGCAGCGAGTGCTACCAAGATGAATTCCATACCTGAAGTGTCGCCAGTGCGCGGCGCCGCGTTATCGCCCCTTACGGACGTACCGGCCTACCGCCCCAGTCCGGGCTGCTCTACAGAGCCTCAGCGCAGCAGGACGGCAAGCACTTCGGGGGCGGTGAAACGCCGGCCGTAGGAAGTTTCTCCGTGCTGGAGCAGGATGCCCATGTCGGCGAGCTGCCCGACAAGCCTGTTCGCTCTGTTGTAGGTCACGCCGAGATGCCGTTGCACGTTGCGGACGGTGAAAATCGGCTGCTCGAGTGCGTAATCGATCAATCGCATGGCGTTCTCCGCCCGGAAACCGGCTGCGCGCAGTCGGCACTTCAAGTCGTGTTGGACCCGGATCAGATCTGTGAGCTGGGCGGCGGTGGTGTTCGCCGCCGCCGCGACACCCTCGGCGAAGAACCGGATCCAGCCGTCCCAAGCGCCTTCTGCACTTACTGCAAGGAGCTTGTCGGTAATACTCGGCCCGCCTGGCCTCGAACCACGGCGACACCGTGAGGGTCGGTTCCGATAGAACTCCGGACCGGTGCAGCTGGAGAACGATGAGCAGTCGTCCGATCCGGCCGTTGCCGTCGTTGAACGGATGCAGGGTCTCGAACTGGTAGTGCGCCATTCCTGCCATGACCAGCGGGTCGATGTCGTCGTTGGGGCGCATCACCCAATCGACCAAGTCGCGAACCTGTGCTTCCAGATCGATTCCGGGCGGCGGGGGGATGAAGCGGGCGTCGTGCACGCGTGCGCCACGATGGCTTCCGATGACCACCTGGGAGGTTCGGATCCGGCCGGCTTGGCCGGTGTCGGCAGATGTCCCCTCCACCAAGGTGCCTTGGAGTGATTCGAGCATCCCCACGGTGAGCGCCCGGCCTTCACCGATCCACTGAAAAGCTTGATCAGCGGCGATGACGTAGTTGAACACCTCGCGCATAGCTGCATCAGCGGGTTGCTCGTCGGTATCCACTCCGAGAACTTCCTCCAGCGGCGCATAGGTTCCTTCCAGCGCGGAGGTGCTCTGCGCCTCTTGCCGCAGCGTCGGCTGCCGCAGCAGAGCCGGGTTGGGGAGCTGACGCGCCGAGGCGTCGAGCGCGGCGAGCGCGGCCCGGGCGTTGGCGACAGCATTGAATGTCCGAACGCCGAGTGTGGGAGTTCGGTCCGGGAGCGGGTTCGGCACGTAGGCAACATGCGACCACTCGCCCCATCGCGGATCCATTCCGCTGATCGGAACAAGCACACTCGAAGGGCTGTTTGTGAACATTTCGAGCCGCACAATCTCACTCTACTGGCACTTCAGTTGCATTCTGAGTGGATTTAGCGGCCGAAATGCAACTGATCCTTCAAGAAACGCGAAGATGGCCCACACAGAACCACGGATTCCAGGGGCAGTCTTCAGACGAAGTTGCCACCTTTGGGTGGATCACATCTCCACGCGGCACCGTGCCCGAGCTTTTGCCAGCGGTGGCGATTGTCTGTGTTGACGGATACTCTTCGGCTGCTTCGCAACTCGTTCGAAAGGCGAACAATGATCTCGAAGAAAGTCCTCAGAACCGTCGTGGTCTCGGCGCTGCCGCTGATCGCCACCACCGTCGTCGCCGGAGGCGCCTCCGCTGACGCCGGGTCGACGGCCGAAACGCGCGCTACGCCGGTCGCCGGTCTTCCGCTGGAGGAGCCGCAGGACGTCACAACCAACCCGGGCGCCCAGTACCCCGATCCAGTGTTGAACGGCGCTGCGCTGGGAGCCGGGATCGGCTCGGCGGTCGGATCGGCCACCGGTTCCGGTGGGCCGATTCTCGGTGGGCTGATCGGCGCGCTGGTCGGTGCGGTGAATCCCGACGTCGTTCCCCAGGTTCTTCCCTGAACCGACTCGGGTAGCCGCTCCCGTCCAGGTGAGACGACCGAAAGAAGGCGGCCCCGCGAGGGACCGCCTTCTTTTGTGTCCTGACCGCACTGAAGCGGTCGGGTTCACTAGTCGCTCTGGAAGTAGCTCAGCAGGCGCAGGATCTCGACGTAGAGCCAGACCAGGGTGACCGTGAGTCCGAGCGCCACGCCCCAGGCGGCCTTGGGCGGGGCCTGGGCGCGGATGAGCTGATCGGCGGCATCGAAGTCGAGCAGGAAGCTGAACGCGGCGATGGCGATGACGACCAGGCTGAAGATGATCGCGACCGGGCCACCGTCACGCAGGCCGAAACCACCGTCGGTGAAGAAGCTCGCGATCAGGTTGCCGACGACCAGGACCAGGATGCCGATCATGGCGCCGATGAGCATGCGGGTGAACCGCGGAGTGACCCGGATGGCGCCGGTCTTGTAGACGACGAGCATGCCCGCGAACACACCGAAGGTGCCCAGCACGGCCTGCCCGATCATGCCCGCGCCGCCCGCGCCACCGAAGGTGATATCGGTGAACATGAACGACAGGGCGCCGACGAACACACCCTCGGCGACCGCGTAGGAGAGCACGATCGCGGGGTTGTCCATCTTGCGACCGAAGGTGGCGACCAGGACGAGCACCAGGCCGATGATGCCGCCGCCGATGACGAACATCGGGGCGAGCGCGGTATTGGCGCTGGTCAGAATGTAGGTGACCAGCGCGGACAGCGCGAGTACACCCAGCGTGATCCCGGTTTTGGTGACCACATCGTCGATGGTCAGCGACCGGGTCGGCGCCTGCGGCGGGTAGGGCTGCTGCTGGTACTGCGGGGGATACTGCTGGTTGCCGTACTGGTAACCCAGCTGTCCCGCGCCGGCAGCAGCCGAGCCGAAGCTCGCGTAGCCGGTTTCCTGCTTCGGCAGATTCTTGAATACCGGATTGCTTGTGGCGCGCACCGCAAATCCCTTTCTCGGAGTTCGTTGGCCATACCGGAGCACGACCGTCGGCTCGAGCTGTTACTCGATATCCAACTGTCCATCCAACGATCACCACCCCTGGCGGAGTTCCCGGGGCGCGCCGAAAAGACAGACAAACCGGACCTTACCGCCGGAGAGCCCGCTATGGGTCACGGACCGGTCCACGAAACGGATCCGGTTGTCCGCGCCCGACCTCGACGGACCCGGGATATCCACTCGGCACATAGTGGCGAATCCGATAATGCGAGGCCGCTGCCTATCACCGCGGCAAGCGCCGCTCCGTCACATCACCATCATGAGGATCACGATGATGATGACCAGCCCGATCAGCAGTCCGATGGTGACGGCCACGGTGGGGCTGGGCGACTGCCCGGAACTCCCGCGGCCGATCTGCTGCACGGGAGCCGGGGCAGGGTTCACGGGCTGCGGCTGGGCGCGGCGGGGCAGCGGGCCGGAGCGGGGGCTGCGCAGCCCGGCGGCGGAGTTACGGGCCGCCCAGGCCGGAATGGTGCCGTCCTCGGTGCGCACCGGGGCGCCGAGGATGTTGTCGGCGGCGCCGGGGCCGAAGGCCGCGGCCAGGATCTCGTCCCGTGCCTGCGCCATGCTGGGGCGGCGCTGCGGGGCGGGTTCCATCATGTGCAGCAGCACGCGGGTGAGCACCCCGCTGCGCGTGGGTGGGTTGATCTGCGCCATGGCGGCACGTTCCACGATGGCGTCGCTGTTGTCGTCCATACCGAACGGCGGCTGACCTTCGATGGCGGTGTAGAGGGTGGCACCGAGGGAGAACACATCGCTGGCGGCGGTGGGCTGGGCGCCGCGGGCGACTTCGGGCGGCAGGTAGGCCGGGGTGCCGGTGATCATGCCGTCGGGTTCGTCGGAGGCTTCGGTGACGTTGCGGGAGATACCGAAATCGCTGAGCTTCGCCATCCCGACCGCCGGCCCCCGGTCGGCGACGAGGATATTGCCGGGTTTGATATCGCGGTGCACGATCCCGACGGTGTGCGCGGCGGCGAGCGCGTCGGCGACCTGCGCCCCGATCTGCGCGACCTCGATCACCGGCAGCGCGTTCACCAGCCCGAGTGCCCGGGCGACACTGCGCGAGGGCAGATGCTCCATCACCAGCCAGGGTTCACCGGCCTCGAGCACCACGTCGTAGACGGCGATGGCGTGTTCGTGGGAGAGCTTGGCGGCGACCCGCCCCTCGTGCACGATGTGATCGCGGATCTTGCGGGCTTCCGCCTCGTCCAGGCCCGCCGTGGACAGCACCTGCTTGATGGCGACGTCACGATCGAGCAGCCGATCGTGCGCCAGCCATACCGCACCCATACCGCCACCGCCCAGTTTCGACTGCAGGCGGTACCGGCCGGCCACCAGATAATCGGGGCCGACGATGGGACGGGGGCGATCGATCATGCTGTGAGACTAGTCGAATTCGGTGGTAGCTGGCCGGTTTCGGAGACGGCGACGGCCGACACGTGACGGCATTCACTACAGCGGGTCGTAGTTGTTCGGGGAGGCTTCCGGGCTCGGGTCTTCCAGCGATAAGGTATCGAATGTATGTTCGAAACAGGAAGTAGCCGGGGCGGCGCCCGACCACCTCGGTGACGCCACCCGGCCCTCCGGCATCGGCGCGGAAAGTGGGTGATGAGTGATGACGGCACGGCCGCCGAAGGCGAGCGGGGCGCGACTGCGCGAACTGGCCGAACTGCGCCGGGCGCGGGCGAGCAGCGGATGCGCCCGCGGGCCCGGTCCCGTACCCCGCAGTACGACCGGTACCCGGGCACCGGTCGCCCCGGCCTCGACCGTCGGTCGCGAAGTACTTCCCGTGCCGGCCGCCCTCGCCCCGTTGTTACCCGACCGCGGTCTCGTCAAGGGATCGGTGGTCTCCTACAGCGGCGCCGGAACGCTGCTGGCCGGGTTGTTCGCCGCAGTCACCGGGGCGGGTGGGCACGCGGCCGCGGTCGGCCTGCCCCGGCTCGGTCTGCTCGCCGCCGCGGAAATGGGCGCCCGGCTGGACCGGCTCGCGATGATCCCCGATGCCGGCCAGGACCCGATGGAGGTGGCGGCGGTTCTGCTGGACGGTATGGACCTGGTGGTACTCGGTCTCGGCGAGGCCGTGATCCCGCCCGCTCGCGCCCGGGTGCTCGCCGCGAAAGCTCGCGGAAAAGGAGCCACTTTGCTTGTCACCGGCGGTAACTGGCCCGCGCCGGACCTGAGCCTGGAAAGCCGCGTGGCCGGCTACACCGGGCTCGGTACGGGCAGCGGGCGGATCCGTTCCATAAGCCTCGATATCGAAGTTCACACCAGAGCCGGGACCCCGCGCCGCGGCCGGGTTGCCGCACGCCCCCTCGGCGGCCGGGTGGAATGGATCGCCCTCGACGAGACCACCACCGCGCAGCAGCCGGAAATATCAGGCCAGGAGGACTCCGTTGCTTCCTGACCCGATCCCGCCCCGTATCCTCCGCCAACCCCTCTGCCGCGACTTTCCTCCGTCCGGTGCCGAGCCCCCTCGGTCGACCGGACCGGCAGACAACGCATTCGCTCGGTCGTGCCGGCCGGATTACCGCCCGCCCCGGACAGCCGGACCGGGCGCAGGCGAACTCGCTCAGGCGTCCCGATCGCCCGACGACGAACCCATCCGGACACCCGGAACCGTCATTGGCGATTCCCACCGGACCACACGGCGGACCGGAGCCGAATTCCACCGGGCGTTCCGGCCGGCCGGAGACGAACACCCGGGGCGCCGCCGCCCGAACAGCGGTGCCGTGTACCGGTATTCCGCCGGCGCTCCCCGGAACACTCGAGAATCATTTCCCTTCCGGAGCGGAACGGTGGACCGATGAGCCCGCGCCCCGCCGCACGGGTGCTGGCGGTCTGGTGCCCCGACTGGCCCGCGGTCGCGGCGGCGGCCGGGGCGGGACTGCCCGCGGAACAGCCGGTGGCGGTTTTGCACGCGAACCGGGTCGTCACCTGTTCGGCCACCGCCCGCGAGGCGGGAGTGCGCCGCGGTATGCGTAAACGCGAGGCACAGAGCCGCTGTCCGGAACTCCATATCGCACAGCCCGATCTGGACCGCGACGCGCGACTGTTCGAACCGGTCGCCGCGGCCGTCGACAGTCTCGCCTCCGGAATCGAGATACTGCGCCCCGGGCTGCTCGTCCTGCCCGCGCGAGGAGTGATCAGGTACTTCGGATCGGCCGAAGCGGCCGTACGGCAACTGCTCGCCACGCTGGCGACCGCCGGAGTGGAGGCCCGGATCGGGATCGCCGACGAACTCCCGACCGCGATCGTCGCCGCCCGGCACAGCACCCTCGTACCGCCCGGCCGGGATGCCCAGTTCCTGGCACCGCTGCCGATCACCGAACTCGCGGCCGAATCCGGCCCCGCGGAAAAGGAACGCGCCGCACTGCTGGATCTGCTGCACCGGCTGGGGCTGCGCCGCATCGGGGATTTCGCCGCCCTCACAACCGCGCAGGTCACCTCACGGTTCGGTGCGGACGCGATCGTGGCCCACCGGCTCGCCCGCGCTCTGCCGGATCGTCCACCGGCGGCCCGGAGCCTGCCCCCGGAGGTGGCGGTCCGGCTGCCGTGCGAACCACCGATCGACCGGGTCGACGCCGCGGCCTTCACCGGCCGGCTACTCGCGACCCGGCTCACCGCGAACCTGTCGGCGGCATCCCTGGCCTGCACCCGGCTGGAGATCCGCGCGGAAACCGAGGCCGGAGAAGAACTGTCGCGGGTCTGGCGCTGCGCCGAACCGCTGACCGCGGACGGTGTGGCCGACCGAGTGCGCTGGCAACTGGACGGCTGGCTCACCCGGCCACCCGGTGATCGCCCCACCGCCGCGATCACCGGGCTGCACCTGATACCGGTGGAGGTGGCACCGGCCGCCGCCCTGCAGCTCGGCCTGTGGGGCGATACGGGGTCCGGGGACGAACGTGCCATGCGCGCCCTGGTCCGCGTCCAGGGTCTGCTCGGCGGGGACGCGGTGCGGGTGGGGGTACTCAGCGGCGGCCGCGGCCCCGCGGAACGGGTCACCATGGTCACGTTCGGCGACGAACCGGCGCCGGATACCGATCCGGCGCCGCCCTGGCCGGGCCGGATGCCGGAACCGGCCCCCGCCGTCCTCATGCTCGACCGCCCACGCGTCGCGCTCGAGGCAGCAGACGGGACTCCCGTCCGGATCACCGCACGCGGCCTGTTCAGCGGCCCGCCCGCACGGTTGCGCTGGGGGCGGTCCAGCTGGCGGCTCACCGCGTGGGCCGGGCCCTGGCTGCTCGACGAGCTCTGGTGGGCACCCGGCACGTCCCCCGCCGCCCGCGCCCAGGTGGAACTACCGGGACCGCACAGCCTGCTGCTGCTCGCCCGGGACGATCGATGGTGCGTCGAAGGTCTCTACGATTGACCCGGCTCAGTACGGTTCGCAGGCGTCGAAGGCCGCGTCCTTGTCCCCGTTGAACGAATCGATCTGACCGTTGATCTCGTCCACCGAAGCATTGCGCTCGAGGAGGTCGGCCAGGGTTTTCAGATTGTCGCGGTAGGTGCGCATCGGCGCCGAGACGTCGTTGGGAACATCGGGGCTGAGTTGCTCGTCGATCTTGCCGGCGGTATCGCGCAACGCGGTGATCGCGGCGCCCTTCTTCGCCTCGACATCCGGCGCCTTGTTGTCACTGGCGTCGATATAGGCGTTGAACGCGTCGACCGCCGGGTTGTTGTGATCACGCAGCGCCTCGCACACATCGGTCGCGGCTGCCTCGGCAGCGGCCGCCCGCGACGACGACGCCGCGGCCGAGGAGGATTTGACCTCCGATGTGTACAGCTGCAATTCGCTCTGGTTCACTTCCGCGGTACCGGTCACCGTGTTGGAGCAGGCGGCGAGGAACCCGCCGGCGATCAGCGCGGTCAGTGCGGCGGCGAGCCCGGCTCGTTCGAATCGTCGCATCGATCTGAAACTCCCCTCGGATGCCCACGACCCCGTATTCTCGCCCCGGCGCGCCGGACATCTGAGCCACCGGTGCTGACAACCGTACTGTGTCGAGACGATTCTCCGCTGCCCAGGCCCGCATTGTCGATCAACCGATACCCGCGCCCGGAGTCACCGACCCGTGGCGATGTCGACGACCAGCCGGTTCGGCATGGTGGCCGCCGAAACGGTGAAGCCCGGTTCGTCGCCGGCGACTCCGATGAACGACTGGGTGATCCCCTCGAACACCGTTGTCCGATACACCCCGGCGATACCGGGAACCGCCGGGTCGGTGGCCGGGTCCGGGCCGGCATAGGGTGCGACCCCGCTGTCGAACGGATAGGCCGAACCGGTGATCCGGACCTCGAGCACCGAATCCCCCGCCACCTCGAGCTCCCGGCCGCTGCCGTCCTGCACGGCACGGCCGGTGTACCACACACTCCACCCGGGAGTGCCCGGTCCGCCCAGGTAGTACTCGACCCGGTCGAAACCCGCATGGCGACTCAACCGGATATCGGTCACGGTGAGCATGGCGCCCGGTGCGGCCTCCGCCTGCTTCGGCACCGTATCGTCGGGTGCGGGCGCCGACTCCCCGGGCAGCGGCACCGGCGGTACGGGCAGGCCCGGGGTGGCCACTTCCGAACTGGGTACCGCGGGACTCCTGGGCGAAGAGCTAACCGGCGGTGTCGACCCCGAATCGGCGCACCCGGCGAGAGCCGCCAGCATCACCGCCACCACCAGTAATCGCCCGGTACGCATATCGCCGATGCTAACGGCAGCCGCCGCTGTCCTGCGATAACGCCAGCTCTCACGGTGTGGCCCGAGTACCGGCAGCCGACCGCGCGCGGCCCTCGCACCATGCCGCGCGAAGCGTATCCACCGGGCCGCGCGGCGACGCCCGGCAACGATCTAGCACACTTGTCATGTGCGAGACGTGGAGGACCTACTAGGACGGTTGCGCCGCTACCCGGATGTGGAAGCCGCCAACCTGTACGCCGTCGACGCCGCGGACCGTCTCATCCTCGACGTGGCCGCGGACACCCTCGCCACCACCGAGCCCGGGAAAGTGGTGGTGATCGGCGACAACTACGGCGCACTCACCCTCGGCGCCGCCGCCACCCACGATCTGCACCGGATCCGCGTCCACCAGGACCTACTGACCGGCGAACTCGCACTCGCCGCCAATGCCCGCGCATTCGGACTCGGCGACCGCTACACCGCACACGCCCTCGACGAAAACCTGCTGCGCGATGCGACCGTCGTCCTGCTGCGACTACCGCGGGTACTGGCCGGACTCGCCGAGATCGCCGATGCCATCGCCCGTTACGCCCGTCCCGAAGTCCAGGTATTCGCCGGCGGCCGGGACAAGTACCTCACCAAGGCGATGAACGATGTACTGGGCGAATCCTTCACCGAAGTACGGGCCAGCCGCGGCCGCCAGAAATCACGTACTCTGCTGGTGCGCGGGCCGAAACCGGTGGGCGATCCACGGTTTCCGCTGCGTGAGCACATCGGCGAATTCGGTATCGACGTGGTCGCGCACGGGGCCGCCTTCTCCGGGCCGCGCCTGGATATCGGCACCCGGTTCCTCCTGGAGCATCTGCGCGCCATGAAACCCGATGCCCGCGACGCCATCGACCTCGGCTGTGGCACCGGGATACTGGCCGTCGCGCTCGCCCGGTCCCGCCCGGGAATCACGGTGGTGGGCACCGACCAATCGGCCGCGGCGGTGGCCTCGGCGACGGCGACCGCCGCGGCCAACGCGGTCACCGACCAGGTCACCGTGGTACGGGACGACGCCATGTCCGCCGCCGCCGACAACAGCGCCGACCTCGTGGTGTGCAATCCCCCGTTCCATGTGGGCGCCGCCGTGCACACCGGTTCGGCGATCAAGATGTTCGCCCGCACCGGCAAGGTCCTGCGTCCGGGTGGGGAACTGTGGACGGTCTACAACAATCACCTCAACCACCGCACGGTGGTGGAGCGAATGGTGGGCCGCACAGAGGTGGTGAGCCGGAACCGGAAATTCACGGTCACTCGTTCCGTGCGCGGGTTACATGGTTTCGACGGGGCCGCACCGGGGGTGGCGGGGGCGCGGTTCTGCTGATCCTTTTGTCGGAGTAGGCCATCCGTATAGGGCGGAGGTGCTCAGTCGATTCGGCGGCGGTGGGCCCAGCGGGTGAGTGCGTTGCGGTTGGACTGCTGGGTTTTGCGGAGCACGTTCGATGCGTGGGTTTCCACGGTCTTCACCGAGATGAACAGTTTCTCGGCGATCTCGCGATAGGTGTAACCACGGGCCAGGAGTCGCAGTACCTCCAATTCACGGGGGGTCAGCGAATCGAGTTCGGGGTCCAGGGGCGGCTCGGGTACCGGTGATTTCCCGGTGAACGAATCCAGTACGAAACCGGCCAGCCGCGGACTGAACACGGCATCCCCACCGGCCACACGGCGGATCCCGTCGGCCAGTTCGGCCCCGGAAA
This sequence comes from Nocardia carnea, assembly GCF_029868855.1. Taxonomy (GTDB): domain Bacteria; phylum Actinomycetota; class Actinomycetes; order Mycobacteriales; family Mycobacteriaceae; genus Nocardia; species Nocardia carnea_A. The sequence continues at coordinate 9,984 of NZ_JARWOV010000288.1, read as the reverse complement.
TCGTCTTCGTCACATAGCCGCGGGCGCCGGCCCGGATCACCGCGATCACGTCTTCGGCGGCGTCGGAAACACTCAACGCCAGACACACCGGGCCACTGTCGATCCCGTTCAACACCGCCACCCCGCCCCCGGCGGGCATATGGACATCGAGCAGCACCACATCGGGTTTCGCGGCATTGATACCCGCCACCGCCTCGGCCACGCCCCCGGCCTCTCCGACCACTTCCATATCGGTTTCCCGGCTCAACTCGGCCCGCACACCGGACCGGAACACCGCATGATCGTCGACGAGAAAAACCCGCACACCCAGCCTCTCTTCATTCATGGCGCCGCCTCGGCTTCCTCACGGAGACTACCCATGCACAGTGGGCACGTCCGGGTGATACGGCCGTAGCCGATGAGCGCCTCGGGGTTCCCCCACAGCGCGATCCCGCTGTGGCCGCAGCCCGTTTCGTACATCCGCTTCGATACGCCGCTACCGGGGCCGCATTGCCATCGACCTCGGTCAACGAATTTCCTGGTGGCGCACGTGCGGTGCGCGAACAGGCTCGGCCTGCGGACCGGCGATATCGGCGGGCCCGGATGTCTCCGCGGATTCGGGGGACGCGGGTTCGAAGGCACCATCGGTGGAAACGAAACCCGCGGACCGGTCGCCTTCACCCACGCCGGCTGCATCGTCGGTGCCGGAATCGGTTCGTGGCAGAAAGACCCGTACCTCCGTGCCGCGTCCGGGCGCCGAGACGATCTCCACCGTTCCGCCGCGCCGCTCCACACGTGCCCGGATGGAGCGGGCGAGGCCGTGCCGGTCCGCGGGAACCGAATCGGGATCGAAACCGATCCCGCGGTCGCGAACGAACACGCTGACCTGGTGTGGTTCCGTCTCGGCGAACAGGTCGATATCGGTTACGCCGGCGTGTTTGGCGGCGTTCACCAGTGCTTCCCGGGTGGCACCCAGAACGGCGGTGAAATGTTCCTTCGGCAGGCCGGATCCGCTGTCCTCGCCGTCCATCGCCACATCTCCCACGGTCACCGGGGTGACCTTCACGCCGTGCTGATCCTCCACTTCACCGGCGATGGTGCGCAGGGCGACGGCGAGACTCGATTCGGCGGGGCCGGCGTCGGCGAACAGCCAGCGCCGCAATTCGCGTTCCTGACTACGCGCCAGGCGCAGCACCTCCTGTTGATCGCCCGCTTGGCGCTGGATCAGCGCCAGCGTCTGCAGCACCGAATCGTGGAGGTGGGAGGCGATCTCCTCGCGCTCCTCGTTACGGATACGGGCCGCGCGTTCGGCATTGAGCGAATGCATCATCCGCAGACCGAGCGGGACGGTCAGCAGGCCGACCCCGATCAGGGTCGCCGCCACCGCCAGCAGCGCCGAACCGAGCGAACCCCAGTCGACCTGCGACAGCACCACCACCGCCAGACCCACCACCACAAGGGTCACCCCGGCGATGATCCGCGACCAGGTGACCACCGACGGTTTCGCCGGTATCCCGACCAGCGACCGTGGGCCGTCGGCGTCGTATTCCCGCCACACCAGCGCGGCGCCCACCGCGATCACCAGCAGCGGCGCGATCACGCGGGCGACCGTTCCGCTGAATGCCCACGAAACGGCTACGGACAGGCCCAAGCCGAGCAGTGCCAGCCCGATCGCCTGGCGGCGTTCCGTTCCGGAGGGCCGGGCGTCGTCGCCACCACCGGGCGTGAAGATCCACAGCAGGCCGTAGGCGACTATCCCGGCCCCGGCGAGCGCCGAGAGCAGGACGAAAGCCATCCGCACCTTGAGTACGTCGATCCCGAGATGGTCGGCCACGCCACCGGCGACCCCGCCGACGATCCGGCCACCGGACCGGCGTACCAGCCGCCCGCCCGCGGTATCCGGTTCGGCCACGGGACGGTCGGCACCCGGGGCGTAGAAGGCAGGTCCGAACGGGCACATACTCTCGATACTGGCACGTCCACAACCTGCCCGGCCATGGGGAAACACCCTGATCTGTGCTCATGGCGCCGGCTTCGACGCCGCGGGGTTCAGGACGCTCGGCTGTTCTCCTCCGCTGCGTTCTGGCGCCGTCCGGGGCAGCCGCACGGTTGCCGGATGGTTCGAACGGGAGAACCGGAGCCGAACTGCTGACCTGAGGGCCGACCGGGCCGAACATCGAGGCCGGTCAGGCGGCGGTCGGGGAGTTTTTCGGGACCAACTTCAGGGTTCCCCCCGATGTGAGAGAGCCCGCAGGAAGCGGAGCATGGGTTTCATGACGAGAACCAGCTTCGGTGATCAGCTCCACCAGATGTGGCAGACCCGGCCGACCCGCCTGCCCCGGCGCGGGCCGATCGCCGGGGTCGCGGCCGGGGTCGGGCACCGCTACGGCATAGACCCGGTGCTGGTGCGGGTGGCGTTCGTGGTGTCGACCCTCTTCGGCGGGGCGGGAATCGTGCTCTACCTGTTCGGGTGGCTGATGTTCCCGGAAGCCGGCGAAAGTACGTCGATGGCGGAATCGCTGACCCGTAAACGGCAGGATTCGCAGAGCCAGACCAAGACGATCGTGTTGATCGTGGCGCTGGCGATCGCGGTGAGCACCATGGGACCGGTGGGTGTGGGGCTCGGCGGGTCGGGGGTGATCGCGCTGGCGCTCATGCTGGCCGGCTGGTGGATGCTGTACCTACGGGCGCCGCAACCGCCGCCGCTGCCCGCGGGGGCGGCCGCTCCGGAGTCGCTGGCGGGTCCGGGTACGACCGGATACCCCGGCGCCACGTTCCCGCAGGGCGGCGCAGATCCCTATATTTCCCGATACACCGGAATATATACCCCCTATACCAAGCTGCCGGATCAATATGTCCCGGACAATCCGGCCGCGGACCCGCCACAGGCCGACGTCGCCACCGGCAGCGCCGCTTCCGAAGCGGCCGGCACCAGCGGCCCGAACCTCACGAAGGGCGCGGCCTCCGAACCTTCCTCCGATCCGCCGGCCGAAGCCGTACCGACCGACGATCCGACCCCGGGCGCGTCCGATACCACCGCGGCCGAGAAACCGGGCCACCCTGCTCCCCCGGTCGCGCCGGACTCGGCACGGGATACCGGTTCGGACCAGTCGCACACCCCGCGGCCCACCATCGCCAGGAGTAAATCCACGGGCCTCACCGACCGCACGCCACCCTCCTGGGACCCGCTGGGTGTCGCGCCGCTCGCCTGGGACCTGCCCGACCCCACCCCGGCGCAGCCGGTGTCGGTGCTCACCGAGAAGCGCCCCCGGTCACGTTTCACCGCGGTCGTGCTCGGCCTGGCCATCCTCGCCGCGGCAGGCGCCGGTGCGGCAGCCGTGGCGGGAGCCGAATGGATGACGCCGGGCCGCATCGCCGCGATCGCACTCGCGGTGGTCGGGCTCGGATTGATGCTCGGCGCCTTCCGGCGTCGCGGTCACGGACTGCTGCTGGTCACCGCCCCGCTGGCGGCCTTAGTCATTCTGGCCGCCGCGGTAGGGCCGGTGGATTTCCAGAGCAGCACCATGGGCGAACGCACCTGGGCCCCCGCCGCGGCCGCCGATATGCGACCGGAATACACGGTGACCATGGGGTCCGGCACGCTGGATCTGCGCGGTATCGAACTGACCGCGGATCGCACGGTCGACCTTTCCGTGCAGATGGGTCAGGCGGTGGTCCTGGTACCCGACAACATGAATGTGCGCACTGATTGCACCGTCCGGATGGGCGAGGCGAACTGCCCGGACGGGCTCACCGGTCCCGGTGGGGATGCGCCGGTGCTGAATTTGAACGTGCAGGTCCGGATGGGTGAAGCGGAGGTGCGTCGTGGCTGAGCAGGAAACGAAATCGCACGCGGACATATCGGGCGACTGCGGACCGGCCGGGCAGGCCCGCCGCGGAGGGTTCTCCGCCGGATTGTTCGTCACCGGTCTGCTGGCGCTGCTGGTGAGTATCTGGGCACTGGCCGGACCGGAGCAGTGGAACGTCACCTCCATGATCCCGGTCGGCTGGATCGTCGTCGCGGCCGCGATCGTGGTGGGCGTGGTACTGGTGATCTCCCCGAGAATGCGCCGGTAACCCGGCCGCCGACGCCGGTTCTCGTCGAACGGCGCCCTACCGAACGGAACGCCCGGATCCCTACGAGGTCCGGGCGTTCCGCTGTCGGTTCACTCCCACTCGATGGTGCCCGGCGGTTTGCTCGTCACATCCAGTACCACGCGGTTGACCTCGTTCACCTCGTTGGTGATCCGGGTCGAGATCCGCTCCAGCACCTCGTAGGGCAGCCGGGTCCAGTCCGCGGTCATCGCATCCTCGCTGGACACCGGGCGCAGCACGATCGGATGCCCGTAGGTACGGCCGTCGCCCTGGACCCCGACACTGCGCACATCCGCGAGCAGCACCACCGGGCACTGCCAGATCTGCCTGTCCAGCCCCGCCGCGGTGAGTTCTTCCCGGGCGATGGCATCGGCCTGCCGCAGCGTCCGCAACCGGTCCTCGGTGACCTCACCGATGATCCGGATCGCCAGGCCGGGGCCGGGGAACGGCTGCCGGGCGACGATCTCCTCGGGCAGGCCGAGCTCCCGGCCGACGGCCCGGACCTCGTCCTTGAACAGCAGCCGCAGCGGTTCGACCAGTTCGAATTCCAGATCGTCGGGCAGACCGCCCACGTTGTGATGCGATTTGATGTTCGCGGTACCGCTACCGCCGCCGGATTCCACCACATCCGGGTACAGCGTGCCCTGCACCAGGTATTCGACCGCCGGTACGTCCTGGCCCGCGGACTGCTCACCCACGACCTCGCCCACCGCGTCCTCGAAGGACCGGATGAACTCTCGCCCGATGATCTTGCGCTTCTCCTCGGGGTCGGTGACGCCCTTCAGTTCACCCAGGAACTTGTCGACCGCGTCCACGGTGACCAGCCGGGCCCCGGTAGCCGCCACGAAATCCCGTTGCACCTGTTCGCGCTCACCGGCCCGCAGCAATCCGTGATCGACGAAAACACAGGTCAGCTTGTCCCCGATGGCACGCTGCACCAGGGCGCCCGCCACCGCGCTGTCGACCCCGCCGGACAGAGCGCAGATCGCATGCCCGTCGCCGATCTGTTCGCGTACCCGCTCGATCATCGCGTCGGCGATATTGGCCGGCGTCCAGTCCGGCTTGATCCCCGCCATCTCGTGCAGGAACCGGCTCAGCACCTGCTGCCCATGTGGCGAATGCAGCACCTCGGGGTGGTATTGCACACCGGCCAGCCGCCGGGCCCGGTTCTCGAACGCCGCGACCGGCGCACCCACCGTCGTACCGGTGACCTCGAAACCCTCCGGAGCGTCGGTGACCGCGTCCCCATGGCTCATCCATACCGGTTGCAGCCGGGGCAGCCCCTCGTGCAGCAGTCCACCGTCGATATCGAGTTCGGTGCGGCCGTATTCGCGAGTGCCCGTATTCGTCACGGTGCCGCCCAGCGCCTGTGCCATCGCCTGGAAGCCGTAGCAGATACCGAAAACCGGAACATCCAAGTCGAAAAGGCGCGGATCGAGGGTCGGTGCATCCTCCGCGTACACGCTGGCCGGGCCACCGGACAGGATCACCGCCAGCGGTTTCTTCTCGGCGATCTCCGCCACGGTGGCGGTATGCGAGACCACCTCCGAGTAGACACTCGCCTCCCGGACCCGGCGGGCAATCAACTGCGCGTACTGCGCACCGAAGTCGACAACAAGAACGGGCCTCTGGGAATGTGTCACCCGCAAGAGTCTAGTGAGCCCCGGATAGCGCCTCGCACGCCCATACCCTCGGACTCAGGCACGGACACTGAGGCCGACCTTCTGGAATTCCTTGAGGTCGGAGTATCCGGCCTTGGCCATCGAGCGGCGCAGGCCGCCGACGAGGTTCAGGGATCCGAACGGATCGTCGGAAGGACCGGTCAGCAGCTGTTCCAGGCTGGGGCGCACCGGGGCCGGCGGCGTCTGCCCGAGCAGTTCTTCGGCGAGATCCCACGGCTCGTCCAGCGAGAGCAGCGATCCCCGCGGCACCGAGGGGTGGGCGGCGGCCGAGGGCCAGTACCAGCCGCGGCCAGGGGCTTCGGCCGCAATCGCGAGCGGCGCACCCAGCATGGCTGCGTCCGCGCCGCAGGCGATGGCCTTGGCGAGCTGACCGGAGGTGTTGATATCGCCGTCGGCGATCACATGCACGTAGCGGCCACCGGTTTCGTCCAGGTAGTCACGGCGGGCCGCGGCAGCGTCGGCGATCGCGGTCGCCATCGGTACCCCGATACCGAGAACTTCGCCGGTGGTGGTGGCGCCCGGCTGCGAACCGTAACCCACGATCACCCCGGCGGCACCGGTACGCATCAGATGCAGTGCGGTGCGATGATCACTGACCCCGCCGGCGACGACCGGCACGTCCAGTTCCGCGATGAAAGTCTTGAGGTTCAGCGGTTCGCCCGCGCCCACATGCTCGGCCGAAATGATCGTGCCCTGCACCACCAGCAGATCGATCCCGGCCTGCAGCAGACCGGGCGTGAGAGCTTGGGCGTTCTGCGGGCTCACCCGCACCGCGACGGTGACCCCGCCGGCCCGCACCTGGGCGACCGCCGCGGCCAGCAGATCGGGCTGCATGGGCGCGGCGTGCAATTCCTGCAGGAAGGCGGTCGCCCGCTGGTAGCTGCCCTTGTCGGCGAGCTCGAGCAGCTGGTCGATCTTGGCGGAGACATCCGCGTGGCGGGCCCACAACCCCTCACCGTTGATCACGCCGAGTCCGCCGCGGCGGCCGATCTCGATGGCGAATTCCGGCGAGACCAGCGCATCGGTCGGGTGGGTGAGGAAGGGGATATCGAACCGGTAGGCGTCCAGCTGCCACGCCAGCGATACCTGGCTCGCCGAACGGGTCCGGCGCGAGGGAACGATATCGACATCGTCCAGCTCGTAGGTCCGGCGAGCCGTCCTACCCATCCCGATCTCGACCATATCGCGCACAAATAGCTCCTGTGTTTTGGCGCCGCCTCCGACGGCGCAGGGGTCGCGACCCCTCCGCGTCACCTGTCGGTCCTCGAGGCCGGCGCCCGCCGGCACATACCCTCCGAGGGCCGAAACGACCGTTACCCTCTGCGGGCCTCGTAGGACTCGGCACCGATGTCCCTGCGTTTCACCTGGTGAACTCGCATATTGCGACTAAACCTTACACACCCCGGTCAGCCGCGGCTCAGACGGTTGGGGGTCGGTGCGCCGACCGACCAGGGCCGGTGCACTACCGGTCCGCAGTAGTCACTGTGTTTCCGGTTCGACGACGCACGGATCCTGCCCTCGGACAGACTCGGCACACCGATCTCTGAACCCGTGTTCAGCGCGAGCCCGCCGGGTCCGAGCACGTCCGACGACAATGTATCCAGCGGTGGCTACACCCCGGCGAGACTCCTCCAGGAGCCGAACTCCAGGTTCGCCGGCGTCCTCGGAAAACGCCACGGCACGTGCCCAGCCGTGCTGCCGAGTTCAGCGAGGCCCTGAGAGGTTTTGGACCTCAGGGGCCCGAAACCCGGGGCGCCGCCGAAAGACACAGATCACCGTCCGGTGTAGTTCGGTGCCTCCACGGTCATCGTGATGTCGTGCGGGTGGCTCTCCTTGAGACCCGCCGCGGTGATCTGGACGAACTGGGCTTCCTGCAGAGCGGCGATATTCTGCGCGCCGGTGTAGCCCATGGCCGCGCGGAGGCCGCCGACCAGTTGGTGGATCACCTGGTTCACCGGACCCCGGAACGGCACCCGGCCCTCGATCCCTTCCGGGACGAGCTTGTCCTCGGCCAGCACGTCGTCCTGGAAATACCGGTCCTTGGAGAACGATTTCGCCTGGCCGCGTCCCTGCATGGCGCCCAGCGACCCCATGCCGCGGTAGCTCTTGAACTGTTTGCCGCCCACGAGGATCAGCTCGCCGGGCGATTCGGCGGTTCCGGCCAGTACCGAGCCGAGCATCACCGTGGAGGCGCCGGCGGCGATGGCCTTCGCGATATCGCCGGAGAACTGGATCCCGCCGTCGGCGACCACCGGCACACCCGCGGGCGCGCAGACGGCGACCGCTTCCAGGATCGCGGTGATCTGCGGCGCACCGACACCGGCCACCACGCGGGTGGTGCAGATGGAGCCGGGCCCGACACCCACTTTCACCGCGTCGGCCCCGGCCTCGACCAGCGCCGCGGCCCCGGCCCGGGTGGCGATATTGCCGCCGATGACCTGGATACGGTCACCGACCTCGGCCTTGACCTTGCTGACCATGCTGAGCACCTGCCGCTGATGCCCGTGCGCGGTATCCACCACGAGGACATCGGCGCCGGCGTCGGCCAGGGTCATGGCTCGCGACCAGGCGTCGTCGCCGACACCCACCGCGGCCCCGACCAGCAGCCGGCCGTCCCGGTCCTTGGTGGCGTCGGGATACTGATCGGTTTTCACGAAGTCTTTGACGGTGATGAGCCCGCGCAGTCTGCCCTCACCGTCGACGATGGGGAGCTTTTCCACCTTGTGGCGGCGCAGCAGCCCGAGCGCGGCCTCCGCGGTGACGCCCTCCTGGGCGGTGATCAGCGGCGCCGGGGTCATCACATCGGCGACGCGGCGGTTCTGATCGACCTCGAAACGCATATCGCGATTGGTGATGATGCCGACCAGCGCACCCGTTTCGTCGACCACCGGCAGACCGGAGATCCGGAACCGGGCACACATGGCGTCGACCTCGGCCAGCGTATCGGTGGGGCGGCAGGTCACGGGATCGGTGACCATCCCGGCCTCGGATCGTTTGACCGTCTCCACCTGGCCCGCCTGATCGGCCACCGAGAGGTTGCGGTGCAGCACACCCATACCGCCGGCGCGGGCCATGGCGATCGCCATCCGGGCCTCGGTGACGGTATCCATCGCGGAACTGACCAGCGGGGTCCGCAACCGGATCTCCCTGGTCAGCTGACTCGACGTCTCCACCGTGCTGGGGATGAGGTCGGACGCGGCGGGCAGCAGCAGCACATCGTCGAAGGTGAGGCCGAGCATGGCGATCTTGTTCGGATCGTCACCACCCGTAGGAGGGCGGACAATCGTGCGCTCGCCCGGTACGGGATTACTCATTCGGATCGACCCCTCCTGGACGTCGGCTGAGCTATCGAGATGTGACGGCCCGATAGCAAACTGTAACTGGGAACAAACGTGCGGCGCCGGATCGTTTATTCCGGCGGCAGTGCCGGGTGAACTGGTGCTCGTCGGCGCTCGACACCATGGTATCGGTCCGGTTGTACCCCGGATCAACTGAGGGCTGTGCCGGTCCACCGGAGGCAACGGCGAAACTGACGGCGCGGACGGCTGGCGCAGACCACCCTGTTCTGCGTACCGTGGGGATGTGCGTGACCATCTACCACCTGGCTTGCCGCCGGATCCGTTCGCCGGAGACCCCGCCGACCCGTCCGCCGCGCTCGATGCCATCGAGCCGGGGGAACCGCTGGATCCTCATGAGCGCCTTGCGGTCGAAGAGGATCTCGCCGATCTCGCAGTCTACGAGGCGCTACTGGCCCACCGCGGTATCCGCGGGTTGGTGGTGAGCTGCGAGGACTGTCGGCAGGATCACTATCACGACTGGGACATGCTGCGCGCCAATTTGTTACAGCTCCTGGTCGACGGCACGGTCCGGCCGCATGAGCCTGCCTACGATCCGACTCCGGAAGCCTACGTCACCTGGGATTACTGTCGCGGCTACGCCGATGCCTCCATGAATGAGGCGTTCCACGGCGACGGGTTCGACGCTTTCGACAGCTGAGTCCTTCGACGCCCGGTCGGAGCCGCCGGTCGAATCCGGCATGATCGACCGCCATACGACGGCCGATCGTTTTCGCATGTCCGCACCAGGGTCTGAACGCACAGCCCGCCGCATCACGCGGAAAACCCGTGTGGCCCGCCACCACGGGGGGGACGGCCCCCCCGGGGTTTAAGGTGACCCACCCCCCCCCCCATAGGGGGGCGGGGCCCCGGTTAGTTGGGGGGGGGGGCGG
>NZ_JARWOV010000287.1 GCF_029868855.1 Nocardia carnea | reverse complement strand
CCTCGGGCCCGCCCGGGCCACCCGAGCGGTTCCCACCCGGCCGCCGGGGAGGTGGGCCGCCGCCGGGACCGGAGCGGTTTGGGGGCCCCCCCGGGGGGGCCGCGGGCCCCCCCCCCCCCCCCGGCGTCCACCCCCCCGCCCGGGGGCCGGGCCGGGGGGCCGGCCCCGCCCCCAACCCGGGGGCGGGGGGGCCCCCGGGCGCCCACGGCCGGGCCCGAAACCGCTCCGGTCCCGGCGGCGGCCCACCTCCCCGGCGGCCGGGTGGGAACCGCTCGGGTGGCCCGGGCGGGCCCGAGGGCAGAAGCCCCGGCCAGAAACGCAAGAGCCGGTGGAAGATCGCGCGCCGAATCGCCTATGTCCTCGTGGCACTGGCCATCGTGGTGCCGAGCACGGTGTTCCTGGTCGCCTATTCCACGGTTTCGGTCCCCGAACCCGGCGACCTCAAGACCAACCAGGTCGCGACGATCCTCGCGCAGGACGGGGAAACCGAGATCACCCGCGTCGTCCCGCCGCAGGGCAACCGCACCGATGTGACGATCGATCAGATTCCGCCGCATGTGCGCAACGCCGTGATCGCCGCAGAGGACCGTGACTTCTACAGCAACCCGGGTTTCTCGATCTCCGGTTTCGCCCGCGCCGCGCGCGATAATCTGCTCGGCCGGGAAAGTGCCGGCGGTGGCTCGACGATCACCCAGCAGTATGTGAAGAATGCGCTGGTCGGCGACGAACGCAGCTACACCCGTAAGCTCCACGAGCTGGTCATCTCGGCGAAGATGGCCCGGCAGTGGAGCAAGGACGAAATCCTGACCGCCTACCTGAACACCATCTACTTCGGGCGCGGCGCCTACGGTATCGACGCCGCCGCCAAGGCGTATTTCGGTAAACCGGTGCAGGAGTTGAACGTCGCCGAGGGCGCCGTTCTGGCCGCGACCATCCAGTTGCCGTCGCTGCTGGACCCGGAATCCAATCCGGAAGGCGCCGAGGCCCGCTGGAACTATGTGCTCGACGGTATGGTCGCCGGCGGCAATCTGGACCGGAACGAACGTACGGGGATGACCTATCCCCAGGTGGTGTCGTCGTCCGCGGCGGCCGGCCAGAAAACCGATTCCTCGGGGCCGGAGGGCCATATCAAGGCGCAGGTGCTGCGCGAGCTCTCCGAGGCGGGGATCAGCGAACAACAGCTGAACACCGCGGGCCTGCAGATCACCACGACGATCGACGCCCAGGCACAGCAGGCCGCGCTGAACGCCGTGCACACCAATATGGAAGGCGAACCGGAGAAACTCCGTACCGCTGTGGCGTCGATCGATCCGAGATCCGGTGCGGTACGCGCCTACTACGGCGGTGAAGACGGCTACGGCTACGACTTCGCGAATGCCGCCCTGCAAACCGGTTCCTCGTTCAAGGTGATCGGTCTGGCGCAGAACCTCGAGATGGGTATTCCGCTGTCCCAGATGTACGACAGCGGGCCTATCACGGTGAACGGTATCGAGATCACCAACGTCGAGGGCGAACAGTGCGGGGTCTGCACCATCGCCGAAGCACTGAAACGGTCGCTGAACACCAGCTTCTACCGAATGCAGCTGGAAATGCAGAACGGGCCCCAGAAGATCGCCGAAATGGGCCACAAACTGGGGATACCGGAAGAACTTCCGGGTCTGGGCCCCACGCTCACCGAACCCGGTGGCGCCGGCCCGAACAACGGTATCGTGCTCGGCCAGTACCAGGCCCGGCCGCTGGATATGGCCTCCGCCTACGCCACCTTGGCCGCGTCTGGGATGTATCACAAACCGCATTTCGTGACCAAGGTCGTGACCGCCGATGGGCAGGTGCTGCTGGACCGCGGGGATGTGGCCGGGGAACGACGGGTTTCGGAAGCGGTCGCCGACAACGTGACCGCGGCAATGGAGCCGATCGCCGCGTACTCGCGCAACCACGGGCTCGCCGGTGGCCGTCCGTCGGCTGCCAAGACCGGTACCGCGCAGCTGGGCGACACCGGGGAGAACAAGGACGCGTGGATGGTGGGGTACACCCCGTCACTGGCCACCGCGGTCTGGGTGGGCACCACCGACAACTCGCCGCTGCGCAATTTCGGCGGCGCGATGATCTACGGCTCGAGCCTGCCGTCGGATATCTGGAAGGACACGATGGACGGCGCCCTCGAGGGCACGCCCAACGAGAAGTTCCCGAAACCCGCGCCGATCAAGGGGCAGGCGGGCGTCCCGAAGTGGACCGCCCCGTACACCGCGCCGTCCACGACGATGCCCAGCTTCGAACCGCCGGTGGTGATCCAGCCGAGTCAGGTCGAGATCCTGCCCGGTATCACTATCCCGGTACCCGGCCTGCAACCCAATCCGCGTAGCCAGACGCAACCGCAGGGTCAGCCACAGGGCAACAACAACGGTGCCGGTCCGCTGCCCGGGCAACCGACCGCCGGACCCGAGGGGACCGCGCCGACCGTCACTCAGGCACCCGGTGCGGGAACGGAGAGCGATACCGGCGGCGATACCGATTCCGGGGGCGATACCGGCACCGATCCGGGTGGCACCGACAGCGGCGATACCGGCGGCTGACGGCCGGCCCGCCACGCTCCGGGGTCCGGCTCGGGTCCGGACCGGACCCCGGTAACAGGTAACCTCGGGTGCCGTGAGCGAGCAGCGACTGGTGGGTGGGCCGGACGACGGGCACGAGCCCGGAAACGGACGTCCGCACCGGGATACCGGACGCGGGTACGATTCGCCCGCACCGCTCGCTCCCGACCTGAGATCGGCCGACGCTCGCGACAAGCCGAGCCGCAACGATTCGATGACCGCCCAACTGTGCACGGTGGTGGGCGGTCCGGTCGGCGATCACGCTCTCATCGGGCGTGCCCGTTTCTGGACTCCTATGCGAGTGCTGCTGGCGTTCACGGTGATCTTCCTGGCCTTCGGATGGTTCGCCAAAGCCGGTTGTATCCAGCAGACCGCCACTCCCGGCGGGGGGCTCTCCCTCGACTGGAACGACGGTCGCCAGTACACCGCCATGTGCTACTCCGACACCGTGCCGCTCTACGGCGCCGAACGGCTCAACGAGGGCGCCTTCCCGTACAAGAAGTACTGGGTCGAGGAGGCGCCGGGCGGCGGTACCGAGATCCGGCATATGGAGTATCCGGTGCTTTCCGGGCTGTACCAGTACGTTTCGATGCTGGTGGCCAAAACCTGGGACGCGAGCCCCCTACCCGGCGCATTGCAAGTGGTGCTGTACTTCAATGTGGTCGCCCTGGGTTTGTCGATGGCCTGGCTGGCGACCATCTGGGCGACCGCGCTGCTCGCCGGACGCCGGATCTGGGATGTCGCGCTGATGGCGTGTTCGCCCCTGGTGATCGTGCATGCCTTCACCAATTTCGACTTCCTCGCTACGGCGTTCGCCGCCGGCGGCCTGCTGGCCTGGGCCCGGCGCCGGCCCCTGCTGGCGGGTGTCCTGTTGGGTCTGGGCGGTGCGGCGAAGCTGTATCCGCTGCTGCTGCTGGGCCCGATCCTGGTGCTGTGCCTGCGCGCGGACCCGATGCAGCGCACCCCACGTGGGCAGCTGTCGATGCGGTTGCGCGATGTGCGCGACGCGGATTCCCTGAGTACCTGGCTGGCCGAAGTTCCGGCGCGGGTCCGGTTGCTGGGTGCCCGCCCGCTGGGGGCTGCCGGTTTGACCGCCGGTGGCGCGCTCGCGACCTGGGGTCTGGTGAATCTGCCCATCGCCCTGCTGTACCCGGACGGCTGGCGGGAGTTCTTCCGGCTCAACACCACCCGCCACGCCGACCCGGATTCGCTCTACAACGTGGTGATGTCGTTCACCGACTGGAACGGTTTCGACGGTGCGCTGCGCCACGGTGAAGCACCGGCCATTCTGAACATGGTGTCGCTGCTGTTGTTCGCGACCGCCTGCCTCGGTATCGTCTATATCGGCCTCACCGCGCCCCGCCGCCCCCGCCTGGCGCAGTTGTGTTTCCTGGTGATCGCGGCCTTCCTGCTGACCAACAAGGTGTGGAGCCCGCAGTACTCGTTGTGGCTCGTGCCGATCGCGGTGCTGGCGTTACCGCATCGCCGCCTGCTGCTGACCTGGATGACGATCGACGCTCTGGTCTGGGTACCGCGAATGTTCTACTACCTCGGCATCGACCGGAAGGGCCTGCCCGAACAGTGGTTCACCGGCACTGTCCTCCTGCGCGACCTCGCTGTGATCGGATTGTGCGTGCTGATCATCCGCCAGATCTACCGCCCGGACGAGGACCTGGTACGCCGCGACTACCTGGACGACCCCGTCGGCGGAGTGGTCGACCGCGCCCCCGATCCCCTGCTGCCCTGGCTCCCGGAGGTCCTGCGCCCGCGGATCTCCCTGGACACCCATTGGACCCGCGCCGACGCCACGGCCCGGCGAACGCGCCGTGGAAGGCCGGCCGAAGCCCAGCCGGTACCCCCCGCACGCCCACTGGAGACTCGCCCGCCCGCACGCCTGGGCTGACCCGGAACGTTGCATACGCCCGGAAACCGGGCCCCGGCGCCGGAACCTTGCCCGGGGGCTCGGCACCGAGCACTCAGCCTGCGCGCATGATCCTGGCCTGTTGTTCCGGTTCCTGCGGTAGGAGGTCGAGGTCCAGCTGCCAGGCGTTGTTCGTCCACGGATCGAACAGTGGGGTTCCGGTGACCGTGGGCAGGTGCCGGCAGGCTCGGGACAGCGTGGCCACCATGTTGTCGTGGGAGTCGGTTTCGTTGGCGCCGACGATCACGGTGGACAGTCCGATCAGGTCGCCGCGCGCGAGCAGCGCGGCCAAGCGCTGCGCGTCCGCGGTTTGGTAGCCGTGCGGGAAGTCCGCCGCCAGCAGGATGCGATGTTCGGCCGGCGGTACGCCCTGCCCCGAGTTGTATGCCATTTCGGCGAGTTCGGCGGCGTCCACGAGTTGTTGCAGCCGCGGCGAGATATCGGCGTGATCGTTGATCGGCGGCCCCGCCAGCACCGGCGCCAGCATTCCGGTGAAACCGGTGAATGCCCCGGTGAGGTCGATGATGTCGACAACCGTTCGGCGGCCCGGTGCGGCGCGCAGCAGGCGGGCCAGCAGTGCGCCGATCACCGGGGCCACCGCGGCCGACGATTCGGTATCCACCCACAGCGGCCGGTTCAGCGGGACCGGCACGCAGTACGGGATGCGCAGCGCGCCGCGGTCGAGTGCGTAGAGTTCACCGAGCCGGATCCCGTCGGCCGGGGCCGCCGGGCGATCCCAGGCCGGGGAATTCCACGATGCCAGCGCGGCGGGTAGCACCGCGTCCGCCTCGGCGAGTTCCCGTTGCAGTTGGGCACTGTCGCGCTGGTGACTGTTCTCGGCGGTGGCGGTGAGTTCGTCGTAGCGGTGTTGCGCGGCTGTGCGCGCGGCATCGGCGGCGGGGGTGTTGCGGGTCGCCGGGTCCGAAACCGCCGCGGACAGTTCCTGATCGAGCCGTTGCGCCGCGTAGTCGCGGGCCGATTCGAGGGCGGCTGCCGACCGGGCGGCGTCTTCGAAGATCATCCACAACCGTTCCAGCCCGTGACCCACCTCCAACGGGGAACCGTCGGCGGGTGCGGCCGGTGGCGGTGCGGAGCCGGAAACTGCCGCGCCGTCGACAACGGTGGCGGTCGAAGCCGCCACCGTCGGTACCGCGGGCACCTGGTCCTGTGCGCCGTGGGTGCGCAGAAGTTCGGCGATACCGCCCGCATAACCCTGCCCCAGCGCGCGCAGTTTCCAGCCCGTCCCGCGCCGATACAGTTCGAAGCAGATCAGCGCTGTTTCCCCGGCCTGCGGGGTGATCGCGAATTCGGCGACCGGCGCGTCGTTCTCGGAGAGTCTCGCGGTAACCACGCCCGGCGCACCGTTCGCCGAAGCGATCAACAGCACCGCTTGGGCGTCGGCACGTACCTCCGCGGGAGTGACCACCACAGTGGCGGCTGCCTCCTCGATCCGGACCCCCGGGCCGTCCGGCCGTTCGGAAACCAGCACATCCGCGGCCGTTTCCACCCGCAGGTCCGCGGCCACCACCAATGCCGATACGGTCAGCGGTACCGCCGCGTGCACCTGGAAGCGGGAGACACCGCCGCCGAGCGCGATGTTCTGTCCCGCCTGCAAGATCTTCATATCCTGTCCCCCGCTACCACTCATACCTGCAGGAACCGGCCCAGCTGCGGAATCGCCTCGCCCGGATGTTTGGCGTTGAAGCCCTCACCGATGGCCTGCATCTTCCAGTCCCCGCCCGCCCGGAACAGTTTGGCCATGGCCATCGCCGTTGTCGGCGTCCCACCGGTGAGCGAATACCGGGCCAGTTCGGCGTTGTTCGCGCCGTCGATCAACCGGCAGAAAGCGTTCTGCACCTGGCCGAAGGTATGGCCTTTGTAGGAGGTCACGATGAACACGAGGCTGTTGACATGCGCCGGTATGCGCATCAGATCGACCAGGATCACCTCGTCGTCGCCGGCACCCTCACCGGTGAGGTTGTCGCCCTGGTGACGTACCGAACCGTCCTTCGAGGTGAGCTGACCGTAGTAGGCGACATCGACGGGGTTCATATCGGCGAACATCACCACCGAGGCATCCAGGTCGATATCCACGGTGCGGCTGCCGAACAATCCACGCTGCTGCACCGGATCCCAGCCCAGGCCCATCTTCACGAAGGTGAGGGCGGCGCCGTCCTCCTTGCGGAGGCTGACCCGCTGCCCCTTCTGCAGGCTCACCGGTCCGGTCTTGCTCAGGCTTATCTCACCGGTCGGTTGCTGCGGCGGCGCCGGCGGCTGCTGGTAGCCCGGTCCGGGCGGCGGCGGATAGCCCCCGCCCTGCGGCGGGTAGGGCGCGGTGGGCGGCGGCTGCTGGGCCGGGTAGGCAGGCGGAGCCTGCGGCGGGGGCGCCGGGGCCTGCGGGGGCGGCATCGGAGCCTGCGGGGGCGCCGGGGCCGCCTGCGGCGGGGGAACAGGCGCGGCCTGCGGAGGAGCGGCCTGTGTCTGCGCGGACGAATCATCCACCGTGACACCGTGGTCGGTGACCAGCGCCGCGAAACCACCGGCGTAACCCTGGCCGACCGCGCGCACCTTCCAGGCGCCCTGCCGGCGATACAGTTCGAGCGCGATCACGATCGACTCGCTGGCCAGTCCGTCGATCCGGTATTCGAACAGCTGGGTGCCGGACTGATCGGAGACATAGGCGACCGGCGGCGCGAACTGACCGAAATTGGTATTCGGATCGTCGAGGGTGATAACCGCCCGCACCTGCGCGATATCGGCGGGTACCGCCGCGAGGTTCACCACCAGCGCGGCAGGCTGACCGGCCGGGCCCGGACGCAGCTCCACACCGGGGCCGGTGGGCTGGTTGTAGAACACGAAATCGGCGTCGGACCGGACTTTGCCCTGCTCGGTGACCAATAGTGCGGACAGATCGGCCGGGGCGGCCAATTGGATCGAAATCACCACGTCATTAGTGGCCAGCGGACCGTTCTGGCCTTTGGCGAGTGTTGCGGACAAGTCAGACCCTTCGCTTGTCGGTGCGTGTACGTGCCACTCTACGAGATACGTGCCGACCGCAGATGTCGTTAACAGGGGCCGGCACCGCTCGGCAGCCACTGTCGGACACGTATCCCGGCCCGGCCCGGCCCGCGGGACGGTACGGATGGACGCGATCGAACTGGGACGATTAGGGTAGCGGCGACGGATGAGCGCCGTATGGGATCGGCGTTCGGGGCGGCTACGACAGGGCGATTCTTCTATGGCACAACTCTTCGAACAGTCGAAGAAGGTGGTGGAGGTTCACCTCGCGAACTCCGGCATCCGCGCGATTTCCGGTTCGATGGTGGCCTACGAAGGCGCCGTGCAGTTCAAATCCGCCGGATTCGGTGGCGGCGAGGGAGTTCTCGCCGGCATGAAACGCCGGGCCACGGGCGAGAAGCTGTCGCTGATGGAATGCACCGGTAACGGCCGGGTCTTCCTGGCGGTCAACGGCCAGTACGTGTCGGTGGTGAACCTGAACAACGAAACCCTGCAGGTCGAATCGCAGCAGCTGCTGGCCTTCGCCGGGAATCTGCGCACCGATGTACGTTTCGCGGGGGTCCGCGGGGCCTCCAGCGGGCAGGGCCTTTTCACCACCACGGTGAGCGGGCAGGGACAGGTCGCCCTGCTCTCGGCGGGCGGTCCACTCATCCATCTCGAGGTTTCCCCCCAGTTCCCACTGGTAGTGGACCCGGATGCGTTCGTCGCCGCTCGTGGCAACCTCAACCAGTCGTTCGTCACCGATGTGTCCTGGCGTTCGATGGTGGGGCAGGACGGCGGCGAGGCATTCTCACTGCGGTGGGACGGGCAGGGCGTGGTCTCGATCCAACCGGCGGAACGGTAGGGCATGTTCGAGCAAATCAATTCCAAGGTCGTCAAGGTCGATATCGGCGCGGCGGGCGGTGTGGTCGCGCGCGCCGGCGGGATGCTCTTCTACACCGGCGATGTGTCCTTCGCACCGCACGAGATACCGGGTGGCGCCGGGATGGGCGGCGGCCTGGTGCGGATGGCCGGCCGGATGATGGCCGGGGAACACCAGCGCACCATGCTCGCTCAGGGCACGGGTCAGGTGCACTACGGCTTCGCCGGACTCGAAGTTCAGGTCGTGCCGATCCAGCCGGGCGCGACGTTGCAGGTCGAAGCGTCCCGGCTGCTGGCCTATACGGCGGGATTGCAGACCTCGGTGGTTTCGGTCGCGAGTTCCGGTGGCGGCGGTGGTGGTGGCGGCATCATGGGTGCGCTGCGCGGCGCGGCCTCCGGCGCCCTCACCGGCCAGGGCATGTTCACCACTCAGCTCTCCGGGCACGGCAGTGCGGTGCTGCTGGCCCACGGCGGCTATCTCGAATTGCAGATCGGCGGACCGAACCCCGTGGTGGTCGACCCACAGGCGTTCATTGCCTCCTACGGGAACGTGCACACCGAACTGAAAGCCGCGATGAGCTGGCGGGATGCCGTGGGGCGCGGGTCCGGTGAGGCCATGCAGTTGCAGTGCGCCGGACAAGGCGTCGTCTACGTTCAGGCGTCGGAGGAGAAACTGTGAGCGAGCTTGCGAGCGAACCATCGACACAGCGCGCATCGCGCACGACGGAGCCGAGCGCCAGCGAGGTGCAGTCGTGAGCGAGATCCTCAGCCCGATGACTCTCGGGGAAAGCGACAATATCCCCGGGAACAGCTACGCCTACTGCATCGACCTGAACAAACCCTGGTTCATGCGCAAGGGCGCGATGATCGCCTACTACGGCCAGATGCGGTTCCAGGCGCTCACCCACGGACTGCAGGGCCAGCTGATGCATATGGTGGCGCATCAGTTCTCGGCCCCGCTGTTCACCGGGGACTATGTGGTCGCCGAGGGTCAGGGCAAACTGCTGATCGGCGACCGCGGCTACGACATCAACTCCTACGATCTCGACGACGGCAACCTCACCATCCGGGCCGCGAATCTGCTCGCCTTCGAACCGGGTCTGTCGCTGAACCAGTCGATCGTCCCCGGTTTCCTCACCCTCATCGGCACCGGTAAGTTCCTGGCCTCCTCGAACGGTCCGGTGATATTCGCCGAACCACCGCTGCGGGTGGATCCGGAATCCCTGGTGGGCTGGGCCGATTGTCCGTCGCCGAGCCATCACTACGACCAGCGCTGGATTTCCGGTTTCCTGGCGGCGGGCGCGGCGGCCTTCGGCGTGAACTCCGGGGAGGAACGGCAGTTCGATTTCACCGGTGCCGGAACGGTACTGATCCAGTCGAGCGAGAAGGTCCTCAGCGACTCCGCGCTGATCCGCACCATCGAAGGGCAGTTGCAGAGCGGGATCACGGTGCCCGGACTGCAGCGGTTGCAGGGAGTTATCGCGCAGCAGCTGGCCGGCCAACAGGGCCACTGAACCACTGGGCGGCGGGCGGCCGAGCGGCAACACACCCCCGGTGTCCGGTTCGTCCGTGTAGGCAAAGGCAGGCCGACCGGGCAGACTTGGCCCATGCTGCATCTGCGGGTGATGTCACCGGCCGGACTGACCGACGAAGTGCTGGCCGTCCTCGAATCCGACGATGCGGTAAGCGGTTTGGCGGTGCTGAGGGGTAGTGCCGTGCGCCCGGCCGGCGATGTGATCCTGGCGGATCTGGCCCGGGAAGCCGCCAACGACATCATCGAACGTCTGCGCGCCACCGGCCTGCACCATCACGGCAGTATCGAGTTGGAGCCGGTGCGCACCTGGATGTCACTGTCGGGTTATCTGGCCGAGCTCCGGACGCCGGGCTACAGCGCGGACTCGGTGGTGTGGGCGGATGTGACGCAGCGGTCCTACGAGGAAACCGAACTCAACTGGACCTACCTGAGTTTCATGACCCTGGCGACCATCCTGGCCAGTATCGCGATCGTGGTCGACTCCCAGATCCTGGTGATCGGCGCCATGGTGCTGGGCCCGGAATTCGGTGCGATCGCCGCGCTCGGTGTGGCGCTGGTGCGGCGCCGCCCGGCTCTGCTGGGCCGCGCGATCGGCACGCTGCTGGCGGGATTCGTCGCGGCGATCTTCCTCGCCTTCGTCGCCGCTCTGGGTGCCCGGCTGCTCGGCTGGGTCAGCATCGATGTGGTCACCGGCGAACGGCCGGAAACAGCCTTCATCTACACACCGGACAAGTGGTCGTTCGTGGTGGCGCTCATCGCGGCGGCCGCCGGCGTCCTCTCGTTGACCTCCGCCAAATCCGGAGCGCTCGTGGGTGTTTTCATCTCCGTGACCACGGTCCCCGCGGCCGGGAACATCGCCCTGGGTCTCGCCTTCGGCGCGTGGTCGGCAGTTTGGGGTAGCGCGCTGCAGCTGGTGGTGAACCTCGCCGGGATGGCGATCGCAGGCTGGGCGACCCTGGCGCTGCAGGATATGGTCTGGTCACGAGTGTCGCTGCGGCGAGCGCGCACCGCGGAGCGAGCCCGCCGTCGCATGCTGTGACAGGTACTTCGTGGTCCGAGCGATCGAAGGTGCGGGTGTACCGGCAGTAACCGCATGTCCGAGGGGGCGTACGTGCATCGGGCCCGGCCCGGGCGGTGGCCGATCCGGAGCTAACCGGTGGGTTCGGTGACCCGGCCCGGCAAGGCAGCGGTGAACCAGTCGACGATCTCCGCGCCGGCCAGGATTCCCGTGGCGGAGGTGACGCTGATACCCGGATGGGACCAGCCGAGCTCTTCGAGTTCGCCGTGCCGGGGTCGGATTCCCCGCTCGGCCGCCATCAGCATTTCCGCGTCGAGCGCGCCGTCGCCGGCGGCGAGTGTCGGTGCCACCGGATCGAGGCGGCCGGTGTCGACGAGCCGGTCACGGACCTCGGCCACCGCCCGGCTCTTACACACCGCCCTCGGCATGGTGTAGATCTTGCGACCCTGCCGTGACGCCGACCAGCCGCGCGGCCGGCACCAGCTGTCCCATTCGGCCAGGAAATCGGCCGGAGTGGCGGCGAGATCGACCACCAGATAGCAGAACAAATCGTCCGCCTCGCGGTATTTGAGCACCCACGAATCGTCGATCCGATCGCGCAGGGCGGCGCCGACCTCGGCGAGAGTAGCGCCCCCCGCCCGGACCGCCGCATCCACCGATCGGCGCCACCCACTGTCGGGCAACCCGTCCACCAGTATGTTTCCGCCGTTGCTGGTGACCGCGAACGGCCACGGGGCGCCCGGAAGTCGGATCCGTTCGAATTGCGCGATGGTGCGGGTGGTCGTGGGTAGCACGGCCGCCGCCGCCGCGAGCCCGGTCAGCGCGCGGGCGGCAGCGACGGTCATATACGACAGTGGGGCGCCGTCGAGGTGCTCCACGCATACCGTTTCCGGCTCGGTCGCCCCGAAGGCGTTACGCGAGTAGATCATCGTGCGATCCAGATCGGTCGCCACGAGTACCGGTTTCGCAGACATCATCTAGCGCCGCACATCCTTGATCAGACCCATACACGAGTAAGCCAGTTCCGGTACGACCTCCACCGGCACTTCGCGCGCCTGCGCGAGCAACCGGATATGCGCGTGTTCGGCGGCGTCGGGCTCGCGGACCAGCACCCGCCACGGCACCCGCCGCAGCAGCACGCGGGTCGTTTCCCCGACCCCCGGTTTCACGAAGTTCACGCTGTCGATGCCGTATTCGGCACGGACCCGCTCCACCGATGCCCAGCCGGCCCAGGTCGGCGTCCGGTCGGCGGTCCGCAGGAGCGTCAC
The DNA here is from genome assembly GCF_029868855.1 of Nocardia carnea. Lineage (GTDB taxonomy): Bacteria > Actinomycetota > Actinomycetes > Mycobacteriales > Mycobacteriaceae > Nocardia > Nocardia carnea_A. The sequence goes on along the minus strand of NZ_JARWOV010000287.1, from coordinate 7,005 downwards.
CTGCTCGGTCACCCTGTCGCGGACCGTGTCGAAGACCGCGGTGACCGTATCGATGAGGCGACCGGAGACATCGTCGGCGGCGAGATCGGCGTAGAACTTCGCCCCGTGGAAGTCGTGCGGGCCGATCAGATCCCGGTTGAGGACTGTGCGCGAAACCAGCCCGGAGACCGTGGAATTGAGACAGGCCGAAGCGATGAGGAAATCGTCGCGGGTGCCGTAGGTGCGCACACAGTGGCCGGGGTCGGCGAGTACCGCTAGGTCGGCGTCGAACCGCGCGCCGCCGGCCGCGTGGTAGGCGTTCAGTGCCTCGGTGAGTTCCTTCGCGATCGCGCCCTTGCCGGTCCAGCCGTCGACGAACACCACATCGGCGGGGTTGTGCCGCCCGGCCAGGTAGTCCAGAGCGACCGTATCGATTCCGCGATCGCGCACGATCGAGACCGCGTAGTGCGGGATATCCAGGCCGGGCCGGGACCCGTGCCCGGCGGCGAGCCAGCGCCGGATCAGGATGCCGATCGGCGTGCCCGCGCGGGCCAGCGAGGCCAGCACGATATCGGTACCGCGTTCGGCGACGACGAGTTCGGCGACCGTCCCCACCGCCAGCGCCAGTCGCTGCGCACTGTCGTCCAGTACCCGGTCGAACAACTCACGATAGGCGGCGTCGGGCTGGTACTCGATGGGCAGCGATTCGGCATAGTGCGCGATACCCGCCTGGATCCGCTGTTCGCGATAGGCGAGATCGGCCTCCAGTTCGGCATCGGACAGATCTTTGAGGAGCCACGCCACCTCGTCGCGGGGGTAGGAACCGAATGCGGGACCGTAGAGCGGCCGGGCGACACCGGCCGATCCCGCCCGCGACGACACCCCCGTCCCCGGCGGCGCGGGCGCCTCGGGCATCTCCGCTTCCGGCCGCGAAGACACCGCCCGCTCCGGGCGGGAGGGCACCGACTGCTCCGGCCGAGCCGCGACAGCCGTACCCTGCTCCCTGGTCCGGGCCGCTGCCAGGGCTACCGGGTCGGCTCCCGGCAAAACCGCCACCAGCACATCCGACCCCGCCGCGGTGAGTACGTCCACGAGCCCGCCGGGCGCGTAGAGCTGCGTACTGTCACCCGGATCATCGACCACGAACATCAGCACCGGGTCGGCGCCGGTCGCTGCCGAAGTGCCCGGCCAGGAGGCGTTGTACAGGAATCGCGGCTGCTCCTCACCGGGCTCCGGTGCCTGGAACCGGAACCCGCGCCGCAGCGGGTAGCCGGGCTCGTCCAGAACGTAGGCCGGGGAACGCGTGGTCGTCTGGTACCGCACCGCGATACCCGACTCGGCCAGCGCCACCGCCAGGCACAACGGCAGATACATCAGCTCTTCGTGCCCGAGCACCACCACCGGCCGGCCGGGATATTCGGTGACCAACTGATCCCGCAGCATTTTCGCCGCGGCAGCCCCGGCCTGCTCGAACGCCGGACGATCGCTGCGCAGGAAACCGTGCCGCCCGCCCTCGGGCACATCCTGCGGCCAGGGCAGTTCCACCCGGGTGGCAACGCCCCGCGCCGCGGCGACCGGGTTGAGTTCGGCTTCCGGCAGGTCCAATACCGTCCCGACCAGCCCGTCCGGCAGCACCGCGCTGCCCGTGGCGAGGCAGACCGTATCGATCCGCGCTCCCAATTCGGCTGCCACTCGGGCGAACCGGGCCCGATCGGTCTCGGTGCGCATATCGACCAGCGCCGCCAGTACATAGTGGGTCCGCGGCGCGAACTCGTGCAGTGCCGCGATCGCGTCCAATGCGGTGTTACCGGTGGAGATCTCGTCGTCCACCAGCACCAGCGGCAGGCCTGCGGTGAAAACATCGCCGGGCATCGGTTGCAGTAGATGAGAGGTGGCATGTGAATGTCCCTCTTCGAAACCGGTCAGCGTGCGCGCTCCCGGCACGGCCCGGCGGGTCGAATGCAGGTAACAGGCTGCGTCGATCCGGGTCGCCACGCAGTGCCCCAGACCCGTCGCGGTCTCGGCGAAACCGAGTGCCACCGCATCCTGTTCGCCGAGTACGGCACGCACCAGGTCGCCCAGGCGGTCACCCGCGTCCCGCACCACCAGCGGATCGGTCGGCAGATGTTTACCCAGCACCGTGGACACCAGCAGATGCGCCCGCCGCGGATTCTTGCGCAACCCCGGCTGCAGTAGATCGGTGATCGCCGGGCGCACCGGTAGGGCGTCCGGCCGGTCGCCGTGACGGAAGCATTCGCGATGGAGCAGTTCTATTCCGAGTGTGCGGGTGGCCCAGTACCTTTCCGTCCCTGACTCGCTCATGATGTGACCAGCGCGGATAGCAGGTCCACGAAGGACACCCCTTTCTTCGCGACCCCGAACACGCGGGCCCGGGCGAGTGTGTGCCGGGCCCAGCTGCGGTGCGGCCGCATCTCGTTCATCTTGTTCCGGTACCCGGACGCGGCGACCCCGCCGACCTCCACCTGGAGGATGTCCAGGGCATCGGTGTACTCCTCGTGCGTCACCACCGACAAGGCGTGCACGGCCGCCACATGGGAAGGATGGATAACGGTTTTCCCGTGGATTCCGTTGGCGCGGTCCAGGGTTATCTCGCGCAGCAGGCCGTCGAGATCACGGCTCACCAGGTAGCTGCGGAACGGCACCGCGTCGGATTCCTCGAACGGCGCGGTACGCAGCAGCGGGCGGAACATCCGTTCGTGGTCGGCGAAGTACTCCCACACGGGCCCGGTGATCACGAAACCGGTACCGTCCGTCCGCCCCAGATAGTTGACGATATCGGCGATGACATCGGCGATCACCCGCACGTCGTAGATGGTGAGGTCGCGGTCGCGGCGGATACCGAAGGTCGCGCACATATCGGTGGCCCCGATCCGGACCGCCAGAATCCGTTCCCGGTGCTCGGCCAGCAACGCGGCGATCTGGGACAGCTCGGAATCCCGGGTCTGCCGATGCACCAGCGCCGCGGATTCCAGGACGGGCATACCGTAGAGCGGCCGCTCCGGCCGGACAGCGGCGGCAGCCGACAGCGCCGCCAGGTATTTCGGCGCCGAGGCACTGTCGAACTTGGGGAAGACGAATCCGGTGAGCACATCGGCGCCCGGCCCCAGCCGTTCCAGGATTTCGGGCACCGTATCCGCGTCCCGTACCCGGACGAACAGCAAAGGGCTCGGGTCCCGGTGACAGGCAAGCTCGTCGAGGGTACGGACGGCCTGCTGCTTGGCGGCAGCGAGCTCGTGATCGGCGACCGCGTCCTCGAGGTCGATCACCATCGAACACACCCCGCGTTCGGCCCGCCGGACGATCGTGGCCGTCAGATCATCGCGGGTCGCCGGAACGTACAAGGTGGCGCCCAGCGCAAGCGCCAGCATCTCCCGGTCGGCATGGTCGTCGAAAGGTTCGGGTTGCCGATGGAACAGGGTCCGCGCATCGGGGCCCTGCAATTGCCGGAAATGCCGGCGCGGTACCCGTTTGTGCAGGGACACTTCCTGCCGAACGGCCATGGCTGCGGTCATCGAACCCCCGTCTCATCCATTTTGTCCTGGTTGTCTGCGCATGCGATCCACCACTCCGGCAATGAATTCGGTGATGGTGTCGAGTTCGTTCACATACGCCCAATAATCGGGGTGCTGCCCGGTCAGCGATCCGGTGACCCGGTCGAGCCGCTCGACCTGGGCGTCCAGTACCGAACCCCATTCGGCGACCAATCCCCGTGAAACTGCCAGCATCTGCGCGTCCCGGAGCCGGAACCGCACAGCCTCCGCGCGTCGGCGCGGATCGTCTCGGACCGCGCGCAACTCGGTCAGCCGTTTGGTGACGGCATCGACGAGTTGTTCAGCGTCGGCGAGATGACCGCGCGCAGTTGTGGTCAGGTCAAGGGCCAGCTCCGGGTTGTGCTCGGCCGCGGCGGCGCGGGCGCCGGCGAGGGCGTTGTCCGCCGCGGTGATATGACGCTCACTTGCGCGCTCATTGTCGGCCAGATCCGCCGAACTCGCAGCATTGAACTCGCGCAACAGGGCAGAGTACGCGGGCCCGAGACGTTCGGCGCGGGTGCGCACCGCCGCGATCCGGGTGGTGACCGAGGCGATCGCGTTCCGCGCGGCACCGGCCCGAGATGGCGCCTGGGCCAAAGCTTCCGACAACTCCGCCGTCGCGGCGTCCAACCGGTTCGCCGCCGACCGCACCCGGCCTCGGGCTTCCGCCGGAACGGCCTCCAGTGTGACCATTGCCTCATCGACCCGAGTGGCCGCCGACCGCACCGACGGATAGCCGCCGTACTCCGATTCGGCCGCCTGCCCGCGCACCCGCGCCGCCTCGGTGGTGACGTGAGCGACCAGGTCCGGAACAGCACCACGCACCGCGACCGCCTCGTCGAGCCGGGCACGCTCGCCGTGATAGAACCGGTCCACCTCCCGCGCCGCCGCCTGCAGTTGCCGCACCACGGTGTCCAACCGCTCCTGCCGGCCCGCAATCCCGGCGCCGGACTGCTCGGCCCGGCCGATCTCGTCGGTCAGCGCGAGATAGGCCTCACCAGCGGTGTAGCACTGCTGCCGCACCGGCGCCCAGTGCCGGCCGAGTTCTCGTTCCGGAAAGATCTCCTCGGAGGCGATGGTGGCCGTATCCGCGACCGATTGCCGGTGGTCCATATCCAGGAACGCCGCCGTCAGCGCGGACCGTGCCTGTTCGAACCACGGATCCTCCCCCGACCGGAACCATCCACGCCTACGGCCTGCCACAGACCCGATGGTATGAGATCGCGGACCAGGGCGGAGCGAGGGCCGATATCGCAGGTGCAAGAGGGCTTCCGAGCCCGGATGGGCGCATGACGCTACGCAACTTCACCGAAAACCACTACTGTCGTTTCCGTACCCGGCGATTTCGGACATGCTGGGAATCGCAGACAACTACGAAAGGGAATCCCGCATGGGTGTCAGTTTGTCCAAGGGCGGCAACGTCTCGCTGAGCAAGGCGGCTCCGGGGCTCACCGCGGTCGCCGTCGGCCTGGGCTGGGATGTGCGCACCACCACGGGCACGGACTTCGACCTCGACGCCAGCGCGATCGCCACCGGAGCCGACAAGAAGGTCGTGTCCGATAAGCACTTCGTGTTCTTCAACAACCTGAAGTCGCCCGAGGGCAGCATCGAGCACATCGGCGACAACACCACCGGTGAGGGCGAGGGCGACGACGAGGTCATCAACGTCGACCTGGCGAACACCCCGCCGAACATCGAAAGCATCTTCTTCCCGGTCTCGATCTACGAAGCCGACAGCCGCCAGCAGTCCTTCGGCCAGGTCCGCAACGCCTACATCCGCGTCGTCAACCAGGCCAACAACGAAGAGCTGGCCCGCTACGACCTCTCCGAGGACGCCTCCACCGAAACCGCCATGGTGTTCGGTGAGCTGTACCGCAACGGCGCCGAGTGGAAGTTCCGCGCCATCGGCCAGGGCTATGCCTCGGGCCTGGCCGGTATCGCCCGCGACTACGGTGTGAACGTCTGACGATCCGCACCTCCGGGTAGCGTGAGGGGGTCCGGTGACGGGCCCCCTCGTTCACGCCTCCCCAACGAGGCGGAGGGGACGAATTGGACAAACCGGCAGTCGGCGGTAACGCTGGTGACAGGAGCGGCAACGCTGGTGACCAGAGGTCCCTCGACGCCGCCGACCAGGTTTCTCGTTAACGGCCGGGATACCGACCGCAGTCCGGCCACCGCACACGAAAGGTCCCAGCGTGGTCCTGCGAATATTCGGTTTTTCCATAGTCGTCACAGTGCTGTCGCTGGGGGTGGCGTTCCTCTACGGCGGTCCGACCGCCCTGGCACTCTGCCTCATCCTCGGCATCCTCGAGGTATCTCTGTCATTCGACAACGCCGTGATCAACGCCACCGTCTTGGAAAAGATGAGTGAGTTCTGGCAGAAGATCTTCCTCACCATCGGCATCCTGATTGCCGTCTTCGGTATGCGGTTGGTCTTCCCGCTGGCCATCGTGTGGATCACCGCCGGTCTCAACCCCGTCGAAGCCTTCGATCTGGCGCTCAACCCGCCGCCGAACGACGCGGCGACATTCCCCGACGGTAGCCCCAGCTACGAGACCCTCCTCACCGATGCCCACCCGCAGATCGCGGCGTTCGGCGGCATGTTCCTGGCGATGCTGTTCCTGAACTTCATCTTCGAGGACCGGGAAATCAAATGGTTGTCCTGGGTGGAACGCCCGCTGGCCAAGGCCGGCAAGCTGGACATGATGTCGGTGGTCGTGGCGGGCACCGGCCTGGTGCTGTCGGCGGAGTTCCTCGCCCACGACGACACGCGCTCCACCGTGCTGCTGGCCGGCCTGCTCGGCATGATCCTCTACATCGCGGTCGACGGTCTGGGTTCGATGTTCCACGTCGAGGAACAGGCCGAAAACGCCGCCGGCGGCCCCTCGGAGCTGGCCAAGGCCACCGGTAAGGCCGGGTTCTTCCTGTTCCTCTACCTCGAGGTCCTCGACGCCTCGTTCTCCTTCGACGGGGTGATCGGCGCGTTCGCCATCACCGCCGACCCGATCATCATCGCGCTGGGCCTGGGCCTGATCGGCGCCATGTTCGTCCGGTCGATCACCGTCTACCTGGTGCGTAAGGGCACGCTGAACGAATACGTGTACCTCGAGCACGGCGCCCACTGGGCGATCGGCGCACTGGCGCTGATCCTGCTGATCACGGTCGGCGATATCCACGTCCATGAGCTCATCACCGGTCTGATCGGTATCGCGTTCATCGGCGCAGCGGTGTTCTCCAGCGTCCTTCGCAACCGCAAAGAAGGCGGCGAATCGGAGAAGCCGCTCACCCCGGAACGCACTCCGGTCGCCTGATATCGAAGCCCGACAGAAACCGCGGGGGGGGGCCGCCCCGGCCGCGCCCCCGGGGTTTTTTGGGGGGGCCGCAAAAAAACCCCGCGGGGGGCCCCCCCAGGGGGGCGGGGGGGGTAGGCGGGAAAAAAGCCCGCCCCCCGCGCCCGTGCCCGCGGAGCTGAGCC
>NZ_JARWOV010000286.1 GCF_029868855.1 Nocardia carnea | reverse complement strand
GGTCCCCCCGGGCCCCCGGGCGGGGGTTTGCGCGGGGGCCGCCGGGCCGGACGCGCGGGCCGTCGCCCGGCCGGGCCACCTCATCCCCTGCGGGTGATGCGCCTGCGGTGGCCGGGTCGCCACCATGACGGCATGACCTACACATCGGATCTCGGGCCGGTCGAACTGGTCGTTCTCTCCTTCCCCGGCGCGCGGATCGACCGGTCGGTGACATCCGCGCTGGCCGAGGTGGTGGACCGTGGCTATGTCACGGTGCTCGACCTCATCTACTTGACCATGGACGAGAAGGGGGATCTGCGCCAGGTGGAAGTCGACGAATCGCTCACCGATATCGGGCTCGACGGGCTCACCGTGGATTCCCGCGGCCTGGTCAGCGATGAGGACCTCGACGTTGTTCGGGCCGCGATGGAACCGGGAACCTCCGCCGTCGTGATCGCCTACGAGGAGACCTGGGCCCGCAAGCTGGCCGGCACGGTACGGAGTGCCGGCGGCGAGGTCGCATTGCATGTGCAGATACCCCGGGATGCCGTTGCGGCGGCGATGTCGGCAGCCACTCGATAAGGGAGAATCCCATGGTGTTCCGCGCAGGACGTATCGGCAGGCCGGGGCTGCTCGGCACGGTCGCCCGCACCGCGGTGGTGGCGGGTACCGCCCGGGCGACGGCGAACGCGGTGGACCGGCACGCCCAGCGGCGGGCCGCGGAAAGCCAGGCCTACGCCGCGCAACAGGCGCCGCCACCACCTCCGCAGGAGTACGGTCGGCCGGACTCCTACGCCCGTCCGGCTCCGGCGCCCGCGGCGGCCGAGTCGGAGGATCTGGTCGACAAACTGCACCGGCTCGGTGAGCTACACGCCTCGGGTGTGCTCTCCGACGACGAATTCGCCGCGGCGAAACGGCAACTGCTCGGTTGACGGCTGCGCACCCGATGCCCGACCGGCCCCGCTGACCGAGAGGAATTCCGATGGGCGTGGTGATCGGTGATCTGTTGCCGCTGGCGGTCGGTGTGGCGATATCACCGGTTCCGATCGTGGCGGTCGTGCTGATGCTGTTGTCCCGCAACGCTTGTATCACCGCACCCGGATTCGCCGTGGGATGGGTGGCGGGGATTCTGGTGGTGACCGCGGTGGTGCTCGCGGTGGCCGGTTCACTGGGGTCGGGCAGCGGGGGCGGGGGAACGGCCGGGGCGTGGCTGAAGATCGCGCTGGGCGCGCTGCTGATCGTGCTCGCGCTGGGGCAGTGGCGGTCCCGCGCCGATACGTCGACGCCGAAGTGGATGCGGGCCATCGACGAGTTCACCTTCGCGAAGGCGGCCGGTCTGGCGGTGATGCTGTCGGCCGTGAATCCGAAGAATCTGCTGCTGTGCGTTTCGGCCGGCATCGTGATCGGCACCGGCGGACTCGATCTCGGCGGCGATATCGCGGCGCTGTTCGTGTTCACGGTGCTCGCGGCCGCTTCGGTGCTGATACCGGTCTGCGGGTATCCGGTCGCGGCGGATCGGATATCCGGCGCACTGGCCATCACCAAGAACTGGCTCCAGGCGAACAATCATATGGTGATGGCCATTGTGCTGCTGATCACGGGCGCGGTCGTGCTCGGTAAAGGAATCGGCGGGCTCGGTTGAACCGTGCCGCGACCCGCGGGATCACCATTCCCGGTACCCGCCGTAGGCGAGCGTCGCGCGATGCCGGATCTGCCGGAGCAGTGACCCCGCCGTGGCCGCTGTCAACGCTCCGATGCCGACGTCCGATGCGGATCCGTCAGCGTCATGCTGATCCCGATGAGGAGCCCGACGGTGACGACGCTGATCGCCCCGATCAGCGGGCCGAGTACCTCCAGCGCTTCGGCGCCCTGCGGTTCCGTGGCGTGGCTCGCGGCATGGGCGTGCATCGCGGACATGCCGGTGTAGTGCATGGTCGCCACGCCCGCTGCCATCACCAGGGCCGCACCCACCGTGGAGACCGCGCCCCAGGAGCGCATGCTGAACCACAGGGTGGTGGTGGCCGCGCCCATCGCGATCAGCAGGGAAAGGGCGATACGAACCGGGTCGTAATCGATCTGCGCGTCGGTTTGCATCGCGGCCATACCCGTGTAGTGCATGGCACCGATGCCCAGGCCGGTGATCACCCCGCCGGTGAGCAGGGTGGCGATGCCCGAACCGGGCATGCTCACCAGGTAGAGGCCCACGCCGACTACCCCGACCGCGAGGGCCGCGCTGAGTACGGTGAGGGGGACATCGAAGCGGATCTGGGCACCGTCGATCGAAAAGCCCAGCATCGCAACGAAATGCATGACCCAGATTCCGGTCCCGCCGATGGCGATCGAGGCCATGACCAGCCAGCCGACCCGGCGCCGCCCGCGGCGGGCCTGTTTGGTGCACTGGAGTCCGATGGCGCAACCGGTGGCCGAGAGAAAATACGCCAGCGCCGGTGTGAGCCAGCCCAGCGCGAAATGTTCCAGGTGAAGCATGTCCATCCAATTTTCCGCCGGGAAATCCCGGTCCTGTTGTGTGAGATAGACAGTACGACAAGCAGATCCGTAGAGTGTGCTGATTATTTGCCGATTTACGGTGTTATCCGTCACATCGAACGTCTGGGCACTGTGAATACGCAATATTGCATTCTCTGAAGTGGGTTGCCGGAATGTGGATCCTGGACGGTCCGTTTGGGTATTGCGGTGAAAACAACGTAGTTGTCGGATGTTTCGCGTTCCATGGTGGCGCGGGTGTTTGCTACCGCGGTGGTACTGATCCGAGGCCGACCGGACCTTCGAATGTGTCCATGGGTTCGATACGGCCGATAACTCGTCCGTAACCATGGGCTTCCGGACTTCGTCGAAGTCGCGTGCTCTGCCGGCGCTTCGTGGCGGCCTGTGAATGGGTATCGGCGGATATCGCTGGGCGGTTACATGTACACCGGCGGATCGGACTGATAGTCATTGGGTATGACTACTCCGGGTGAGTTCGAATTCGAGGACATCTACCGCACCGGCGGGCCGTTCGGGCCCGGTACCGCACCGCCCTGGAGTATCGGGGAGCCGCAACCCGCGCTCGCCGCGCTCATCGAGCAGGGCCGGTTCCACGGCGAAATCCTCGACGCCGGATGTGGTGAAGGCGCGATCTCGCTCGATCTCGCGGGCCGCGGTTACACCACCGTAGGGTTGGACCTCGCGCCGACCGCGATCGAATCCGCCCGTGCCGAGGCCCGCCGCCGCGGACTGGGCAATGCCACGTTCGAGGTCGCGGATATCACTTCGTTCTCCGGCTACGACGGGCGTTTCGGCACCGTTGTCGACAGCACGCTGTTCCATTCGATACCGGTCGAGGCCAGGGATGGTTACCTGTGCGCGATCGCCCGGGCCGCGGCGCCGGGTGCGTCCTACTTCGCGCTGGTTTTCGACCGGGCTGCCTTTCCCGAGGTGGCGACTCCGGGTCCGGGTCCGGCACCGGTCTCTGCTGATGAGCTGCGAGCGGCCGTCTCGAAGTATTGGGTGGTCGACGAGATCGAACCGGCGCGGATCCACGCCAAGCTCCCTGTCGCCGTGCTCGAGACTCCGACCGGCAATCCGATGTTCCGGCTCGAGGCCGTGCGCGACGAGCCGCACGGTCGCAAATCGCTGCCGGCCTGGTTGCTCTCGGCGCATATGGACTGATCTCGTCCGTACGGGATCGGTCCGCGGTCATCGGTGCGGGCCCTCGGCGGCCGGGTGTTCCGAGGCTCTCGGTGTGGACATTCCGAGAGACGTCGGCGGCATCGCGGTGACGGCTGCCTGCCGAACGTGCGTTACTCATCACCTTCTGCCGTCGACGCCGGCGGCGAGCCCGCGCTGTCGCCGGTCGAGGCGGGTGAAGGTCGGACGTTCTCCGGCGTCCTCCTATTCGGAATGTCCGGTATTTCCGTAATCGGCCGAGTATTCGGCTCGCGCAGGATAATTCGGTCGAATACCCCGGTGAAATACACAGGTGTAATTTCGTGGAACGTATTCGAAATCCGCTGAATTTAGGCTTTGTTAACCTCGGATTCCTATAACGTTTGCAAAACGGAACGGATACGTTAGAATTACGCCACTACCAATGTGAACGGCGCACCGAGCGTCGTCGGTTGGATGATTGATTGGAGAAGGAAATGGGTTCTGTCGACCTGGGCAACCTCGGAACTCTGCTGGGTGCATTCGGAAGCATCTTCAGTGGATTCGGCGATCTGACGAGCTTCTCCGCCGAGTGACAAGTGGCTCGTATACGCAGGTAGACCTGTACGAACAGCCCGCCGGATCGGGAATCCGGCGGGCTGTTCGTTTGTCTGCCGAATTCGATTGGTATTGGCCGGAAAGCGGCGGTCAAATCCGGGATATAGGGCGCCGCAGGTGAATCCGGAGTGATGGTTCCGGCCTATTCATGATCACAGTATGTGAAATTTGGGCACATCCTCGGCTCCGTAGCGCATAATCACGTCGACACCTATTCGGTGGGTCGACCGGCGAAAATCGAGTCGTGCTTCGGTGGAATCGATAACGAATACCCTTGTGGCCGCCGAATATTCCGCCGGAAGTTGTACCGGCTACCCTCCGGAGGACGTCCGGAATCGACGATCTTGCTCGCCGCGGCAATCCACTCCGTGCACACCTGGGTCCCGCCGGACTCCGATACCGGCGGATCCGTGTTCTCGGGTATCGCCTACTCCGACGACTCCGGCCCGTACAGCTTCCCGCAGTGGACGGGCCGGTCGTCCTGAGCGTCGAATTCAGCGGGTCGCTGCCAGCAGGGCCGCTGCCTTCTCGCCGATCACCACCGCGGGTGCGTGGGTGTGGCCGCGGATGATCGTGGGCATCACCGAGGCGTCGGCCACCCGCAAACTCTCGACACCGCGCACCTTCAGATCCGGCGCCACCACACTGCCGGAATCGCTGCCCATCCGGCAGGTCCCCACCGGGTGGTACAGGGTGTGTGAATGCCAGGTGAGTGCCTCTTCGAGGGTTGCGTCGAGGGTGTCGAGCTCCCGTTTGGGCTGCAGGAACGGGCCGAGCTCGGACCCCAGCGGCGCGGTGCGGGCGATCCGGTGCGCGATCCGCAGGCCCTCGAGCAGTGCCGCGCGATCGGCACCCTCGCTGTCGGACAGATACTTCGGATCCACAAGGGGCTTGGCGGCGGGGTCGGCCCCAGCGAGCGTGACCGTTCCGCGGCTACGTGGGCGCAGCAGGATCGGTCCCAGCGCGACAGCATGGCCGGGGGCGATGCCGATCCCTTCGTCGAAGAACGGTGCGGGTCCGAAAATGATCTCGAGGTCGGGCAGTTCGAGATCGGGCCTGCTGCGTACGAAACCGTAGGCTTCGCCGACGTTCGAGGTGAGTAAACCGCGGCGGCGCAGCAGGTAGTCGAGCAGCTGGCGCGGCTTCTCGGCGTCGAACAGGGTGCCGGAATCGACGCCGAAGCCGATGAGTGACACCAGGTGATCGCTCATATTGCGGCCGACATCCTGAATATGCCGAAGTACCGGAATGTCGTGTGCGCGCAACTGCCGTTCGTCGCCGATACCGGAGAGCATCAGCAATTGCGGGGTGTTGATCGCGCCGCCACAGAGGATGACCTCTTTGCGGGCCTCGACGGTGAGAACCCGATTGTCCTTCCGGTACTCGACGCCCACGGCGCGGGTGCCGTCGAAGACGACCCGGTTCGCGTGCGCTCCGGTGATCACGGTGAGATTCGGCCGGCGCCGTGCCGGCTTCAGATACGCATCGGCGGTACTCCACCGCGCCCCGCGCTTCTGGGTGACCATCGTCCGGCAGAAACCCTCCGGCTGTGCCGAGTTGGCCCGCTCGTTCTTGAAACCGGCGAGTTCGGCGGCCGCCAGGAATTTCCCGGTCCACGGGTTCGCGGTGCGCTGATGCGAGATCCGCAGGGGCCCGGTCCGGCCCTCGTCGGGCTCGGACGCGCCTTCGACGGCTTCGATCTTCCTGAAATACTCGACGATATCGGCGTACGACCAGGTACCGCCGGTCGCGGCGGACCACTCGTCGTAATCGGCGGCGAACCCACGCACCCACATCATGGCGTTCATCGAGGACGAGCCGCCGAGCAGCTTTCCGCGTGGATACAGGATCTGGCGGTTACCCAATTCGGGCTGCGGGGTGGTCAGGTAGCCCCAATCGCATTCGCTGCCGAAGAGTTTGGAGAACGCGGCCGGGATATGGGCGAACCGGTTGCTGTCCTCCGCTCCGGCCTCGAGCGCGACGACCTGGTTGCCGGGGTTCTCGCTGAGCCGGGCGGCGAGGACCGCACCGGCCGAGCCGGTGCCGACAACGACATAGTCGACGGTGGACGGCAGGGCCGCATCTGCTTTCATCGGTGTGCTCCAGTCGTGGTTCAGCCGCGCAGGGCGGAGGCGAAAATTGCGGGCAGCCGCGACCAGCGGGGTTCGGCGGCGAAGGCGGTGAGCAGGCGACCGGTCCGCGCTGCGGTCCGGTTGGTGACGAACCACGGCGGTTTCGGGGTCAGTGCCCATTCCCGGTTCAGCAGCGACCGCGGCGCGGGCCGGAACGGGCCCCGGACGACGGTGCGTTCGATCCGGTCGATCAACCATGCGTTGTGTACGACGCCGATCCCGCTCTGCACATCGTCGAGGGTATGTCCGGGATAGGCGCCCCAGCTCGCGGTCGGGGTCAGGTACCCCACGGCCGTCCACGCGTTCACCGCGACAGTGCCGTAGCGCAGTCGTTCGATCAGTTCGCCGAACTCGGTACCGAGGGCCGAGATGGTGTCCGGATGCGCGACGATATTGACCCCGAGCGTGCCGGCGAACCGTTCGTTGGCGGTGTCCGCCGCGGCGCCGGCGAAGGCTGCGCCGGTGCCGGGTAGCTCCACCACGCCGAGCACCGGTGCGAAGTATTCGGTCGAGTACAGCGCCTCTGCGGCGGCGGGATCGAGCCCGGTGACCAGCACGCGTTCACCCCGTGCACCCAGCCGCCGGGCAGCGGGGTAGGTGCTGCGCGCCCCGGCCACGCGGTCGTCGCTGCCGGGATAGTAGGCGCGGCGGGCCGGTGCCCGGTCCAGGGCGGCGGCCAGGGCTGTCAGGAACTCGTCCTTCTGCGGCCAATCGGCGGAGACGATCACGGCCTGCGCCGCCACACAGTTGTAACCGCCGTTGTGCAGCCGCTGGGTCGCGATATGTTCGGCCTGGAAGCGCAGATCGGCCGCACTCCACCGGCCGGGCAGCACGATCGTCGGCGAGACACCTCCCAGTTCACTGCTGATCGGTTTGTCCAACAGTGGTGTGCCGGCGGCCTTACGGGCCGCGGCGTCGGGGCCGGTACCCCAGACGATCGCGTCGTGGGTCGCGGCGCTACCGGTCATATGGACGTGGGCGACCTTCTCGTGGGCGATCAGTCGTCCGCCGATATCGGCGCCGCCGGTGAGGATGCGCACTACCCCGAAGTCGATCAGCGGCGCGAAGATCTTCTCGAAAACCGGCAGGAGTGGGTCGGTGACCGGGTTCAGCTTGAGAGCGACCACCCGGTTGTGCGCAATGAGCTCGTACACGGTGTCCAGTGGCGCGATCGAGCTGATATTGCCCGCGCCGAGGACCGCGCCGATGCCCTGGGTACGGGTCGGATCGAGCTGAGCGAGACCGGCGTTGGCCCGCGCCGCGGCCGGGCTCACGCCCCGCTGTAGCCAGACCTCGGCGCTGAAGCCGCTGAGCAGCAGTTCGTCGTACAGGCCGGTGGGCAGCACCCGTACAGTCACCTGATTCCCGGCGGTTCCGAACTTCGCCTTGGCGAGCGGGCTGACGCCTTGCTCCAGCGATTCGAGAGTGGCGGAGACGGCGGTGAGAGCGGTCGCAAACGCATAGGGTCCGGATATCCATTCCTCACCCACCAGTGGCGACGAGGTATCCAGGCCTTTGATCCGCACGGCGGCGTCGACCCAGTCCTGGGCATACCGCCCGGTGAGAGCACGGACCCGGTCGAGTAGGGCGCGTCTGCCGGACAGTGGTAACCGGGACCATTTCTGCTCGCCGGCGGCAAGATCGGAGACGGCGGCGTCGATGGCGGTATCGGCTGCGGCGGCCTGTTCTGTCTGCACGGTGCACTCCGTTGATGAGAATCGCGCGGTTATCCGGACACTGATGAGTGTGACTGTGCTCACGACCGATGGATATGTGTCGTTGTTGCGGACACTTACCCCGGGTTTTGTGCCCGCGCACAATCTCGGCGTGGTTTGGCTCACTTCGGATGCGTAGACTGCCGGATATGACCACGCCCGCGCCGGTGACACCCGCACCCGAAGCATCGGCGTTGGCCGCCCGGCTGTCGAATGGCGTCGAGGTGCTGACCGACATCCTCGTGGCCCGCATCGCCGCGGCCGACCCGTCCTATGGACAGTCCGGGTTGCTGACCGAGGAGCAGCTGGCGCACACCTGCCGGGAAAACCTCACCTCGGTGATCGGCGCCCTGGCCGGTACGCATCCTTTCCGGTTGCAGCCGGCCCGTGCGGCCGGGCGGCTGAAGGCCGAACAGGGCATCCCGATCGCCGCGCTGTTGCACGCCTATCGGCTGGGCGGCCGGCTCATCTGGGAAGAGCTGACCGCGCGATCGGACGGACCCGGCGATCCGCGGCTGCACGATCTGGCCACGCATCTGTGGGAACTCATCGATCTGTACTCCGATGCCGCCGTCGAGGCCTATCGCGATACCGAGGTACTGCTCGCGCATTCCGACGCTCAGATCCAGAGCCGGCTGATCCGGACGTTGTTCGACGACCATTCCGGTAACCCGGCCAGAGTGCTCGACGTCCTGCGGACGCTGGGGTTTCCGGAACGGGGCGCGTTCGCTGTCGTTGCCATCGACACCGAGCCCACCGCGCAGTTACCGGCGAAGCTCGCCGCGGCCCTGGACGGCCTCGGCATCAGGTCGGTCTGGGATGCGCAGATCGATGCGTATATCGGGTTGCTGTCCGCGGCGACGCCGGCCGCGATCGACCGCGCGGCCACGACGATTTCCTCGGTCGTTGCCGACCGGGTCGGTATCAGCACCGTGTTCTGGGCGTCCCGGGCCATCCCCGCGGGGCTCACCGAGGCGCGGCTGGCCGCGCGCTCCGTGCGTGCCGGTACGGCCGGTGCGGTCCGTTTCGGTGACGAACCCGTCGGTCACCTGCTCATTGCCGTACCCGAAGCGGGCCGCCGGGCCGCCTCGCAGATCCTGGGCCCCGTCTTCGAACTGCCGGACGCCGAACGCGACGATTTGATCGCGGCTCTCGACGCCTGGTACCGCTGCGGCGGTTCGGCCGCGGCGGTTGCCGAAAACATGCATTGCCACCGCAATACGGTGCGTTACCGGCTGCGGAAGATCCGCGATCTCACCGGGCGCGATACCACCGACCCGCGCCAGTCCGCCGAGCTGTACCTGGCCCTGGAAGCCTGGTCGCTGCTGGGCACCGCGACCGGCCGGGAATCCTGAACCGCGGGCGCGTTCGCCGCCCGGATCGGTCAGCGCGGAGCCGATCATGGGGTCCCGGTAGTAATCGCGCGGAAATCAACGAAGTTGCCTGGACCAGCGGTGACGGCGGGCTGTCGGTGCCCGGTTCGCCTGCCGCTCACGGTGCCGAAACGTCACCTGACGTCGTGGTCCGCAGATTGTGTCGCCGCACCGACTCTCGCTGGGGTAGTGCTCGGTGTGCTGGCCACCCGCTTCGGGGTGCGGGTGGGGTAGGTCCGGGAGTAGCGGTCCGGTCGGTTCGAAAGGGTGGGAAAAGTAGATACTGGTCGGTCCTGAATTTGTAGCACTATTGCGTTGACCAGCGATAAGTCTGTGCCAGGGGGGATCGGTGAACAGTTCGGTTCCGGAAGGAGGTGAGAGCGATGGGTTCCTTCGGATTCGATTTCGGTGTCGGCCTCGATCTGTTCCTCAAGTGGTTGCAGGTCATGTTCGGGCTGGGCATCGGTATCAGCTGACCACCGGTCCGGCACACTGCTGCGGACGGTTCCCCGAACTGTGATGGCCGTTTGCAGTGAAGGAGGTAGCGGGTGGTGCGCGTCCCGGTGCGCGCTGCCCACTAGCTCCGACCGGTCTTTCGGGTTCGACGGCGTCGCGGCTCGGTCGTGACGTTCGGTAACCCGAGTCTCTACTGCGGTTTTGCGGTTTCGAAAGGTTCGGGTCCATGTCCAGCCGCCCGCCGCACCCGGGTGAAGACCCGAGCAGACGGCAATTCCTCGGGCCGGGGCCCTACCCGCCCGCGCGGCAAGACTGCGGATATGACCCCTTGCCGATGGTCATAGCATCGGCAGAATGTGCGTTGTGACAACAGGGGACGCGCAGCGAGCGACCGAGAACATCGACGGCGCACCGCAATTGGATTCAGAACAGCAGGAGGCCGAGGCGACAGCTTCCGTTCCGGAAACCCAGTCGGCTACAGCCTCTCCGGCACCGACGACGGAAGAGTATCCGGATACACCACCGGCTTCGGTGCCACGATCTCCAACGCCCCCGCCACAACAGGCGGCTGCGGGAGCCGCAGCGACGTGGGCGAAGGCAGCCACGGTAGCGACCGCTGCCGGCACTCTGCTTGCCGCGTTTGCCGCGGTAGGTGCGCTCTACTTCTCCAACAGCGCGTTGAGCGCGTCCACCGACCAACTCGACCTGTCACGCCAGACCGCACAGTCCGAGCTGTTCAAGTCAGCCTCCGAACAGTTGGACTCGGGCAAGGTGAGCGTCCGCCTCAGCGGGGTCTACCTGCTCGAACGTCTGGCACAGTCTTCCGTGGCAGACCAGCCCACCGTCCGTCGGCTTCTGCAGGCCTTCGTCATTACCGAAACCACCACCGAGCCCTGCAAACCCCCTGAACAGGCAGCTCCGGTGGATATCCAGGCCGCCTTGCGCGTCATCGCGAAGTACGCCGCCCTGCCGGAGGACCCGGTGCCGGTGAATCTCGATGGGGCCTGCCTCGCCGCCGCAAACCTGAGAGGAGCAGCCCTCACCGACGCATCGCTGGAAGAGGCATGCCTCTACGGCGTACACCTGGGCGAGGCGAACCTCGCCGGCGCAAGGTTGAGCGAGGCGACCCTCGCCGGGGCATTCCTGGGCGAGGCGAACTTCACCGACGCATTCCTGGGCTCGGCGAACCTCGCCCACGCATTCCTGGGCGGAGCGAACCTCACGAGGGCATTCCTGAGTGCAGCGGACCTCACCGGCGTAGACCTGAGAGGAGCAGTCCTCACCGGCGCAAACCTGAGAGGAGCAGTCCTCACCGGCGCCATCTACGACGAGAGCACACGATGGCCGGAGGGGTTCGTCCCCCCACCGTCTGCATAACACCCTTGAGCGCGGCATCCGATGCCGGCGCGGATAGGTGAGGGCCGGTGAAAGGCCTGATGCGCTAGTCGTTTTCGTCCGAATTGTCGCTATCACTCCGTGCTCTGGATATGGCGGCGGGGCGGTGCCCTGCCCGGTGAGCAGGGGGGATGCGGACGAACACGGGTCAGGGCGTCGTGGTGGTCAGGGAGCCTCCCTAGGCTAACGACATGGGTTCGAAGGATTGGCCAGAGATTGCACGTCAGCTCGCGAAATCGTTGGCGGCTGAACTACCCGAACTGGAGCTGAATTTCGCACCGTCATCGCTGGGCAGACTGGAGGCTGAGGTTCTGCGTCGATTCACCGATCCGGCTCAGCTGGCCGCTCCGGAAGCGCGGCCGTTCGTAGATGGGGTGGCCGCCTACTTCGGCGAGGTGATGTGTGGCTTGGGTGGGTGGGGATGGTCGACTGCGTGGGAGTGGGGACATTCGTCCCCGTGGGAGGGTGACGACCGACCCGAGGTCAATGCCTGGAAAGACCTGCACTACGCAATTTCGCGACCTCTACCAGGGTTTGTGCCTTGGGACGTCATCGCCGACGCCGTCCGTGACCGCTCCGGTTCCGAATTCCTCGACCGCTATGAGGATTGGGATAGTGCGGCAATGGAGATGGTGGACGAACTGGCATCGGCCGAAGACGACGAAGACGAAGACGAAGACGCATAGGGTCGTGCCCCCCGATGATTTGAGCCGTTCGACGACCAGAGCCAGGACGATTCCAGCACGATAGGTCACCGCCGGCTTGCGGTGTCGCTTACTCGGCCAGCATCTTCGCCCATCGTTCGTGCGCGGATTGCCGCGAGATGCCGACCGCCCGGCCGATGTCGGCCCAGGAGGCGCCGGCGTCGCGGGCGGCGCGCACGGCCACGTTCAGCTTGTGCTGGGCGTCGTCGACATCGTCGGAGGCCGGTTCCACCGTGTGCAGCTCGTCGGCGGGGCCGGTGTGGATCTGCCAGTCCACCAGGATCAGGTCCTCGGTGGCAGGGTCGAGGAACGGCGTGTCACCGGGCCAGTAGAGGCGGCGGGTGTCGAGGTCCTCCTCGGCGCGGGCGGGCACGCGGGTCCATACCGGGCCGGTCCAGCAGCGGCGGTGTCCGAGGTGCGGGTGGGGGACGGTGCACAGCGCGTGCCACGGGGTCCGGGAACATCCACGAGAAAGGTCACGCTAAGGGGTTACCGCAGATAGTGACAGGCTATATGCGGTAATCGGTGAGTCATCCTGGCGTTGTCGGCGTTCCGCGCTACGGCGACTCGGGAAACTACCTGCGGTACCACCGCAGCCCTTGTCAGCGGGATGGGTGGCGGATAGGAATATCGGGTGTCTGATCAACAGAGTCTTGCCCGGATCGTTACGGCCGTCGCCTCGGTCGTGGTCGCCGTGTGCGCGGTGGTGGTGACGGTGAAGGTAGCGGGGGCCGATCTCGACCCGGCCGATCCACCGCGGGTGCTGGACCAGACGGCGCTGGAGCAGCAGGTGGCGAACCGGTTGCAGGGCGTGAGGGAGGAACCGGTGGGCCGGGTGACCTGTCCCGGTTCTGTGCAGGTCGTGGTGGGTAACAAGTTCGACTGCGAGACATGGGATTACCTGGACGGCGCGAAGGTACAGGTCGAAATCATCAGCGATCAGGGCGAGATCGAGGTGACCAGGCCGTGACAGGGGTCCGGGATTCGAGTTGATCCCGCAACCACCGCGATGGGTTCATGAACCTCACCGGCGCTGCATCCCGACACGAAGCACTGGATTGATAGCCAAACCGCTTGGCGTGACTTCTCGCGGACTTGCACCCCGACCCCCTTGACCAGAAAATCCGCGTTTCTGACCGCCGATAAGTGACCCAAATCGGTTGTTACGCAGCTTTGCTGTGTTTCTGTTCGATTCCTGGCACTCGACATCCCATACCCTGGCCACCTCGTCTGCGGACCTCTCGGCGCCTATCGAGGTACACCTCAAATAGGCACGCCGGGACCGTCTGTCCGAGGGTTGGTTGGTGTGTTGGTGGCCTCGAGGTCGGGTCACCAGAACAGTTCGATCAGCCGGGCGCCGAGTTCTTGGAGGGCTCCGCCGATCAGGCAGCCGGCGGCGCTTGCTGCGGCGGCCAGCAGGGGTGTTCGGACCTTGTGCCGTCGCGGGTTCGGGGCGAGGTCGTTGTTGGTGTTCGTGTCGGTCATCGGTGGGTTGGGTCCGTTCCGTGGTTGTGGTGGTGTGTGCCGGAACGAGAAAAGCCCGAGGTTGGACGCGGTACAACCGGCCGGCCGCGCTGGGTTTGGTGAAATCGCATGTAGCGGCCTATTTTTGGGCGACCCGAGTCGGGCCGAATCGGGGAAGAGGGCGAGAGGAACCGTGGGTGAGTGCTACCGGGGGCGGTGCGGAGGGTTCGATATCGGCGCGGGAACGGTTCATCACCGAACTCGCGGCGTTGCGGCGGTCTTCGGGCGCGACCGCTGGTGATGTCGCGACGTGGATTCAGCATCGGCACGGGGTCAAGGTGGCGGAATCGACGGTTGGTGAGTGGCTCAAGTCCGAACCGCGGATCCCTCGCGACAACAAGAAGTTCTTGCTCGTGGTCGAGTGTCTGTATGCCGGTGCCGGCCGCCCGTGGAACAGGGCCGCTGTGGTGTATTGGACGCGATTGCATGCCGGTGCTTCCGCCGAGAACAAGGCGGCCGGTGCCAAGCCGGACTCGGAGACCGACAGCGGCGAGGACGCTCACTCGCCCGCCATTGACCCACCAGCCGGGTCCTCCCCCAGCGCCGCCGAGGGCCATGTCGCCGATGATCGTTCGGCGCCTCCCGCCCCGTCCCCGCCCGCCTTTGTTCCGCCGCCGGCCTTGCAACGTGTCGACTACGGCGAACCGGAACGCCCCCGAGGCCGCGGTGTGGGTCGGCGGCAGTTCCTCCTGGCTGCCGCGATTACCGTCCCGGCTACGGCACTGGCGGTCGCTGCCGGCCGGGAAATCCACAGTCGGTCCCAGCCCGAGGTGACCGGGACTCCCTCACCGTCGCCCTCTGCAGAGTCGCCCGCTCCATACGTCCCCCGAGTCGAGATCGACTCACACACGGTCCTGGCGACTCTCGATGAGAGCCCGTACGTTATGGCGTTCAGTCCGGAGGGTGACCTTTTCGCTGTCGGCGGCTTCAAAGGCGGCGTGGTGCTGTGCAACACGATGACCCAGCAGCAGGTCGCCACTCTTGCCGGCCACCGAGACACCATCGACGAGATAATGTTCAGCCCCGACGGGGCGGTCCTGGCCACCATGTCCGGGGCAGAGGTCCGGTTCTGGAACACCACCACACATCAGCAAATCGGTGATCCGCTCTACCCTCACCCGGCGGACATCGAAGGCAGCTACCTCAGTATCAGTGCGGTGGCGTTCAGTCCCGACGGCCTCGTCTTTGCCACCGCGTGCGCCTACGATGCCAGCATCCGGTTGTGGGATCGGCGCACGATGAACCTCGTCAGTGTCCTCGCCGACGGTGGCCGGAGCCTGCTTGCCATGACTTTTCTACTCGACAGTCACATCGTCTCTGTAGGCCGCACCATCCGGACGTGGAACCGTTTCACACGCCGAACCATCGACGATGTCCCCGCGCAGGAGGGGGGGCGTCTGGTCCATCGCTATGGGGGCTGACGGGCGCTACATCGCGATCGTGGAGGACAGGGAGAAATACCAGATGTGGGGCCGGGACAGCGGGCACTATGAGAGGCTCGGCGCCCCCCGCCCTGTGCAGCGGATCGAGGGAACGGCGTTCGACGGCTACGCAGATACTTTCGCCTACGCCGTCGGGCGTGAGATCCACCTGGTAGAGCCCGAGTCGGGCCGCCCGCTCTGCGCTCCCATCGCTGCCCCTCGGATCCCTTCCGGCGTGGAGGGCTATTTCATGAGGGTGGCACTCAATCGAGAAGGCACCGCTCTCGCCGCCAACTATTTCAACGACGACTCGGTGAGTCTGTGGAAGATCGCCAGGCACTGACCCGAGCCCCTTTGACTCCAGGTTCACGCCTTCGTCAGTTCCGGCAGATACTTGTACAGCGTGGTTCGCGAGATCCCGAGCAGCCGGGCGATCGAGGACACCGACTCGTCGGGCCGGGTCAGCAGTGCGCGGGCCTGCCGGATCGGGCCGGGCATCTCCAGCAGCAGCTCCACCGGCAGTTCGAATCCGGCATTGTGGCCACACGATTCCCCGCCACTGGCGTCGCCGAACGCGACGATGCGCAGGGCATCCGCCCACATCACCGCCTCACGCGGGAAGTAGGAACGGCACTCGTCCCAGTCGGTCCGCGCGATCTCCAGCACCTCCGGTTAGGCGGTGCTGATGTGTTTCTACCAGTTCATCCTGGTCTTCCTTTCTTCGGTGCCTCACCGATCGGTTTATGGCAGTGATCGGTTGCGGCTGTGCGGTTTTGGGCAGATTATGAGGTGTGACGGCAGGGGACGGGCAGCAGGTGATCGAAGACCCGGGCGGGGCACCGAGTCCAGATTCGGGCGAGATGGGAGACGGGGAGGCAACTCCGGATCCGGGGGGACAGCAGCCCGCGTCCTCTGAATCCCCGTCGGACGTTGAGCCTGCGGGCACTCCGACTGTGTCGGCACCGCAACCGGAAGTGGCTCAGCTCCAGGCTCCTCCGACGACGACGGGGATGAAGGTAGCCACGATCACGACCGCCATAGGCACCTTGATGGCCTCGCTTGCCGCGTTGGGTGCGCTCTACTTCTCCAACAGCACCCTTGGTGCAACCAACGAACAACTCGGCCTGGCACGCCGGACCGCGCAATCCGAACAAATCAAATTAGCGGCAGAACAACTCGATTCGGACAAGGAGAGCGTCCGACTCAGCGGCATCTACTTGATCGAACGACTCGCTGAGGACTCCGAGGCCGACGTGCCCGACCTCCGCCGCCTTCTCGAGGCATTCGTACGCACTCAGTCCACCTCCGGCCCCTGTGAACTGCCTCCACCGGAATCGCCGGAGAAATACCGAGAGCTGATAGCGCCGGCTGATATTCAAGCCGCTCTGGACATGATCATGAAGTACAGCGTCCTATCGGTTTACACCCCCCGGGTGAATATTCAGGGGGCGTGCCTCGTCGAAACAGCTTTGACGGGTGCGAACCTGTCCATCGCAGTCCTGGCTGACGCGAACCTCACCGGCGCCGTCCTGGAAAATGCGAACCTCACCAGCACAATCCTGGACGGTGCGAACCTCACCGAGGCCGTCTTGACCCGTGCGGATCTCACCGGCGTGAACCTGCAAGACGTGAACCTCACCGGCGCATTCCTGGACGGTGCGAACCTACCCCGCGCAACCTTGACCGGTGCGAACCTCACCGGGATCGAGTACGACGACAGCACCACATGGCCGGAGGGATTCATCCCGCCGCGGCGTTGAAGGTCGCCAAACTGGGGAAATTCGTGTCCGGCATTGCGGCTGCAGGGCTGGGCCACGGTTTATTGCCGGGGTGTGTGAGTGAGTGCTGCCCGGCCGCCAGTGGCGAGTTCGGGCACGTACTTGTACAAGGTGGTGCGCGAGATCCCGAGTAGCCGCGCGATCGAGGACACCGACTCATCGGGCCTGTTCAGCAGTGCGCGGGCCTGCCGGATCTGTTCCTCGGTCATGGCCGGTGGCCGGCCGAGGCGCTGCCCGCGGGCCCGGGCGGCAGCCAGGCCTTCGTGGGTGCCGTCGACGATCAGCTCGCGGATGAACTCCGCCAGCGCGGCGAAGACGTGGAACACCAGCCGGCCGCCGGGGGTGGTGGTGTCGAGCGCTTCGTGCAGTGACCGAAATCCGATCCCGCGGCGGCGCAGGTCGGCCACGATCGAGATCAGGTCCTGTAGGGAGGGGCCGAGCCGGTCAAGGGAGGCGACGACGAGGGTATCGCCGGCGCGCATGTAGTCCAGGCACGCCGATAACTGCTCACGCTCGGCGTCCTTCCCGGACTTCTTGTCGGCGAACACCTTCCTGCACGCGGCGGCCTTCAGCGCCCGGGTCTGCCGATCCAGGTTCTGGTCCCGAGTCGAGACGCGGGCGTACCCGATCAGCGCTCCGCCCCCGCCGATCGGGTCTAGGGAATCGCCATCGAGCGAGAGGGGTCCGAGCGCATCAGTATCCGTCACCCCCAAATCGTACATAAAAGGGTGATCTTCTGTTGTTGAACAGCTCGACTTTACGACACGTTTTTTGAACAGTCGCCGTTTTTGGTCGACCTGGGCGTTCGTTCGTCCGCCGGAGCCCTTTTCGGCTCGACTGTCCATAAAATGACCGTTTCTTGAACATAAAGTTATGGTACCTGCGTTACGAAACTAGGCCGGGCGATCGTGCGTATTGCCAGGTCATCGACTTTGCGATAACCTTCCCGCATTGGGCGCACGTGCGCCTACGAGCTCCAGCCAATGTGGTTGGAGCTCTTTTTCGTTCAGGCCTCCGGTGCTCCTGCCGGGGGCCTTTCGTCGTTTATGGAGGGTGTTCGTGTTGGTTGATGTCATGTCCGTGGGGTCCGGAGTTGGCGTGTGGACCGTGTTCTGGGTTCAGCTTCCCGTGTTCGTATTCGCGCTGGCCATCATCATTGTGGCGATCACTGCACTGCGGAAGGCTCGACCCGAGGACGTGCCTCAGGTGTTCGAGGCGTTACCAGTAGCGTTTGGAACCCCGGCGCGACCCCGTACCGGGCGAGCCCCCACGGGGGGGGCAGCCGGTCGCACATCTCGACCTCGACCGAACCGGCGGACAGCAGCTGCTCGGCGGCATAGCATGCGGCGGGCCCCGTACCGACGAT
>NZ_JARWOV010000285.1 GCF_029868855.1 Nocardia carnea | reverse complement strand
AGGTGTCTGCGCGGTGCAGCTGTTTCCCGGATCGCTGGCCCCGGGGGCGCCTCGTGCCCTGTTCGTCTTCTCCCAGCTCACCGCCGGATTGGTCGTACGTCCCGCGCAACTCGCCGGTGCCGCACCGTTTCCCACGGCATTCCGCCGGTATCTGAACCGATGCCGCTGCGGCGAAATCGCAGCCGGGCCGCAACCCGAAAACGGCGGCGCCGTCGGGCGGATAACGTATGCGGCATCGTGCATCACCGCATGACCGCCCCGAGAGGAGACGCAGTGCCCCAGCAGGTTCGAGGTGTTATCGCCCGCAGTCCCGGCGCCCCGGTCGAACTCGTCCCGATCGTTCTGCCCGATCCCGGGCCGCGGGACGTGGTGGTGAAAATCCAGGCCTGCGGCGTATGCCATACCGATCTGACCTATCGCGAAGGTGGGATCAACGACGAATTCCCGTTCCTGCTCGGCCACGAGGCCGCCGGTGTGGTGGAAACCGTCGGATCCGCGGTAACCCATGTCGAGCCGGGCGATTTCGTGATCCTGAACTGGCGCGCGGTCTGCGGGCAGTGCCGGGCCTGTAAGCGCGGGCGTCCCTGGTACTGCTTCGACACCTTCAACGCGAGTGTGCCGATGACGCTCGAGGACGGGACCGAGCTCACCCCTGCGCTCGGAATCGGCGCGTTCGCCGATAAGACGCTGGTACACGAGGGCCAGTGCACCAAGGTGGATCCGGATACCGATCCGGCGGTCGCGGGACTGCTGGGCTGCGGTGTGATGGCCGGACTGGGTGCCGCCGTGAACACCGGCAATGTCGGCCGGGGCGATTCGGTCGCGGTGCTCGGTTGCGGCGGGGTGGGTGACGCCGCGATCGCCGGTGCCCGGCTGGCGGGCGCGGGCACCATCATCGCCGTGGACACCGACGCCCGGAAGTTCGACTGGGCCCGCGAACTCGGCGCCACGCATACCGTCGACGCGTCCACCACGGACGCGGTCGAGGCGATCCAGGAGCTCACCGGCGGCTTCGGGGCCGATGTGGTGATCGACGCCGTCGGCCGGCCCGAGACCTGGAAGCAGGCCTTCTACGCCCGCGATCTCGCAGGCACCGTCGTGCTGGTCGGTGTCCCGACACCCGATATGAAACTCGAGATGCCGCTGATCGATTTCTTCAGCCGGGGCGGATCGCTGAAATCGTCCTGGTACGGCGACTGTCTGCCCGAACGCGATTTCCCGATGCTGATCGACCTGTACCGGCAGGGCCGGCTGCCGCTGGACAAGTTCGTCACCGAGCGGATCGGCCTGGACGCCGTCGACCAGGCCTTCACCACGATGCACGGCGGTGCGGTGCTGCGATCGGTGGTGGTCCTGTGACAGCGCGGGTGGAGCGGATCGTCACCGAAGGGCAGTTCTGCCTGGACGGCGGGTGCTGGGATGTGGCGAACAATATCTGGCTGGTCGGTGACGACAGCGAGGTGCTGATCATCGACGCGGCGCACGACGCCCAGCCGATCCTGGATGCCGTGGCGGGTCGCCGGGTGACTGCCGTCGTCTGTACCCATGCGCATAACGATCACGTGACGGTGGCGCCCACCCTCTCCGCGGCCACCGGCGCGCCGATCCATCTGCATCCCGCCGACGATGTGCTGTGGCAGCAGACCCATCCCGGGGTCGAATACCGCGCGCTCGCTGACGGCGAGGTCTTCGAGATCGCCGGCGCCGGCCTGCGAGTGCTGCACACACCGGGCCATTCCCCGGGGTCGTGCTGCCTGCACCTGCCGGACGCCGGCGTGATTTTCAGCGGTGACACGCTGTTCGAGGGCGGTCCGGGCGCGACCGGGCGGTCGTATTCGGACTACCCGACCATCCTGTCGTCGATCAACAACGTGCTGTTCGCGCTCCCGGACGACACCGTCGTGCATACCGGCCACGGCCCGGATACCACCCTCGGCGCCGAACGCGCCAATGTCCCAGCGGCCCCTTAGCAACGCCGCGCCGGAACGGTGACCGTCGCCGCGGGTGCGGAGTGAGCTCGCCCGCGGCGTACCCGGCTGCCGCGCAAACCACGATCCCGGCCGGCGCTGCGGCACGATGCCGCTCGGGGAGCCGGCGTCGTCGGTTCACAGCTCGACAGCCGCTGGACCCGTGGCGTAGTCGGCGTCGGCCGGTGGGCCAGGGCAGCGCTGTCACGGGCGGTGCCGAGGCACGTGGCCGGGGTGGTCCGCCGGGCGGCGGTCGTCAGGCCCGCGGACCACTGGACCGATTTCGTGCACGGCAGTTCCGGACCGGGCTCATGGTCGGTTGCCCGGGCGAGTTGGCCTGTTACGGCTTCAGTTGCGGGGTTCCAGGATGAAGATGGGGATCTTGCGGTCCGTCCAGGACTGGTAGTCGGCGAAATCCTCGTACAGTTCGAGCAGTTTCGGCCACAGGCGGTCGCGTTCGGTGTCGTCGGCGAGGCGGGCGCGGACCGGGGTCCGGTCCTTGCCGATCTGGACCGTGGTGTCCGGCCGCGCCACCAGGTTGTAGTACCACTGCGGGTTCTTCGGCAGGCCGCCCTGTGAGGCGACGATGACGATATTCGCGCCGTCGCGCAGATACAGCAGCGGGATCGTGAACTGCTTACCGGATTTGCGGCCCGTATGGTCGAGCAGCAGCGTCGGTACGGGTTTACGGAACCCCGCCCCGACGCGCCAGGTCCCGCCGATGCGGCCGCCGGTGCGTTTGTACGTCCAGGTGTTGACCTTGGACATGTACTTGATGAATGTGGGAACCAGGGACGAATCGAGTTGTCTGGGTCGGTCCATGAGGGGATTCCGGAACTTTCTCTCGCTGCTCAGCGCAGGATCAACAGGGCCGATTTCTCGATGAGATCGGCGATATCGGCGTAGGAGGCGTAACCCATGCCCGCCCGCACCAGCGCGCCCTGGTAGATGAGCTCGAGCGAGACCACCACATCCGGGTCGGCGCCCGGCCCCAGGGCACGTTCGATCCGGGCGCGGATCTCCAGGCCGATCCGGCTCCGCAGATGGGCCACATCGGGGTCGCGGCCCAGCAGCGCGCTGGTGACCGCCCCGGAGACCTCTTGGTCGTCGGCGACGAGGAGGGCGATGGCGCGCAGTTCGGCCACCACGCGCACCGTCGGGTCGGGATCCTCGCTGACGGGGGACGCCGCCGCTACGAGCCGGCGCCAGAAAATCTCGGCAACGAGGTGTTCCTTCGACGAGAAATAGGTGTACGCGGTGGCGGTCCCCACACCGGCCGCGGCGGCGACCATACGAATGGTCATTCCCGCGAAACCCTCGCGTGTCAGCACCTCCACCGCTGCTTTCGTCAGTTTGTCGACCGTATCGGCCTGTTTCGCGGACAGGCGGCGACGGGTCGCTTCGACGACGAGAGGTTCACCTTCGGACATGTGTCTGAATGTACCGTTTCACGCTTTCGCGGCCGCAATCCCGGCCCGGCGGCCGTAGAAGCTGCCGTCGCCCAGGGATGTTCCGCTGGCGTAGCCGCCCGCACAGACACCGGAGGTGCAGCGACCTGCGGCGAACAGTCCGGCGATCGGCCGTCCGTCGACATGCAGGACCCGCGATTCCAGGTCGGTGCGCAGCCCGCCCAGGGTGAATCCCGCAGTGAAGCTGCGCATATCGAAGGCCGCGAACGGTCCCTCGAGCGGTTTGGTCCACTCCGGTTTCTTCCCGAGCAGCGGGTCCTGGCCGTTCGCCGCATGCTTGTTGTAGAGCTCGACGGTGGTCTGCAGCGCGAGTTCGGGCAGGCCGATATCGGATTCGAGTTCGGCAACCGTCTCCGCCGCCCAGGTGGGCGGCTGCCGGAAGAACGGCGTGGAGGTCTCGGTGGTGAGCGACTCCTCGTAGGCGGCCTCGCCGATGATCAGATACGCCTGGTTCTCCTGATGGAACAGCGTCATCTGCCCGATCCGGCCCGGATAGGTGTCCTCCGGGACGTACCGCTGCCCGCGGCCGTTGACCAGGATGCCGCGCGCCATCATCTGCGGGTCACCGAAGAACGCGACCTCGGTGGCATCCATATGCGCCAGATCGGCGCCCAGGGTCTGGGCCAGCCGGATGGCGATACCGTCGTGTTCCTCGATGGCGGCGCCCGGACGGCCGATGAGCCGCGGGGCGAAACCTTCGATCATCTGCTCGTGATAGGCGAAACTTCCCGTGGCCAGCACGACCCCGCGTTCGGCCCGGATCGTCAGCTCCTTGCCGTACTGTTTGGCGACCACCCCGACGACCCGGTCGCCGTCCACGATCAGCCGCTGGATCCGGGTGTCGTATTCGGCTGCCACTCCGAGCTTTTCGGCGGTTTCGGCGAGCGGTTTCATCAGCATGTAGCCGCCGCCCTTGGAACCTGTCCGCTTGTTCGTCATCTGCGGAACGTGTCCGCGTGGCGCCGGGTCGGCGACGGTGTTGAACGGGGCGGCGTTCTCGCCGCCGGAATACATCAGGCCTTCGTCGTGCGGCGGTTCCCAGCCGGGTTCGCCCCAGAACTCCTCTTTGAAAGGAACGCCGTTGGCGACCAGCCATTCGTAGTGTTCGACGCTGCCGCGACAGTAGTCGGCGATTTTTTCCCGGTCCACCCCCGGTCCGAGGGCGGCGACCATGAATTTCTCCATGTTCTCGGGACTGTCCTCGAAGCCCAGCGCGCGCTGCAGCGGTGTGCCGCCGCCGAGGTAGATGAACCCGCCGGCCAGCGCCGCCGCCCCGCCCCAGCCGCTGGTGCGTTCCAGGATGAGCACCTGCGCCCCGGCCCGGGCGGCCTCGATCGAAGCGCAGACCCCGGCGATCCCGTAGCCGGCGACCACCACATCGGTGGTGCGGTCCCATTCGGTGATCTCGGCGGCGGACAGCGGTCGGATGGTGGTGGCCTCGGCCATTATTCGGATTCCTTACTGTCGTTCTGCGCCACAGCGTCCGGTGACCCCGCGGCGGTCACGTCGTGCTGCTCGGCGGCAGTCGTGACACCGTGTCCGGAGATGCTGCCATGGCGCCGCTGCCCGGTACTGTCATCGTCCCGCTGAGCGGAGACACCATCCTGGCGCTCGGCGGATATCGCGCCCTGCCCGACTCCGAGTCCGTCGCCCAACCGCCTCAGCGCGAGTTCGGCCAGCGGTAGTTCGGTATCGGTCCGGCCGCCGAGTTCCAGCGCCAGGGACAGGTCCTTCTCCCCGAGTTCTCGCACGTGGGTGAGGATCGGCAGCCAGAAATCGCCCTCTTCGATGGGCGCGGTGGTATCGCGCAGCATGATCGAACCCGCGCCGCCGGTCACGGCGTCGGAGTGGCGGACCACCTTGCCGAGTGCGGTGATATCGAGTCCGGCGGCCTCGGCCAGCCGCTGTGCCTCGGTCGCGGCGGTGAACGAGATGAAATGCAGCAGGTTGCGGGCCAGTTTCATGCGGGTGCCGGCCCCGACCTCGCCGGCGTGCACGACCAGATCGGCGAAGCGACCGAAGGGTTCCCGCACCGCGGCGACGGCGTTCTCGCTGCCGCCGACCATCACCGCGAGCCGTCCGCTGTTCGCGCCCGCGGCGCCACCGCTGATCGGTGCGTCGACCAGGTCCACGCCGTGTTCGGCGCACAGCCGGGCGAATTCGACGGCCGATTCGTCACCGATGGTGGAGTGCACGGCCACCACGGTCCCCGGCGTTGCGGTGCTCAGCACGCCGTTCTCACCGGTCAGTACGGTGCGGACCTGCTGGTCGTTCACGACCGCGATACAGACGACACCGCATTTCGCGGCGAGTTCGGCCGGGCTGCCGGCAGCCTCGGCGCCCGCATCGGTGAAAGGATGTACGGCCTCGGGCCGGGTATCGCAGACGGTGAGCCCACCGGACCAATCCAGCAGCTTCTTCGCCATCGGCGCGCCCATATCGCCCAGGCCGATGAAGCCGACCCGGGTTCCGGCGTCCCCGCCCCCGCTCATCAGCGGATCACCTGACCGCCGTCGACGCAGAAGATCTGCCCGGTGACCCATTTCGCGTCGTCGGACAGCAGGTACAGCAGTGCGCCGGCCATATCCTCCGGGGTGCCCATCCGCTTGAGTGGCAGCCGGTTCACCATATCCTTGACCATGCTCTCGGGGGTGGTGGTCTTGGTGGCCTCGGTATCGGTGGGACCGGGGGCGATCGCGTTGATCCGGATATTCGAGCCGCCGAGTTCGGTGGCCAACTGCTGGGTGAGGCCGTTGATACCGACCTTGGCGAGACCGTAGAAACCGCTGTACACCCAGGCCGCCGTGGACGATTGATTGACGATCGAGCCGCCCCCGTTCGCGGCCATGTTCTCCCATACCGCGCGGGTCATCACCAGCGCGCCGTCCAGGTTCACCGACATGAACTTCTTGTAGTAGTCCCACGGCACAGTGAGCAGCAGATCCAGTTTCATCCCGCCGTAGATGGCGGCGTTGTTGACCAGATGGTCGATCTTGCCGTACTTCTCGACGGTGAAATCGGCCAGCGTCTTGGCCGATTCCGGATCGGAGACGTCGACCGGATGGAACGACGCGGTGCCGCCGTCGGCCACGATCTTCTCGGCGACGGCGGTACCCCCCTCGGCGTTCAGGTCCGCGACGACGACGGATGCGCCCTCGGCGGCCAGCGCCTGCGCGTAGACCTCGCCGATACCGCGTGCGGCGCCGGTGACGATGGCGGTCCGGCCGGTGAAACGAGCCATGGGATCGAGCTCCTCGCTGCTGTGGAAAGCCTGGTGGGAAAAGAAGTTTCGGATTGCTGTGCGGGCGGTGTACCGCGGCTACTGTGCGGTCGCGACGAGCTTGGTCTCGAGGTACTCCTCGAATCCGGCGACCCCCATCTCGCGGCCGATACCGGACTGTTTGTAGCCACCGAACGGGGCATCCGCGCTGTACCACATCCCGCCGTTGACGCCGAGGGTTCCGGTGCGCACCCCGTCGGTGACCCGCCGGATCCGCTCCGGGTCCTTGCCCCAGACGGCGCCCGACAGGCCGTAGGGGGAATCGTTGGCGATCCGGACGGCCTCGTCGTCGCCGTCGTAGGGCAGCACCACCAGGACGGGACCGAAGATCTCCTCCTGGGCGGCCTTCGCGCTGTTGTCGAGGTCGGCGATCACGGTGGGTTCGACGAAGAAACCGCGCTCGTGTTCGGCCGGGCGTCCGCCACCGGTGACGATCCGGCCACCGTCGGCGCGGGCGCTGTCAATATAACCGAGTACGCGCGAACGCTGCCGGTCGGAGATCACCGGACCACAGACCGTGCCCGGTGACGTGGGATCGCCGGGACGGATTCCGCTCATGGTGGCCGCTACCGCATCCACCGCCTCGTCGTACCGGGCGCGGGGCACGAGCAGCCGGGTGGTGAGGGCGCAGCCCTGGCCGGCGTGGACACACAGCGAGAAGCCCGCGTAGCTCACGGCGGTGGCCAGGTCGGCGTCGTCGAGCACGATGAACGCCGATTTCCCGCCCAGTTCGAGGAAGGTTTTCTTCAGATTCGCCGCGGCCGAGGCCATGACGGCGCGCCCGGTGCCGGTGGATCCGGTGAAACTGATCAGGTCGACCCGGGGATCGCCGGAGAGCTGGGCGCCCAGGGCGTGATCGGACGAGGTGACGATATTGACCACGCCGGGCGGAATATCGGTTTCCTCGGTGATGATCGAACCGAGCGCCGCCGCGCACCAGGGGGTGTCGGGGGCCGGTTTGAGAACGATGGTGTTGCCCGCCGCCAGGGCCGGGCCGAGTTTCGCGAAGTTGATCTGATGCGGGAAGTTCCACGGCGTGATCGCCCCGACCACGCCGACCGCTTCGCGCCGGATCACGCGGTGGGTGCTGATGCCCATCGGCGCCGCGACACCGAGTTCGGTTTCCCATTCGTAGTTCGCGGCGAGCTGGGTGGGGAAGCTCAAATCTTCGATCGGGCCCTCGAGCTGGGGACCGCTGGTGAACATGATCGGCGCGCCCACTTCGGCGACGGTGATCTCACGTAGTTCTTCCGCGTGCGCTTTCAGTCCCGCCTGCAGCTGTTCCAGGCAGCGCACCCGGAAGGCGTGGTCGCGGGACCAGCCGGTCTCGTCGAAGGCGGTGCGGGCGGCGGCGACGGCGGCGTTCATATCGGCCGCGTCCGCGTCGGCCGCGGTGCCGATGACCTCTTCGGTCGCCGGGTTCACATTGTCGAACACGCCGTTGCCGCCGGCGACGAGGCTACCGCCGATCAGCAGTCGGGAGCTGTCGCCGGGCAGAAGACTGTTCATGAAAGACCCCAATACTGTCTGGACAGGTGTATGGAATATAGTCCGGACTCTTCTGCGAGTGCAAGAACCGGTTCTATCCACGCGGTCCTGTATCGATCGTGCCCGATCCTCCCCGGCTTCGGGGACCTAGGGCGCAGTGCCGTGCCGACCGCTGCGTATCGACCCGTTCGACCGGTTGATTCTCGTACGATCATTGTCGCGGCGGCGTGCCGCTGGTACCGTCCAGACACATGTCCAGCTATGTGTCTCTCCTTGGTGGGTGCACCGCCCCGTCCGGCGAGAACTCGTTATCGAAAGACAGGTGGATCTGGTGACCGCCGCATCGTTGGAGTCGGTCGTCGGGAATCGTCGCGCGCTAGTCCGGTCCGGTTCCGTCGAATCGGCGACTCTGTGGGGTGACAAACTGTATTGCTACTATGTCATTTATGGCCGGGCGGGTAGTGAAGCGGGCGTACAGGTACCGCTTCTATCCCACGCGCGAGCAGCAGGGCCAGCTCGCGCGCACTTTCGGCTGTGTCCGCTACGTCTACAACAGGGCGCTGGCGGAGCGGTCTCGTGCCTGGATTCAGGAACATCGTCGGATCAATTACGCGGAATCCGACAAGATGCTCACGGCCTGGAAAGGCGACCCCGACACCGACTGGCTCACCGAACCGTCCAAGGGGCCGTTGCAGGCCACACTACGGAACCTGCAAGGCGCCTTCGACAAGTTCTGGCGCAAACAGACGGCGTATCCGAAGTTCAAGAAAAAGGGCAGGTCGAAGGATTCGGCAACCTATTTTTCGAACTGCTTCACCTACCGCAACGGGCAGATAAAGCTTGCGAAACATGCGGAGCCGTTGGATATTCGCTGGTCGCGACCGCTACCGGAGGGTGCGCAGCCGTCGCAGGTCACCGTGTCGAAAGACGCTGCGGGCCGCTACCACATTTCCATTCTGGTAGAGGAGACAATCACCGAGCATGCCCCGGTGAGGTCGACGCTCGGCGTCGATGCCGGGATCGCCAGTCTGTACACACTCTCGACCGGCGAGAAGATCTGCAATCCCCGGCACGAGAAGAACGACCGCGCCAGCCTGGCGAAAGCGCAGCGGGCGTTATCGAAGAGACAGAAGGGTTCGAAAAATCGGGCCAAGGCCCGACAACGAGTGGCACGGATTTATGCGCGGATCGGGGATCGTCGCCGCGATCATCTGCACAAGCTCTCGACTCGATTGGTGCGCGAGAACCAAGTGATCGCCATCGAGGATCTGGGCGTGCGGAACATGGTTCGCAATCGCTCGCTTGCGCGGGCGATCTCGGACGCATCGTGGGCGCAGTTCCGGGGCATGCTCGAGTACAAGGCGCAGTGGTATGGGCGCACTGTAGTGGCGATCGATCGGTTCTATCCGTCGTCGAAGACTTGTTCGGTATGCGGTCGTATCAACGACGCTATGCCGCTGCACGTCCGAGAATGGGCGTGCCCCTGCGGCGCGGTTCACGATCGGGACGTGAACGCCGCGAAGAACATAGAAGCCGCCGGGCTGGCGGTGCTTGCCTGCGGAGATGGTGTGAGACCGCCCCGCAGCTGATGCGAGGAGGCAACCGTCGATGAAACAGGAAACCTCGGGTGTGAGCCCGGGAATCGACCGCCTCCGGGCGGAAGATGAAGTCAAGTTCGACCCGTACGACTACGCGTTCCACGAGGATCCGTACCCGACCTACGCCCGGCTGCGCGCGGAGGCACCGCTCTATTACAACGCCGAACTCGATTTCTACGCGCTGTCCCGGCACGCCGATGTGACGAACGGTTTCCGCAACGCCACGCAGCTCTCCAATGCCAACGGCGTCTCCCTCGACCCCGCCGCATGGGGCCCCGACGCCCATCGCACGATGTCGTTCCTGGCCATGGACGATCCCCGGCATATGCGGATGCGGCGCCTGGTTTTCAAGGGATTCACCCCGAAACGGGTCGCCGATATGGAAGAGCGCATCCACGAACTCGCGCTCGAATACCTGGTACCGGCCCTCGAACGCGGCGAGTTCGACTGGATCGACGAATTCGCGGGCAAGCTGCCGATGGACGTCATCTCCGAGATGATGGGCGTACCGGCCGCCGACCGCGCCGAGATACGCCGCATGGCCGATATGGTCATGCACCGCGAGGACGGCGTCACCGATGTCCCGGATTCGGCGATCGAGGCGTCGCTGAACCTCGTCGTCTACTACGCGAACATGGTCGCCGAACGCCGGGAGAACCCCACCGACGATCTCACCTCCGCACTGCTGGACGCCGAAATCGACGGCGATTCGCTCACCGACGACGAAATCATCGGCTTCATGTTCCTGATGGTCGTCGCCGGTAACGAGACCACCACCAAACTGCTCGGTAACGCCCTGTACTGGGCGGCCCGCAACCCCGAGCAGTACGCCAAGGTGGCCGACGATCCGGAACGCGTCTCGGATTGGGTCGAGGAGACCCTGCGTTACGACACGTCCAGCCAGATGGTCGCGCGGACCGCCACCGAGGATCTCGAATACCACGGCAAGGTGATCCCGGCCGGCGCCAAGGTGCTGCTGCTGATCGGCTCGGCCAACCGTGACGCGGAAGTGTTCGACGACGGCGACAGTTTCGACCTCGACCGCGCCGAAAAGGGCAACCTCGCCAGCTTCGGCGCCGGTGTGCACTTCTGCCTCGGTGCCCATCTGGCCCGGCTGGAGGCCACCGTCGCCCTGCGCGAATTCGCTTCGCGCGTCAAGTCCTATCGGGTGCGTGAGGACGGTATCGAACGAGTGCACTCGAGCAATGTGCGGGGCTTCGCCAAGCTCCCGATCACCGTGGAGGTGCGGTAATGCCCCGGTTCGAACCCCATCCCGAGAAACGGCCCGCCATCGTGGCCGGCGCGTCGTCCGGTATCGGCGCGGCCACCGCGGTGGAACTGGCCGCACAGGGCCATCCGGTGGCGCTGGGCGCGCGCCGGGTGGAGATCCTCGAAGATCTGGCCGGCAAGATCCGTGCCGACGGCGGGACCGCGTTCGCGCACCGGCTCGATGTCACCGACCAGGGCTCCGTGGACGAATTCGTGACTGCGGCCGAAGCGGCCAACGGACCCACCGAGATCCTGGTCTCCGGGGCCGGCGATATCGAATTCGGCCTCATCCAGGACATGGACCCCGCGGACTTCGCGCATCAGGTGCAGATCCATCTGATCGGTGCACATCGGATGGCGCATGCGGTGCTGCCCGGCATGCTGGAACGCCGCCGCGGTGATGTGGTACTGATCAGCTCCGACTGCGCGCCGCATCCGCGACCGTGGAACGGCGCCTACAGCGCGGCCAAGGCGGGGGTCGAGGCCATGGTGCAGCAGCTGCGGATGGAACTCGAGGGCACCGGTATCCGCGCTTCGCTGGTACGGCCGGGTCCGACGGTGACGGGGATGGGGATGAACGCCAAGCCCGAGGTCGTGGGCCCGCTGCTGGAGTCGTGGCAGTCGTGGGGGCTGGCCCGGCATCCGTACATGCTGCGCGCGAGTGATCTGGCGCGCGCGGTCTCGGCGGTTGTCGGCACCCCGCGCGGGGCCCACCTGGTCCTGGTCGAGGTGCAACCGGAGGCGCCGCTGCGGCCGCTGCCGGAAGACGGAAAGGAATCCTGATGACAACCGCACTGCCTCCGGGTTTCGATTTCACCGACCCCGGCCTGTGGGAACAGCGCAGCCCCGTCGAGGAGTTCGCGATGCTGCGGCGCACCGCCCCGGTGTGGTGGAACGCGCAGACCGACGAAGCCTCGGGCGGTTTCAACGACGGCGGGTACTGGGTGGTCAGCACCCTCGAAGACGTCAAAGAGCTGTCCCGTAACCCGGAGTTGTACTCGTCGCAGCAGAAGGGCTCGATCGTCCGGTTGCCGGGCGATATCACCCCGGATCAGATGGCGTTGACCGGTGCGCTGCTGGTGAACATGGATCCGCCCAAACATTCCAAGGTGCGCCGGATCGTTGCCAAGGGTTTCACCCCGCGAGCTGTGGAGGGCCTGCGTGACGCCCTCACCGAGCGGGCGCACAAGATCGTGCACGAGGCGAAGAAGACCGGCGGCGGTGATTTCGTCACCCAGGTCGCCTGTGAACTGCCCCTGCAGGCGATCGCCGAGCTGCTCGGAGTGCCGCAGGAAGACCGTCGCAAGGTTTTCGACTGGTCGAACCAGATGCTCAACTACGACGATCCCGAATACGGTGACCCGACGGTCGCGTCCGCGGAGATCCTGGGCTACGCCTGGAATATGGCCGAGCAGCGCCGGGGTTGTCCGGCCGACGATATCGTCACGCAGCTGGTCAACGCCGATGTCGACGGCGACGGCCTGGCCTCGGACGAATTCGGTTTCTTCGTCATCCTGCTCGCGGTCGCCGGTAACGAAACCACCCGCAACGCCATCACGCACGGCATGAAGGCGTTCGTGGACAATCCGGAACAGTGGCAGCTCTACCGGGAGCAGCGCCCGCGCACCGCGCCGGACGAGATCGTGCGCTGGGCCACCCCGGTGACGGCGTTCCAGCGCACCGCCACCGCGGATCATGTGCTGGGCGGGCAGGAGATCAAGAAGGGGCAGCGTCTCGGATTGTTCTACAGCTCGGCCAATTTCGACGAGGCCGGTTTCGAGAAGCCGTTCGCTTTCGATATCCTGCGCGACCCCAACCCGCATGTCGGATTCGGTGGTACCGGCACCCACTACTGCGTCGGTGCCAACCTCGCCCGCCTGGAGATCGACCTGATGTTCAACGCGATCGCCGATGCCATGCCCGACCTGAAATCGGTATCCGATCCGGTACGGTTGCGTTCGGGGTGGATCAACGGGATCAAGAGTTGGCAGGTGCGCTACGAATGAACGTCCGAGATATTCCGGTGAACACGCTGTCCGGTTCGGCGACCACGCTCGGCGAGCTGGTGGGTGACCGGGCGGTACTGCTGGTCAATGTCGCGTCGAAATGTGGTCTGACCCCGCAGTACAGCGGTCTGGTCGAATTGCAGAAAACTTACGGGGATCGCGGTTTCAGCGTCGTCGGCTTCCCGTGTAACCAGTTCATGGGTCAGGAGCCGGGGACCGCGGAGGAGATCGAACAGTTCTGCTCGACCACCTACGGGGTCGATTTCCCGCTGCTCGAGAAGGCCGATGTGAACGGTGCGGACCGGCATCCGCTGTACCAGGAGATCGTCGATACCCCTGACGCCGAGGGCGCCGCCGGCGATGTGCAGTGGAACTTCGAAAAGTTTCTGATCAGCCGCGACGGGACTGTGGCCGGCCGATTCCGGCCGACCACCGCACCGGATGCGGACACGCTGGTCGCGGCGATCGAGAAAACGCTGTAACCGATGCCGTAACGGCTTATGATCGAGGCCCGTTCACCCCAGTGGTGAGCGGGCCTTTTCACTTTCTACCTGCGAAGATGCCGTATCGCGGCGGATTCCGGACGCAATCGGCGAAAACCGTACCGGCCGGGTCGAATCACCCATAACATGGACAACTGTCTGGACATAAATCCGGTTCAG
Organism: Nocardia carnea; assembly: GCF_029868855.1. Taxonomy (GTDB): domain Bacteria; phylum Actinomycetota; class Actinomycetes; order Mycobacteriales; family Mycobacteriaceae; genus Nocardia; species Nocardia carnea_A. The sequence continues at coordinate 3,551 of NZ_JARWOV010000285.1, read as the reverse complement.
TTCGGCACAACGGGGTGCCGGACATCGCAAGGCAGGTGAGTGGTGGTACCCGTACACACCCGGTCCGATCGGCACACGACGACACGGCGCAAGATCTGGCAGGCCGTGCAGTACAAGCTCGCGGCGCTGGCCATGGTGCTGGTGCTGGTGCTCATCGTGGTGGTCTCGCTGACGAGTTTCCTCGGCGGCTTCACCCCGGAAAAGCACGTCGCCGTGGTGGTCCCGCGCAGCGGTCTCGTGATGGATCCCGACGCCAAGGTGAAATTCCGTGGCGCGGAGGTGGGCCGGGTGGGCACGGTCGAAAACGAGAACGGGGAGGTCCGCCTCGAACTCGATATGAACCCCGATCTGATGGGTCTCGTCCCGGGCAACGCGCTCGTGGATATCCGTTCCACCACAGTTTTCGGTGCCAAATACGTGAACTTCGTCGAACCCGCCGAACCCGCGGGCCGGCTCCGGCCCGGGCAGGTATTGCGTGGTGAATCGGTGACCGTCGAATTCAACACCCTTTTCGAACGCCTCACCGAGGTCCTGGAAATGGTCGAACCGGCGAAACTCAACGCCACTCTCACCGCCCTCGGCACCGCCCTGCAGGGGCGTGGTGAGCGACTCGGCGATCTGCTGGTGAATGCCGACCGGCTCCTCCGCGAGATAAACCCGAGCATGCCCGCGCTCCGGCACGACTTCCAGGCCGGCGCCGCGGTGACCAACCTCTACGCCGATACCGCCCCCGATCTCCTGCGTACCGTCGACAACGCCACCATCCTCAGCCACACCCTCACCGACAACGAACAGAACTTCGACACTCTGCTACTGGAAACGATCGGCCTGGCCGACACCACCGGCGCGGTCCTGGCCGAGAACGAACAGAACCTGGGCACCGCGCTGGACCTGCTCCGGCCCACCACCGAACTGCTGAACTACTACCGACCCGCGCTGGACTGCACGATCCGCGGGTTGGCCACGGCCATGCCCCTGGCCGAGGACCTGGTCGGCGGCCGGGTTCCCGGCGCGTCTTTCAACGCCGGCTTCATGTACGGCGCCGAGGCCTACAAGTACCCCGAGGACCTGCCCAAAGTGAACGCGACCGGCGGACCACGCTGCGACGGCGTGCTGGACCGGGTACCGGGCAGCCACGCCGACTACGTGGTCACCGATACCGCGGAGGTGCACCCTTTCGTCCCGTCCACCCGGATCTACCAGAACCACCCGACGGTGTTCCAGGTGCTCTTCGGAGGTCTGCCGGGCGTGCGGTGATCGGACGGCCCACCGGTCGAGGCGGCCGAGACTGGGAAATATTCGCAGGTCAGGACTGCTCTTCGGGTCGCCCGGGACCCGGCCGGACGCACATCACGCCGCCACACGGCTTATCCGTGAGTGCGGCGGGATTGGGATGAACGGTCGGCCGGCGATGGGCCGGAGCGCGCAGCTCGTCACGCCGGCGACCCCGTGGGCCGCGGGCGGTGCGATGCCGCCTCACCGGGCGACTCCGGCCCGGTCACCCGGACGGCCGGGCCTTGCCGCCCCTTCGTGGCGGGGAGCCGGGGTGCGGGAGGAGCCGGAACGGGCCACCGGATCGAACGGTGTCTCGACGGGCCCAACGGTCGGTGGCCGGTAATGCATAGGTCACAGTGTCGCTCATCGGGCACCCGGCAGGTGCGACCGGGTTTGCTCAGCAGGACGCAGATCACGCCGCGCCGGTCCCGTCCGGACCCCGTCTACGGTCTCGATCTCGGCCCGCGATGATCGGAGTTCCGCTACCCGATATGTTCGCGGAGGTAGGCGAGATCTTCGGCCATACCTTCGGCGGGGGTTTCCAACACCACCGGTGCGTCCGCGGTGCGGCACACCTCCGCGAGCAGTTCGGGGTCGATGGTGCCGGAGGCGAAATTGGCGTGCCGGTCGGCGCCCGAATCGAAGGCGTCGCGCGAGGAGTTCAGATGCACCAGATCGATCCGGCCGGTGATCGCACGGATACGTTCGACCACGCCCACCAGGTCCTCGCCGCCCGCCCAGGCGTGGCAGGTGTCCAGGCAGAATCCGGCGCCGTATTCGCCGACCGCGTCCCACAGCCGGGCGATCGTATCGAAATGCCGGGCCATGGCGTGATTTCCACCGGCGGTGTTCTCGATCAGGATCGGCACCGCGAAACCGCCTTTGTCCTGCTGGCGTTCGAAGAGTTTGCGCCAGTTCACGAACCCGGCCTCCATCTCCTCGTCGGAGCGCACGTGACCACCGTGGACGACCAGGCCGAACGCGCCGATATCGGCGGCCGCCTGCGCCTGCAGGGCCACCGCGTTGCGGGAGGGCATCCGCAGCCGGTTGTTGGTACTGGCCACATTGATCTGATACGAGGAGTGCACCACCACATCGATCGGACTGGCGAGGATCTGTTCGGTGGCGGGATGGGGTGCGGGTTTGTCCCAGCTCTGCGGATCCACCACGAACAGTTGTACGACATCGGCGCCGAGTTGCTCGCCGTACCCGATCGGGTCGCTGTCCATCCGGACGTGTGCTCCAATGCGCATACCGTCAGACTATCGGCCGCCCCCGACACCGGGCCCTCGCCTTGCGCCGGGGCGGTGCGGGAAGATACACCGGTAGAATCGTGCACGACCCGACGAGGGGGAATTCGGCGATGCTCCAGCCTGGTGAGGACTTCGCGGGCTATCTCATCCGACGGCGCCTGGGTGTCGGCGGAATGGGAATGGTCTTCCTCGCCAGACATCCGCGGCTGCCGCGGCTGGTGGCCCTCAAACTGCTCAACCCGGATCTGTACTCCGACAGGGAGATCCGGCTGCGTTTCGAACGTGAATCCGAACTCGCCGGCCGGCTCGAGCATCCCAATATCGTCACCGTCTACGACCGCGGCGCCGAGGGAAAACAGCTGTGGATCTCGATGCAGTATGTGCCCGGGTCCGATGCCTCGCTGGTGGACCTGCACGTCCTCGACCCCCGGCGGGCGGTGCAGATCATTGCCGATACCGGGGTCGCGCTGGACTTCGCACACGCCAACGGTGTGCTGCACCGGGATGTGAAACCGGGCAACATCCTGCTCGCGAAACCGCCCATCGGGCAGCCGGAACGGGTACTGCTCACCGATTTCGGTATCGCCGGGGTCCGCGACGCCGAAACCACCATTGCCGCGGCCGATACCATCACCGCGACCCTGGCCTATGCGGCGCCCGAGCAGCTGACCGGTGCCAAACTGGATCATCGCGGTGACCAGTATTCGCTGGCCTGCACGCTGTTCTGGCTGCTCACCGGATCCGGGCCGTATCCGGGCAGCAATCCGGCCGAACTCATCCAGGCGCATCTCACCGCCCCGGTGCCGCGGCTGAGCCGGATCCGGCCCGGGCTGCCGCCGGCGCTGGACGAGGTGATGGCGCGCGCCCTGGCCAAGAATCCGGCCGAGCGATTTCTGAGCTGTACCGAGTTCGCGGCCGCCGCTGCGCTGGCGCTGCGGCCGCCGGGCCCGCGGGGCGGGCGCGCCACGGGGCCCCGGGTGCCCATGCGCCCCCGCCCACCGCCCGGTCCCCAAGGCCCCCGCG